>CANPYF010000061.1 GCA_947587925.1 uncultured Ruminococcus sp.
TTATCGGTGCATTTGACTTTGCACGGGCTACGGAAGAAGCCCAAAATACAACCAAACAACAGCAAAGGACGGCATAGTCGTCAAGCTATACCGTCCCTTGCTTCAATGTTTTCTTAATTCAGGGCGCCATTCCGCCCCTTTTTTGATCTTATTACATACCCTTAGCCTTTTTAAGTGTTATGCCGTTGTCGCCGAGGGGTATTTCATGATCCAGACCGACAAATTTGCCGTTTTCCTGCCAGAGTACCTCTTTGACAAAATTGTATTTTTCATCGTCCCATGTTTTGAAATCATCAAGCACAAGGCCGCCTGTGTCGCCCGAATTTGCATTGAAGCACCAGAAGGTGTGGTGCAGATGATATTTCTTTATCAGGGTGCGCATATGGGTCATCCATGTGAGATTAGGCTCTGTCATGAATCCGCCCCATTCGCCTATGAGCAGCGGCGCGGTCTTGTTTTCGTATAAATAGAACCAGTTGTCCTTCCAGCAGTCCTTCATCAGCGAATCGTAATCGTAATTGCCCTCGAACCACGGCTGTTGGTAAACGGTCGGACCGTAATCGTGCGGTGAATACACAAGTTTATCTTGATATTTGCCGAGGTCTATGGGGTAATCCTTCGCTCCGCGCAGATTTCCGCCCCACCAGTTGAAATAGTAGTCGGCGCTGTCGGTCGAGCTGTAATTGCCCTTTTTGATAGGATAGGTCTCCGTTCCCTCGACAAGGATAAGCACGTTGGGATTTTTTGCAAGTATCTTTGCCGCCGCAGTCTCGGCGGTATATTTCCAGTTGTTGGCGTCCTTTGAGTTATCCCATTTAGCCGCCGCCGTACCCTCGTTAGGCTTGCCGTGCGGCTCGTTTTTAAGGTCGTATGCGACTATGGTATCGTTGTCCTTATAGCGTTCAGCCATCCATTCAAGTGCGGAATAATAATCGTCCACGCTTACCTTATCCGTATACCACAGATTTACATTATGTCCCGAAGCGTCAGTTTCCGCGCTGTGTATGTCAATAAGCACTTTCAGACCGTTTTCTTCGGCAAGTTTAAGGAAATAATCAAATATTTGCAGGCTGTTCATGGAGTTAAGCTCCGTGTTATAAGCGTTGTTGTAATTTGCCTGCGGATATTCGCCGTCCGCCCATTGATTTATCAATTCTGCCGAGAAGGGAACGCGGATAAGGTTGAATCCGTGGTCGGCGATAGCGTCGACCGATTCGGTAAGCACGCTGTTCCAAAGACCGTCAAAGGTATTCGTACCCGTGTTGTAGCCAAACCAGTTTACACCCGTTATCCAGACCTCTTTGCCGTCGGAATCATAAATTTTATTGCCGTCGGTATGCAGCCAGTCATCACCCTGTTTTGCTTTATCCGAACGTTTGAGCAGTGAATCTACATCAACATCTCCGCCGCCGTTATTGTTATTGCCGCCGTTGTTATTATTGTTATTGTTGTTATTGTTCGCGCTCGGCACGCTGCCTTTTTTGACGGTACATTCAACATCATTTATCTTGGCGCTTTTTACATTCAGCGTACCCTTTGTGCCGATATTGCAGCCAAGCCCCGAAAGCGTTCCGCCTTTGGCAAGCTCCTTGTTGTAATCTGCGGGCGTTATAGTCAGCGTATCGCCCTTGCATTTATATGTACCGTTCCAGCCTTCGCAGCTTGAAAGCCCCTCGATCTCCAGCGTAAGCGTCCAATCCGAAAGTCCCTCCTGATCGAAATTCTTCACGCTCATTTCCATGCCTGTCATTGTAACGCCGTTTCCGCCGTCCCATGAATTGCTTCCGCTGTAATAGAATACAAATCCGCTTGATGTTTCGTCGTCCCCGCCGCTTTGAGCATCATCTTCAGATGATGTATCGTCCTGAGATGATGTATCATCTTCCGATTCGGTTTCAGACGTACTTTCCTCCGTTTCGCTGTCCTCATCTTCACTGTCAGTGTCACTGTCAGCGGCACTGCCGTCATCCTTGCTGTCCTCAGCGCTTACAGAAGCCGAAGCGTCAGTCTTGCTTTTTTTATCGTCCTTTCCGTCCGAAGCGAGCATGACCACAGCGATTATCAGACCGATTATAACGACTGCCATTGCGGCGACAGCGATAAATATTTTTTTATTAACGCTGCCCGCGGCGGTACTATCCGCAGCGGTCTCTTCGGTCGAAGTTTCTTCCGACTGTTCGTCTATCGGCTTATTGTTATCGAGATCTGCCATACATTTACCCCCTTAATAAGAATCATCACGAACAGCCGCGCAAAGCGGTCTTG
Organism: uncultured Ruminococcus sp.; assembly: GCA_947587925.1. GTDB lineage: Bacteria > Bacillota > Clostridia > Oscillospirales > Ruminococcaceae > YE71. The sequence continues at coordinate 2,266 of CANPYF010000061.1, forward strand.
TCCGTTGCATAACTGTACTACTATTATACTACATAAAACGGAATAATGCAATAGGGATAGAAAATTTTTACTCACCCCAAATTCCCTAACCCATTCTCCCGTGGGAGAGAGCGAATACGTCCTTTTTAAATTGATAAAGAGGGGGGTTTGTATCGCGTAGTTTTTGACGCGCCCCATGACCGCAAAACCGTAACAAAGAGGGGGGCGAAATTCGCCTCCGGCGAATTTCAGTTTTTGTGGAGCCTTCGTGCACCACAAAAACCCTTGACAAATGTCGATGAACTGTGGTATAATTTATATCATGAGTGCGGCTTGCACACAGACGCGGCGCAGCGTTGCCCGCGTTAAACGCTTTTTTGAAAGGGAAGATGAAAAATGAGATTGCTGATAGCAGAGGACGAAAAGGAACTTTCTAATGCTCTTACTGCTGTCCTCAGACATAATAATTATTCGACAGACGCAGTGTATAACGGCAATGACGCGCTAAGCAGCGCACTTACGGGAAATTATGACGGCATTATAATGGATATAATGATGCCCGGTATAAACGGTATAGATGTTGTTAAGCAGATAAGGGAAAAGGGCGTTACCGTACCCGTGCTTATGCTTACCGCAAAAAGCGATATTGAGGATAAGATAATAGGTCTTGACGCGGGTGCGGACGATTATATGACTAAGCCGTTTGCAATGAACGAACTGCTCGCAAGACTTAGGGCGGTCACCCGCCGCAGGAGCGATTATGCCCCCGCAGAACTGAAATTCGGCGACCTTACCCTTGACCGCGCAAGTTTTGAACTTAGTACGCCAAACAGCTCGGTGCGCTTGGGAAATAAGGAATTTCAGATGATGGAATATATGATGAGCAACCCTAATATGCTTATATCCACCGAAAAATTTATGGAGAAGATCTGGGGCTGCAATACCGATACGGAAATAAACGTGGTGTGGGTGTACATCTCCTATCTGCGCCGCAAGCTGGCCGGATTGGGCTCGGCGGTGTCTATCCGCGCGTCAAGGGGTACGGGCTATAGTCTCGAATACGCCGATGATCAATAAATTGACCAAGAAGTTTTTTGTTATTTCGATCTCCGCACTTTTTGTGGTAGAACTGCTTATGGCGGCGCTGATAAACGGACTTAATTTTGTTTATACGGTCGATCAGGCGGACGAAACTATCGCGGCAATAATTGAAAATAACGGAAAACTTCCTGAAAAGTGGAAAAATTATCTGAATAAAAAAAGTTTTGAACATGAGAAAAAGCCGTATGACAGAGAAATGATATACATAACGCGCTATTTTACGGCTAATGTGGACAGCAGCGGCAAGACCGTAAGGCTGGATACCTCTAACATTTCCTCGGTATCGAGCGATGAGGCTATCGAGTACGCCGAAAAGGTGTATAACACGGGCGTTGAACACGGTTTTATTGACGGCTTTGATTTCAGATACGCCGTTTCGCCCTCTCCCGACGGCACTAAACTTATCGTTATCTACGATTTCAGCAGGCAGTCGAGCGCAAATATCAGAGTAATAAAAATATCGCTGATAATAGCGGCAGTGCTGCTGGTATTTTTCTCGGTCATGATATTTGCTTTTTCAAAACGCGCCGTCAGACCTGTTATCCAAAATATGGATAAGCAGGCGCAGTTTATAACCGACGCGGGGCATGAGCTTAAAACGCCGCTTGCGATAATCCGCGCGGACGCCGAAGTGCTTGAAATGACGGGCGGCAGCGAGTGGACAAAAAGCATACTCAATCAGACCGACAGGTTAAGCGAACTGGTGGCGGATATGCTTACCCTTGCAAAGGCGCAGGAAAGTCAGCGGATACATTTTTACAAGCTTGACCTGAGTGCGATTGCAAAAAAGGCGGCGGAGGACATCAAACCGCTCTGCTCGTCGGCAAATAAGCCTATAAAGACCGAAATAGAGGACGGGCTTATATGCCTTGGCAATAAAAAGGCTATCCGCAGGGCGGTATCGCTGCTGCTCGAAAACGCCGTCAAATACGGCAGTGACGGCAGGGAGATAATACTCGGGCTGAAAAGGAACGGCAGGCATCACGCGCGTCTTTGGGTGGAAAATTATTGTGATGAAATGCCCGACTGCGACCCCAAACTGCTGTTTGAACGCTTCTACCGCGCGGACTCCTCGCGGACGAGAGAAACGGGCGGCAGCGGCATAGGTCTTTCGACCGTAAAGGCGATAGCCGATTCGCACAAGGCTAAGGCGGGCTGCGAAATAAACGGCGATATAATAACCTTTTCGTTAAAATTCAAACTGCGCAAAATGAACGGAAACGGAGAGGTGTAAGCAATGGCGGAAATTTTTGAGATAAAGACTATCGCGCATATACGCACCGATTTTAACGAAAAATTCGGCATACCGCGTCAAAGCGGACTTGTAGAAGGTCTGAAAGGCGAGATAATTTTCGAGCCCGAATACAGGCGGGAAGAGGCTTTAAAGGGTATCGAGGGGTTTACGCATTTGTGGCTGCTGTGGATATTTTCAAAGGCAGAGCAAAAGTCATGGTCGCCCACGGTCAGACCGCCGCGGCTCGGCGGAAACAAGCGAATGGGCGTTTTTGCAACGCGCTCGCCCTTCCGTCCCAATCCCATAGGGCTTTCCTGCGTAAAATTAGAGCGGATAAGACGGGATAAAAAATACGGGACGGTGATCGAAGTGAGCGGCGCGGATATGCTTGATAATACCCCGATAATAGACATCAAGCCGTATCTTCCGTTTGCCGACAGCATACCAAACGCCGCAGGCGGCTTTGCCGAGGAGCATCCGGGAAACAGGCTGAGCGTGGACGCTCCCGATGAGCTTATCAATCTGCTGCCGCCGGATAAGCGTAAAACGCTTATCAAAATAATAGAGCAAGACCCGCGCCCTGCCTATCAGAACGAGCCTGACAGGGAATACGGATTTGATTTTGCGGGATTCGAGGTAAAATTCACTGTCAGCGGCAGTACGGCGGTCATAACGGATATTATCGTCAATGGAGATAGGTAAAATTACAGATCTTTGTAATAGGTTTTGTTGTCCGTCAGTCCGAGAAGATAATCCACGTTTGTACGATGAAATTCGGCAAGTTTTATAAGCACGGCTGTGGGTATATCCCGCTGACCCAATTCATAATTACTGTAGACCTGTTGAGAGCAGAAAAGAGCTTTGGCAACGTCCTTTTGCTTTAGATCTCTATCCTCTCGCAGGTCTCTTATTCTATTAAACATATACAAATTCACTCTCCGTTTTTTGTGCAATTCGCAGATTTTACAGAGATATTATATCATACTGCGTTTTGTTGTATTGACTTTTACCGCAAATTGCAGTATAATATTATTTGCAAGCTTGACATATTTATTAGGAGAGTCGATTATGTTCTGGACAAATTTAATAAAAGGCGTTTGCAAGATCTTTCTTGTATTGTCGATCATAGGTTCAGTCATTGGCGGCATAGCTTTTGCCGATATGGCTGACAATGTACTGATCGGTGCAGGGATAATTATAATTGGTATTGTTATTTCTTTTTTATCAATAGCAGGTATAATGATGATATGCGAAATATCGGAAAATGTATATGAAATAAAATATAAAATGTCAAACAATTCAGAACATACTTCACATACTTCATATCAGCAATCGTATGCTTCATCTGTCCGTTCTATGCCGGAACCAAGTAACGAAAAAAAGAAAAAGATAACATCAGAAAAATCAGCCGAAGATACATCAGCAAAAAATGTAAGTGATTGGGTATGCTCCTGCGGCACAAGAAATTACAATATTTATTGCAAAAAATGCGGAAAGAAAAGACCTGATTCTTTCGTACCAAAGCAAGGCTCATGGGAATGCCCCGAATGCGGCATGAACAATCCAAATTCAAGCAGAATATGCAAGGATTGCGGATACCAAAAATAATAAAATAAACATACCTATCTCCGTCCAAGCGCAAACACGTTCGGGCGGAGATTTTTTGCCGTTTTTTGATAAGAAAATTTTACGCTGATCAAAGCTTATTTAAAAAGGAGCGCCCCTGCGGGGCGGATCTAAACTCACCCCAAACCCCTCTCCGAGGGGCTTCTCAGAATTGATAAAGAGGAAAAATAGTGCATCTATGAAAATAGTTTCACAAAAGTTGCCGAACCAACGTAGGGTAAGTTTTACGGTTATTTTTTTAAAAATAAAACCTGATGCCCGTAAAAATATCTTATCATAAAAAAGTAAAATGGTACGCAGATATGAAAATAGTATCACAAAATTAGGTGCGCGAAAGTTTGGGAAATTCGCCTTCGGCGAATTTCAGGGCGGGGGGTGCTAACATAAAAGCTCAAACAAACGTCAGTCCCCGCCCCGTTGACATAAACCCCACAAAATGCTATAATTAGATAATGAACGTCGATAATTTTATTTATGAAACGGAGTCTTGACAATGAGTAAACAGGTCGACATCATTAACGGTCCGATAGGATCGCAGATAATCAAATATGCAATACCCCTTGCGGCAACGGGTATTTTGCAGCAGTTGTTCAATGCGGCAGATCTTGCAGTGGTCGGACAGCTCCCCGGCGAACTGGGTAAGGCGGCTATGGCGGCTGTGGGCGGCAACGCTCCCGTTATCGGTCTGCTCGTAAACCTTTTTGTGGGCGTCGCGCTCGGCAGCAATGTTCTTATCGCTAACGCGATAGGTCAGAAAAACAGCAGCACTACCTCAAAAGCTGTACATACCTCTATCGTTTTCGCCGTGCTCGGCGGATTGTTTCTTACCGCTGTCGGTGAACTGATAGCGGGCAATGTCGTAAAGCTGCTCGATGTTCCCGATGAGGTCTACGCAATGGCGGTAAAATACCTGCGTATTTATTTTTTCGGTATGCCTGTCATACTGCTGTATAATTTTGAATCGGCCATATTCCGAAGCTGCGGCAATACCAAAGTCCCGCTTATCGCGCTTGCCGTGTCGGGCGTGCTTAACGTGCTGCTCAACCTTTTCTTTGTTTTAAAGCTGGGTATGGACGTTGACGGCGTGGCTGCCGCAACGGTAATTTCAAATTTTGTCAGCGCGGTCATACTGTTTGTCTGCCTTGTAAAAAGTCCTGCCGATATAAAAGTAAACGTCAAAAAGCCCGATATAGACGGCAGGATATTGTGGAGGATATTGAAAATAGGTATCCCCGCAGGCTTTCAGAGCATGATATTTTCCCTTGCGAATATCGTTATACAAACGTCCGTAAACAGTCTCGGCACGACCGTTATGGCGGCAGCGTCCGCGGCGTATAATCTTGAAATATTTGCTTATTATGTTATGAACTCGTTCGGTCAGGCGTGTACCACCTTTGTAGGACAAAATTACGGCGCGGGCAGAAACGACCGCTGCAAACGCACCCTCGGTATCTCTCTTGCGGAATGTTATCTCGCAACGGCTGTAAGCTGCGGGCTTATACTGCTTTTTTCAAAGAATCTTCTGTCCGTTTTCAATTCCGACCCCGAAGTAATACGCATAGGCACTATAAGGCTGAAATATATTTTCTTTGCGTATCTTTTCAGCGTTGTGCAGGAGGTAATGTCGGGCTACCTGAGAGGTTTCGGCGTATCGGCGATACCCGCGCTCTGCTCGGTAGTCGGCATATGCGGCGTCCGTCTGACATGGATATTCACCGTCTTTAAGCACCATAAGACCTTCACCGTTATTATGCAGGTCTTCCCGCTGAGTCTCGGCGTTACGGCGTTGGTGATACTGCTTACAACGATTATATTCCGACCTTCAAAAAGATTTCAGAGCAGGAAATTGTAACGGGTTATTTCCCCCTCGCCCGCAAGAAAATATCGGCTGCGCCGATTTTTTTCGCCCCTCTCCCTATGGAAGAGGGGTTTTTACGTTCAACGTATTCCCAAAAAATACTATTATTATTAGATTAGTTTAATAACTGAATCAATCAAAAATAAGTTAAGCAAATTATTACTTTTAATTACAATTTAAGCAGCTTGCCGCGATTGACATTTCAGGCGGTAATGTGTTATAATATTATTAAGTATAATAACGATACTTTATCGCGGATATTCATAAGCGAGAACTTTTCGGCGCACTCGTTATGGCGGCAGCGACTGACAACAGATGCCATGGCGTCACGCGTCCGACAAATGTAATGGAGGTATTATATGCAAAAATCTAAATCTATAGCCGCGCGGATAGCTGCGACAGCTATGGCTCTTGCCATGACGGCTGCTTATCTGCCTTCTGTTTCGGCTCTTAATGCCAACAGCGCAAATACGGTAACTGCCGCAGCCGCGCCTTACGCTTTGGCAAACAATGAACTTAAAGGTGAGGGAACGGCGCAAAGTCCGTTTGAGATCGGCTCACTTGACGACCTTATCAAAGCAAGAGACCACATGAAGAACAGGGATAAGTATAACAATGAGTTAAGCTATGCGAAAGCACATTACAAGCTTACCCAAGACATTGAATTTAACCAATCAGCCTGTGACAATTCGGGCGGTCAGGTGATCTGGTCGGGCTTTGGCAAGGAAGGCGACGCCTTCACAGGCGTTTTTGACGGCAACGGTCATACAATAAGCAATTTTTACAGCAAGGCAAGCGGCAGAACATATGATATCGGCTTGTTTGCACGCAATTCGGGTACTATCAAAAACCTGATAATGAAAGACCCGAAAATAGAGTGGTCATGGTGGTGCGCGGCTCTTTGCGATACCAACTACGGCACTATAGAAAATTGTGCGGTAATAGGCGGCAGCTGTAAGGGTACTATCTATGCGGGAGCGATATGCAACGCTAACCACGGCGGAACTATCAAAAACTGCTATGCCTATGACACTAAGCTCAGCGCTTCATATCACGGAAGTATCTTCTGCATAAACGATTCTAAAAAGGTCGACGGTTCAGAAGATGCCATACGCCCGACTATCGAAAACTGCTATTATTACAGCACTGATGCCGAAAAGGTGGTAAATTATGCCGCCGACGGCGATACATTTATATGCGAACAGCTTACCGAGGACGATTTCAAAAACGGCAAGGCGGCTTGGCTGCTCGGAAGCTCAAAGACCGGTTCGCCGTGGGTACAGAAGATAAATTCGGACGTTACTCCTAAGCTTGATGTAACCGGTACGGGAGATCATGTTTATCGAGTTCAGTTTATGCTTAACAGCGAAATCGTAAAAGAAGCATATATGAATAAGGGCTTGATAACCGATCCGCCCAAGGTAGACGAGGTAGATCAGGACGGATATACCACAAGTCAGGCTTGGTATAAGGAGGACGGCGGCAATAAGCCCTTTGATATCCAAAAGGAACAAATAACGGGCGATACCACGCTTTACAGTCAGCCTGTGGCAGCCGAATACACCATAACGCTTGAACTTAACGGCGGCGAACTTTCGGATAGCGATAAGGCTGAGTGGGCTGATAATAAAAAGACCTATACCATAAAGTCGGACAGCTTTACGCTGCCTCACCCGACCAAACAGGGTTATGAATTTATCGGCTGGACGAGTGCCGAAGATGAAACGCAGGTCGGCAATGCTCAGCTTGACATGACTATCGCAGCGGGAAGTACGGGAAACAGAACATATCATGCACAGTATAAGGATACGCAGCACCCGACGGCAAGCATCAAGCTGACGGAAGCGGACGGTACTGCCATAGATAACGCAGCCTGGGATTATCTTGCCGAAGATCCCCAATTCGACCTTTTCTTCAATAATGCTAAAAAGGTCGAGATAACCGCAGATGATAATCATGACAGTCAGGTCTCAAAAATATATTATTATTTTTCACAGACTGCGCTTGACGGATCACAGCTTAAAAATGTAAACTGGAATCCTTATGACGAACCTTTTGAAATAAAGCCGACAAAAGAACATACCGATTACAGCGTTATCGTTTATGTCAAAGCAGAGGATTCGCAGGGCAACGCCGGTTATGCAAGCACCTCGGGAATAACCATAGATGTTACTTCTCCCCAGATAATAGGTGTTACCGATTCGGGAACATACTGCAAAGATCCTGTTGTTACCATAAGCGATCTCAGGCTTGCCGAGGTAACGGATAACGGAAAAGTCATTTTATCAGAAGAGGAAAAAGCAAAGGCTATCGAAGAGTCGGAGGAAATGGCTATTGCCGCTCCGCAGCCCGAAAAGCGCACCTACATAATAACCGATCCGGGCGATCATACCATAACAGCTTCCGACAAAGCGGGCAACACTGCAAGCGTTTCCATAAACGTTATCGGCGAACATAAAAATACCATAAGGATCGAGGACGGAAATTATACGAAAAATCCTACCTGCGATACGGCGGGCGAAAGAAGAGTACACACGGTATGCCGTACCTGCGGTAAATACATTGATGAACAGCTGATAGAAATACCCGCTAAAGGTCATACCTTCGGCGAGTGGAAGGAAGTTGAATCGGCAAGCTGCGAAACGGCAGGTCACAAGGAACGCGAATGTTCAGTTTGCAAATATGTTGAAACTCAGGGCATAGACCCGACTAACCATTCCGCGGGCGAAAGGATAGTAACGAAGGAAGCTGACTGCACGCAGGAGGGCAGTTATGAGGTAAAATGTACAAAGTGTGATGCGGTCATCGAAAGCGGCACTATCCCAATGGCAGATCATGAACCCGCAGACGCCATTACCGTAACGACGCAAGAGGCGACCTGCACAGATGAGGGCTTTAAGACCACTACGATAAAATGTAAGAAATGCGGAGCATTCTTATCCTCCGAGCAGGAAACTATTCCCGCAAAGGGACATGATTACGGCGAATGGGAAGTGATCGATCCGCAGGATTCCTGCACTGACGAGGGTGCGCTCAAACGTCAATGCAAGGTATGCGGTTTAGAAGAAACGAAGGATATCGTTCCCGGCGAGCATGACTGGGAAGAAGATTTCCGTGAGGATATTCCTGCCGACTGCGCAAACGCGGGCAGCAAGTCTATCCATTGCAGAAAATGCGGCGAAACCACGCAAAACACCGTTATCCCTGCGCTCGGTCATAAGTACGGAGAGTGGGAAGTAAAAGAAGCCTCCAGCTGCCAGTCGCACGGAATACAGCAAAGAAAATGCAGCGTATGCGGCGACATTCAGACAAAAGATCTTGAAATAGGCAAGCATGATTTCGTTGAGCAAAAAAGAGAACCCACCTGCACGGAAGCAGGAGAGACATTCAAGAAATGTTCAAAGTGCGGTGCGACTATAGATAATGAGTCTATACCGGCAACAGGTCACACATTCGGCGATTGGGAAACTACAGTTTCTCCCACCTGCACGGCGGAAGGCAGCGAAAAAATGAGCTGCGAGAAATGCGGATATGAGGAAACAAGGTCTGTCCCTGCAGCGGGTCACAGTTATAGATCTACCGTAGTAGAGCCTACCGAGACCGAAAAGGGCTATACGGAATGGACCTGCACGGTATGTGGAGATACTTATTACAGCGACTATACAGACCCGACAGTTCCTACTCAGCCTGACGACCCTGTTAAACCCGACGACCCGACCAAGCCTGACGAACCCGATAAGCCCGACGAGCCCGATCAACCGGACGAACCTGTTATACCCACTGTCGGCAAGGCAGAAACGACGACGTTTACGGCTGTTACCGATGCGGTACGCATCAACTGGAAAGAGGTCGAGGGCGCTGACGGATACAGGGTATACCGTTTTGACCCCGAGACAGGTAAATGGAAGACGGTAAAAACGCTCGGCAAGGGCAGCGTCACCACCTACAGAAACAGCGGACTGCAAGCGGGCATAAATTACAGCTATAAGGTAAAAGCATTTGTAAGATATAACGGAGAGGTTTACTGGGGCAGCGCAAGTGATGAGTTTATCACCGCAACAGACCCCGTAAAGGTAACGTTCACCAAGACGACCAAGACCGATAACGCGATCAGAGTGAACTGGAAGAGCGTAGACTGCTCGGGATACAAGCTGCAAATGTATAACAAGCAGAGCAAAGAATGGCAGACCGTAAAGCTTATCTCCAATTCAAAGACCACCTACAGGATAAGCGGTCTTGACAAGAACACAAGCTATCGCTTCCGCATACAAGCGTTCACACGCGCAGACGGCGAAAAATCCTTCTCGCGCTGGTCCGATTCCGTTAAGGTAACTACAAAAAAATAAATACGGCATGACGGTAAAGCTTTAAAAAAATTTTTTGCAAAAGTTTTTTAAAAAGTTTGCAAAAACCGTTTGCTGAATACGTAAATTACAAAAGCCTGTGCGGAGATCATGTCCGCGCAGGCTTTTTATGTGTTTATTAATTTTAAATTAGAGGATCATTCCGCCCAAGCAAGGCTTCTTCCGACCGCCTTGCGCCAACCCGCGAGCAGACGCTCACGCTGCTGATCGGGCATATTTGGCTTAAAGATACATTCGGTCTTTTTGAACCCGCAAAGCTGCTGTCTGCTGTCAAACAGTCCCGCCGTTAAACCCGCAAGGAAAGCCGCGCCAAGGGCGGTGCTTTCATGATTTTGCGGTTTGATAAGTTCTATGCCGAGTATATCCGACTGGAACTGCATGAGGAATTTGTCGCGCGAAGCCCCGCCGTCAACGAAAAGCGCGTTTATTTCCAGCCCCGAATCGCGGCGCATGGCTTTGAGCAGTTCGGCGCTCTGATAGGCGATAGATTCCTCCGCCGCACGGATTATATGCTCACGCTTTGTGCCGCGCGTTATGCCGACAATCGCCCCACGTGCGTACATATCCCAATAGGGCGCACCCAGACCTGTAAACGCGGGTACAAGGTATACCCCGCCGCTGTCGCTGACTTTACTTGCAAAATATTCCGAATCGCGG
>CANPYF010000062.1 GCA_947587925.1 uncultured Ruminococcus sp.
GGGGCTTGCCCTTACCCCCCAACCCCCCTCTCCCGTGGGAGAGGGGGGCATACATCAACTTTGAAAGGACGCACTCGCCCCCCTTTCCCTTGGGGGAAATGAGGGGGGTTGGGGGAAAGCTTTGATGTTAATAGAAAATTCTATCATAAAAAAGTAATATGGAACGAACAATTTTTTAATAGATTCGCGAAAGTCGGTTAACAAAAGCTTGGGAAGTTTTGTGGTTTCGCGTAAGCGAAATTGAGGTCTTCGACCTCAAAGTAAAACTTCAGGGCGGACGCCACAACGTAAAAGTCATGTCTATTGAGAAGGTCCGCCTGAGTCCGCCTGATTTAAATAATTTAAATTATTCAAATATTCACACAAAATTAACTTTTGTATGGTATAATAATTAAGGCTATTTTTAATAAGCAGGATTCTAAGGAGGATCATCGTGGAACAACAGGGAATTAGCAAGCTTGACCTTAAACGGCGGAACAGAATGCAGGTGCTTAAAATTTTAAAGCAAAACGGTCCTACATCAAGGATAGATATAGCAAGCGCGCTGGAGCTTACCCGCGCGGCTGTTACTATTATTACCAATGAGATGATAGATCAGGGTATTATCGCCGAAATAGGCGAATATAAACATATAAGCGAAAAAGCGCCGCGCGGCAGAAAGAAAATTTTGATAGACATAAATCATCATTATAAATTCGCGCTGGGCGTGACTATCGAAGAAGAGCTTATCAGCGTGGGACTTTCGACCCTTTCGGGCGAGGTTCTCGATAAACGTAATCTGAAGCTGAACGAATCGGCTGACAAAAAGCTTATCTATTCGTTTTTTGCCCGGTCTATGCACGAGATATTGAGCGATAACTGTCTTGACCAGTCCGCACTGCTCGGTATCGGCTTTGCCATATACCCCTCTATGTATGCCAAGACGGACGTAAGTCTAAAAGACGGCAAACTCGATTTCAGCAAGCTTGAAAGGTATATGCATAACTACACCGACCTGCCGATGGTCTTTGACAATTCCGTAAAAGGTACGGCTATGGCTAACATAGACTTTAAAAAGAAACGCCCGCCGACAAGCCGCAATATCGCTTTTCTTCAATACGGAAAAAAGCTGAATTTTGTGTTTACCAATCTTAACGAACCGATAGTTTCATATGATAACCGAACGGATTTTGTCAACAAAATGATAATTAACCCCGCCTCCGACCGCATATGCGAATGCGGAAGACGCGGCTGTACGGAAAACGAGATCGCGCCCGAAGCGGTAAAACGCAGGATACTGCGTTCCTTTTCCAAGGAAAACACTCCGTTTCTCTGGCAGGCGGCAAAGGGCGACCCGAGAAGCGTAACGCGCGAGATGATAAACGCGTCCTATTCAAAAAATGATACTGCGGTCGTAAAGATAATAGACAACGCCATGACTATGACGGCGGTGCTGATAAACAATCTTTATTTTTCCACCAACCCGCAGAAGATGGTACTGCACAAATTCGGTTTTACCAATGAGATATCATTTGAAAAATTCAGGAGCATAGTCCTGAAAGTAGGCGGGGAGAGAGTCGCCGACTCGATCGCCCTGTCGTTCATAGAGGACAGGCATCATTTCCTGTCAGGCTGTGCGCTTGCTATCAGAGAACTGTTTTACAACTGCGGAGGGTACACAGAAACAGCGGAGGCTGTTTCGCATCATCAGGCGGACTCTCTCAATAGATAAGACTTTTACGTTGTGGCGTCCGCCCCGAAGTTTCGCAGTCTGAGCATAGCTCAGACCGAGGTCAAAGACCTCAACTTTTGCCGTCTGAGCGTAGCTCAGACCCAAAACCGCGAAACTTCCCCGGTGTTAGTTAACCGTGTTTGTGAATCTATTTTCATAACTGCGTACCACTTTACGATTTTGTGATAAGATAATTTTCAAAACATCAGAACTTTCTCATACCCCAAGCCCCTCGGAGAGGGGTTTGGGGTGAGTTAAGATCCGCCCCGAGGGGGAGTTCCTTCTAAAGTCAGACCCCGCCCCGAAGCGCTGCGACCAGCCCCCGCACCTGCTTGATGTTGTTGAACGCCCCCGGCGAAAATCTCACCGTGCCTTGGGAGAGCGTGCCGAGCGAACGGTGCGCAAGCGCCGAACAGTGCAGCCCGCCGCGCAGCGCATAGCCCTTTTCCGACAGCTTTGCCGATACAACCTGAGAGGGTATATCTCCGATATTAAAGGAAACTATCGGTACTCTGTTTTTGCAGCTGTAGAAGCGTATGCCGTCAATGCCGCCCGCTTCCTGCTCAAAGGCTTTGCAAAGTTCTTCCTCATAGCTGCGCAGCCGCGCCGTACCCTTTTGCCTGACAAAATCTAACCCTTCCCCAAGACCGAGGATACCCGGAGTGTTCAGCGTTCCGCTTTCCAAACGCTCGGGCAGCGGACCGTTCTGTTCGGCAAGTTCGGAAGATGAGCCGTTGCCGCCCTCTATGATCGTTGAAAGTTCGTATTCGCCGTCACTTATCAGCAGCCCTGTGCCGCTTGGTCCGTAAAGGGCTTTATGCCCTGCCATACAGAGAAAATTAAAGCCGTCGCTCATTTTCAGATCTATCGACCCCGCTGCCTGCGCCGCGTCGGAAATAAAGCAAAGTCCGTGCAGCCTGCAAAGCTGCGCTATTTTTTTGTACGGCATTATTTTTCCCGTTACGTTTGAAGCCGTCATGCAGCAGACGCATTTGGTATCCGAACGGATAAGTCTGCGGATACCCTCTACCGTCATATCGTCGTCATCATATATCCTTGCGACCGAAAAGGTGACCTTCTGCGATCTGTAAAGGGCGTAAACGGGTCTGAGTACGGAATTGTGTTCAAACGCCGAGATAATGATATGCCCGCCGTGCTGCATTATCCCCTTGATCGCGAAATTGAGCGAAGCGGTACAATTGGGGGTAAAAATAACATTTTCCGTCTGCGCCCCGAACATTTGCGCCGCGCGTTCCCTTACCGCGAATATCCTTTCGGAAGTCAACAGCGAAAGCCTGTGACCGCCCCTTCCGGGGTTGCCCCCAAAGCGAGTAAACGCAGAATCGGCAGCCGCACGCACAGCCTCCGGCTTCGGAAAGCTTGTCGCCGAGTTATCAAAGTTAATCAAATGTATCACTCACCTTTATAATTTGCCGTGCGCCGATATTGCAGTATATTCGGGGGGAGGGATTTTTGTGATAGGAAAATCGGGCGGGCAGAACCTTGCTTTGAGCATAGCTCAAAGCAACCGAAAAGTTCAAACAAACATCAGACCTGCATAAAACTAACATGGGGAAGTTTCGCGGTTCCGCTTTAGCGGAATTGAGGTCTTTGACCTCAAAGCGAAACTTTAGGGCGGACGCCACAACGTAAAAGTTACATCAAAAGGAAGGGTCCGCCCCCTTGACAAAGTGTAAAAAATAGTGTATTATTATATGTAGATATTTTGAATTGATAAGAGGTCGATCCCGTATGCGCCGCATTAAGCCGCAGCAGCTTACAGTGATGGTCGTTTGCACGGTGCTTGCTTGCACGCTGCTTTCAGCCTGTTCCGATAAGAAAAATGAAAAGCTTAACTATCAGCAGCGCGTTGACGCGCTTGCGGGCAGCTTGAATTACGGTGATGAACAGAGTTATCTCAGCTGCTTTCTTCCGCAGTATAAATCGCTGTTTGAAGCCGCCGAAGCCGCGGGGGATGCCGCTGAAGAGGATACCGCAGACACGCAGGCTTATTCGGTCAAGACCGTGTTCGACAGGGCGCAGTACAGCGGCAGGCTTGCCGCAAAAATGCTGGACGATAAACCGCTGGATGACAGCGAACTTGATGAACTTGAAAAACAAATGACCGAGCAGACCGGTATGCGGGCGGAGTTCTCAAAGGGCAGGAGGACCAGCGTCAGATTTTCTGCAAGGAGCGGAAATGAAATGATAAGCGCTGACCGCGAGGTATTGCTCGTCAGGTATGAAAATATGTGGTATATTTACGGCGACGTGATAGCAGAGCCGTTGATAGAAGAGGGATAACTCTTATCCTTTGGATAGATATTAATTTACAGTAAGTTCAATAAAAATTAACAAATATGTTTTGGAGAAAGGAAGATATTTTATGGCTAAGGTATGTACAAATTGCGGAAATACTCTTAACGATAACGCAAAATTCTGCATGAAGTGCGGCACGCCCGTACAGGCTGCGGAGAAAAAGGAGCAGAAATACTGCGTGCAGTGCGGAAATCTGCTCAGGGACGGACTTAAATTCTGCGAGGTATGCGGCAGAGAGGTCGCGAGCGAAAAGCCTAAGGAGGAAAAAGCTCCCGAAGAACCCGCAACTATGGACGAACTGGTGATACCCGAGATCGACGAAAGCACTTTCGGTACTCGCGGTGACGCTCCGCAGCATTTTGACGGATTTGAAGCCGCCGTGCTTCCCGATACGGAGATCCCCGAACCTGCCGCACCCGCGCCTACCCCTGAATTTTCAATGGATACAGCGTATGCCGACAAGCCCAAGCCCGCACCCGCGCCCGCGCCTGCTGCCACCGCTCCCAAGCCCGCGCCCGCGCCGAGACCCGCGCCGAACGTTCAGAATCCGTATCCCAACGCGGCGGCGAATATCCCCGCCGCTCCCAAGCCTGCCGATAACGGCGAAAAGGGCGGTTCTAACGTTGTGCCGATAATCCTTGCCGTACTTATAGTTTTGGTGCTTATCGCCGACGCGATAATATTCTTGGGTCATAATGATGATAAGGATAACGAAAAATCGGCGTATTCGCTCGATACGGCGATAACCGCTCAGCTTGACGAGTAAGACCGCGCAAGTTTGTTAATTTTTTTAATCATATTTATATAATATACAAAATGGGGGACAGAAATTTTTCATTACTTTTTGAAGAAAATTTTATGAAACTCTTGCGTAAATAACATTTTTATGATATAATACAATTATAACCTATTGTCAGATGGCGCGGGGAGCAATTTTTTTACAAAATCAATTTCCCGAAACAAGATTTTAGAGATAAGAAATAAGTCTGCAAGGCGGACTGATATTTTCGTCTGAACTTTGGTTCAGACCCCTGAGCGAAGCTCAGACTTCTAACCTCTTACTTCTTAAAAGCTTAAAAGCGCAAGCGTTCTGACTCGTATGCAGAAGGGCGTTCCAAGCCGATCTGTGCGGTGGATTATTTATATTTGAAAGGGTTGAATCTGATATGCCGGCATTCGGAAAAAGAGCCAAAGAAGAATCTATCAATGATAAAATGGTCAGACTGTTCAAGGAAGGAAAGTCTGTCAATGAAATATCGCGCGAGCTTGACGTAAAGCCCGATGTCATTACTAATGTTATAAGAAGACGCTGCGGAGAGGACAGCATACCCGAAACGGTCATCCGTTCAAAGAACGCGGTTCCTCAGCATAACGAAGAAACGGTGCTCAAAGCCGACGCGCCGAGCCATGAACGCAGCGAGCCTGCGCCCGCAGAGGAAGAACCCGAAGAGGCCGCTTCCGAGGGCATGAGCAAGCTTGAAAAAATGATGCTCGAAAAGGATAGGAAAAGACAGGAAGCCGAAGCCGAGGCTGCGGCAGTTCAGGAAGAGGAAGAGGCTAAAGAGGAAGTCGTTTCAATGGACGGCATTTCTACAGAGGGTCTCGACCTCGGATATGATTACGATACGCCGTCAGAACCCGCACCCGCAGAAGAAGAGCCTGCCGAGGAGTCGCAGTCGCTTATGGAGGGCATTTCGGCAGCCGATATACCCGCTTATGATGAGCCTGCCGAGCAAGCCGCCGAAGCGTCCGCTTATGCCGGCAGCAGCGATATATTCTCGTCAGCCGCTGAAAGCATAGCCGCCGAAAGTTTTGCCGATACGGCATCAGTTGACACGGAATCCGCCGATACAGTATCCGCCGCAGATACAGCCGTGACGGCTGCATACAGCGAACCCGCCGCACAGCCGCAGATGTTCGACATACATTCAAACGGCAGTGCGTTCGATAAGATGAGAGCATTTGCGCAGTCGCAGATAGAGGTAAATAATGAAGCTATCGCGGAACTTGAAGCCAAGCTTGGAACGAGCGAGACGTACTACGCCGCCGAACTTGCCGAAGCCGAACAGGTTGTTGAGCAGTCCAAGGTAGCGTATGAAGAGGTCATCGAAAAGGGCGACGAGATAAACAACAGGCGTATGGAACTTCAGGCGGAGCACCGCGCCGCTCTTGCAACGGCAGAAGAGGATTACAGAAGGAAGCTTGCCGAGCTTGACGAGGAATACAACAATGCCACCTCGCGCGCAAACAAGGATTTTGCCGAGAAGGAAGAGTCGATAAACGCCGAGACCAACGCCAACGAGATAGAGAAGGAGACCGCCAAGAACAACTTCCTCACCTCACAGTCGGCGGTAAACGACATCAAGAGAAAGATCGCCGATGAGGTCGACGCCGTAAAGGCGAAGATAGAGAGCCTGAAAGAGGAAAATCTCGGCTACGAAAAATTCATGGCATGATAAATCAAGCAATAATTTATTACATAACGGGACGAAAGAGCAATGCTTTTTCGTCCTTTGTTTTTGGGAGGGGAGCATAACTTATCCACTTTAACGAAATTTGCGGCAGCAGTTGACATCAACACACTTTTTTGTTATAATTAAATAAAGCGAGGTGAGATGTTTTTCAATGGATATAATAACGTATATAATTGTCGGAATAATGCTTGTCTTTTCGGGTATACAGGGCGCACTGCTCTGCTCCTGCCTGAAAAAATGCGGCAGGATAGACGACCCCGAACAAACGGATATGAAAAATCTCTGTCACGACCTTAACCGCAACTATATAGTATTTTCAAATTTTATCTCGCTGTACCCGCTGCTGGGTATGCTCGGAACGGTACTCTCGCTTATCACTATGAACGGTTCGGGCGATATGCAGCAGCTGCGCAGCAGCTTTTTTACCGCGCTTATCACTACCGCGGCGGGACTTGTTTTTGCGATAGTTTTCAAAATAATACATTCCGTTTATGAAGCGAGGATAGAAGAACATCTGCAAAAAGCTGAAAGGCTGGCGGAGGAAGATGACTATGAAGAAGCGTGATATAATCCTCGATTTCACGCCGCTGCTCGATATAGTCCTTACCATGATATTTTTCTTTGTGATGTTTTGCAATACCGACAGCGAAAGCTATAAGCAAAAGGCTGAGCAGGCGCAAAAGCAGATAGAACAGGCTAAGACCGAACAGGAGCAGGCACAGCTCGCTCAGCAGCAGGCGGACAGGCTGCTTGCCGAGATAGCCGAATCCAACAGCCGCACGGCGGCTAATATCGTGGGTATAAACAGCTTTTCAACGGGCAGGAACGTTGTTATGAAGCTGATAATGAACGACAGCGGCTGGGAGATCGCGCTGACCGTTAACGGTACGGAACAGACGATAGAACAGGGCGATTCTCAGCAGATATTTGAGCGGCTCAGGCAGGCTCTGGAGCAAAACGGGCATAACAGTGATGATACCATTCTTTGCGAATTTGTCTATGACGGCTCAAAGGGCGGCTCGGCGGCGGCTTACCGCGAAATATATGGGGCTTTGGAAAAAATGCAGAGCGAATACGATCATTTCTTTTTCTCTCTGCTGGAATGTTCTCAAATTACAGAAGGAGATGTGAGAAAATGACCAAGGGAGAAGAAAAAAGAAGAAAAAAGGGAAAAAGAAGTACAGGCGGCTTGCTGATAATAGTGTTATTGTTAGGCGTTGCATGGTTACTCAGAGGGTGCGATCAGTTTTTCGGCAAAGGCGGCGAGGGCGAGGGCAGTTCCTCGGGCAGTGTAAGTACCGCAAGTGTTGCCGAATCGACCGAAGCGGTGGACGCTGACGCGCAGACGAGCGGCGAAGAGGTAACATATTTTGATGTAAGCGTAAGCGAGGACGGGTACATACACGATTCTCATCAGTACACGCTTGATGAAGTTATCGGAGAAATGAAAGCGCTCGAAGGCGGCTTTGTCGTAAGGATATATGACGAAAACGCCGCGCAGAACCTTTACAGCGAGCTTACCGACAGGCTCAAAAGCGAAGGCATAGAGTATATCAGCGCGGAATAAGCGGAATAAAAGGGAGAATTTTTATCATGAAAATTGCGGTCATAGGTCTGGGATTGATAGGCGGTTCGCTTGCAAAGGCGATAAAAAAGCATACGGAGGATATAGTTTACGGCATGGATATATCGGGTACGACGCTTGCCGCCGCACTCGCGCAGGAGGCGATCGACGGCACGGCGGAAGCGGAAACGCTTAAAATGTGCGACATGGTGATAGTTGCCGCTCACCCTAACGAAACTATAGAAATACTGCTTGAATACAAGGATCATTTCAAGCCCGATGCGATAGTCATAGACTGCTGCGGAGTAAAGCAGAGCATAATAGACGCGGTGGACAAGCCGCTTGCCGAAGCGGGCGTAAGATTTCTCGGCTGTCACCCCATGGCGGGCAGGGAATTTTCGGGATTTGAATATTCGCTCGACAATCTTTTTGAAAAAGCAAGCTTTATCATGACCCCGACCGACCTGACAAAAATGTCGGCGGTAAAGGAGGTCAACGCGTTCGCGTACCGCATAGGCTTTGCAAAATGCGTAGTTTCGACCCCCGCCGAGCATGACGAGATAATAGCTTTTACCTCCCAGCTTGCGCATATCGTTTCAAGCGCGTATATAAAAAGCCCAACGCTCGATAAGCAGTCGGGCTTTTCGGCAGGCAGCTTCAAGGATCTGACGCGTGTCGCCAAGCTGAACGCCGATATGTGGACAACGTTATTTTTAATGAACAAGGACGCGCTGACAAAGGAGATAACGCACATAATCGCGAGCCTTACCGACTACCGCGACAGCATAGCGGCGGGTGACGCGCAGACGCTGCACAAACTCCTTGCCGAGGGTACTGCGCTGAAAGAAAAGTCCAATTCGTCCTTTTAAACGATACCGTGTTAATCAACCGTGTTAACTAACACCGTTAAAAAATCCCTCTCTCAGCTTTTCGACCGCCTTTTTTTCTATCCGTGAAACGTAAGAGCGGGATATTTTAAGTATCTCGGCAGTTTCGCGCTGAGTAAGCGGCGGCTTATCGGCAAGACCGAAGCGCAGAATGATTATCTCTTTTTCGCGTTCATCGAGAGTACTGTCAATAAGCGAACGTATCTTTTCAAGATTTATATTCAGTTCACACTTTTCGGCGACAGGTATATCGTCGTCGGCGATAATATCCATAAGGGTGAGGACGTTGCCGTTTTTATCCACATCAACAGGCTCGTCAAAGTGTACCTCTGCCGAAAGTTTTTTTGATGCACGAAAGTGCATAAGTATCTCATTTTCCACGCACCTTGCGCCGTATGTGGCAAAGCGGCAGCCTTTTTTATGGTCGAATGTCCCGACAGCCTTTATCAGACCGATAGTGCCTATCGAGATAAGATCTTCCGCTTCACCGGGCGGGCAGCCGTACTTTTTAACTATATGCGCGACCAGTCTGAGGTTATGGCTTATCAATTTTTCGCGGGCGGCTTTGTCGCCCGCTGCCATTTTTTCAAAGCACTCGCGTTCCTCCTTAGCCGAAAGCGGTTTGGGGAACCGTCCGCCGCCTTCAAAATGCAATGCGAAAAGCAGCAGGTGGGAGGACAAGATCTGCATCAGGATATCAAGCATAGCGGGTACGCTCCTTTTTTGGGGGATTGAGTATTATATGCCTGATAATTTGAAAATATACCTTCCGCAGCACATTATAAAAACTCTCTTGACATAATGACGAATTTATGTTATATTTTATATAGTGATACTAATCAAAACATACGTCACATGGGGGTGGATCTTTTTGATCGGTAAATATAAAATCGTCGCCGTCTGCACTTCCCGGCTCGGCGATTCGTCAACTCATGAGTTCGTTTCTTCACTTAATACTTTCCTCGCGCCCGAGGGCTATAGATTGTTCGTGTATAATACCTGCTCCGACCTCACCCGCAGCGACCCTATGGAGCTTGGCGAGGCTACGGTCTTCAGGCTTATCGATTATGATGTGGTCGATACGGTGCTTATCTGTGATGAAAATTTAAAAAATAAAGATATCGTCCGCTCTATAATTGAAAACGCCGAAAAGAGGGATATCCCCGTTGTGACGACCGACCGCCGCTACGGCTCGCACGCCTGCGCCGTTTTTGATTATGAAATGGGCTTTGAAAAGGCTGTGCGCCATGTTACCGATCATCACGGCAAAAGGGATATACACTTTATCGCGGGATTAAAGGATAACAGCTTTTCAGAAAGCCGTATCGAGGTCTTTAAAAGAGTTATCGAAGAAAAGGGTATCGCCTTTGACCGTGAAAAAATGGTCAGCTACGGCGATTTCTGGTCGCACCCCGCTATGGACGCCGCAAGACGGCTGATAGATGAAGACCGTGTACCCGAAGCAGTCATCTGCGCTAATGATTCCATGGCTATCGCGGTGGAGTCGGTGTTTATCGCAAACGGTATACGCGTGCCCGAGGACGTTATCATAACGGGATTTGACGGGATAGAGGAGATATATTTTACCAAGCCCGAACTTACAAGCTGCCGCTGCAGCTTCCGCGACCTTGCCAAAGCCGCCGCCGAACTTATCATAAGCGGTGAACAAAAGCAGATAGATGTTATCCCCGAAATGCTGATAAATAATTCCTGCGGCTGTCATAACGACGTTTCCGTTGACGCTTCCGAGTATATGCGCGGCGTCACCAACAGTTTTTACCGCTACCGCGAGGAGGAGCGCACGCTCAATGAGATGATAGCCAAAATGCAGGTATCCGAAAACCTTTCGGACGCGGCTTCTTTTGTGCCTACAAACGTTATCTACGATATGTGCTGCCTGCTCGTCAAGGAATGTATAGACGACAGGATAGACCCGCTGGTGACGAGCGCAGACCACCTGTTCGGCGATAAGCTCTGCTTGTTTATCAATACCGACGCCGAGGGCGATTTCAGACCGCAGACGGATTTTGACATAAAAAATATCATACCCGATCTGCACAATATCCTTGACAGGAAAATGCCGCTGCTGTTTACCGCGCTAAGCTATCAGAGCGACCCGCTCGGTTATGTCTGCTTCCATTTCAGCAATTGCGATATAGAACATTACTGCAAGATCTCGCAGACAGTCACCGCGCTGAATACCGCCGTTATCAGTTTTCGCAACCTGCGCTATCAGCATTATCTGAATAAACGGATAGAAAATATGTCGCGCATGGATATAATGACGGGGCTGTATAACCGCAACAGCTGTATACTTTATTTTGAGGATATGTTAAGGCAGTGCAGTTCGGATATGACCTTCCTGCTCGCCGACTTGGACGGGTTGAAGCATATCAATGACAATTTCGGTCATGCCGAGGGGGATAACGCCATTATAACGGCGGCGTCGGCGTTCAAAGCCTCCTGTCCGTCAGGCGCGGTCTGCGCAAGGATAGGCGGAGATGAGATGATAGCATTTTTCACCGACAGCTGTCCGATAGACAGCGTAAAGCAGAGCATAAACGAACGCCTTGAGCGTTACAACGCGCGTTCGGGAAAACCGTATGCGGTCTCGCTCAGCGTCGGCGGATACATCGTAAACAGCGGCAGCAGTACCAACTTTGAGGATATGCTCCGCCGCGCCGACAAGCTTATGTACGAAGAAAAGATAAAAAAGCGTATCGCAAGAAAATAAATAAACGGGAGGAATAAAACAATTATGATAAACAAAACAAGACTTGCCGCGCTGTTTTGCGCCGCGTCCATGACGCTCACCACCATATCCATGACCGCCGCGCCCGCAGCAATGCTCACAGGCTGTGCGGCTTCCACGGATATATCGGATATACGCATTGACGGCAAGCTGTCCAACCCGAACGCCGATGAACATACGCAGAAGGTGTATAAATATATCTGCAATAATTTCGGCAAGACTATTCTGTCCTGTCAGCAGGAGTCGACATGGATGGGTACGCCCGATTATGAAATGGATTATATAGAAAAAACCACGGGCAAGCTTCCCGCCATGCGCGGACTTGACTTTATGAATGATGATTTTGACGGCGTTGTAAGCCGTGCCAAGCAGTGGGACGAAAAGGGCGGACTTGTAACGATATGCTGGCATACGGGCGTTTACGGCAAGGGATATACCGAATCGCTCGGCGACGACCCCGACTTCGACAAGCTGCTTACCGAAGGCACGGAGGAATACGAGGGCATGATGGCTAACTGGGACAAGGCGGCTAAGGCGCTGGGCGAACTGAACGACGCGGGCGTTACGGTGCTTTGGAGACCCTTCCACGAATTTGACGGACAATGGTTCTGGTGGGGCAAAGGCGGCGCTGAAAATTTCAAAAAGCTCTGGCAGCTCATGTATGACAAATTCACCAACGAATACGAACTGGACAACCTTATCTGGGTACTCGGCTATTCGGGCGAAGTCAAAAACGGCTGGTATCCGGGTGACGAATACTGCGACATCATAGGCTCGGATACATACGACAATTCCACCAACCGCAGGGCTTGGCAGAAACTTGCGCAGATGGATACGGGCAAGCCGCTTGCCTTCCATGAATGCGGCAACGTTCCGTCGGTCGACAAATTCAAGAGCGACGGCGCTATGTGGTCATGGTTCATGATCTGGCATACCGACCATATTATGGGCAATAATAAGGAAAACCTTAAAAGCGTTTACACCAGCGGA
>CANPYF010000063.1 GCA_947587925.1 uncultured Ruminococcus sp.
CTCACGGCGGAAGGCTTCAACGGCACGGCGGTTTATGCCCGCATGAATGGTCATGAAGTCCACGCCCTCCTCGGCGTGCGCCCTTACGACCCTCAGAAAATCCTGCGCCGTTATTTCAAGCAGATCCTTGTCAAGATAGCCGATAGCGTCATACATAGGCACTGTGCCTATCATAGCGGGCGATCTTGCGATAAGTTCTCTGCGGAAAGTATTGGTCTTTCCGTAATTTGAAAGATCCATTATCGCCTCCGCGCCCAATTCCAGCGCCAGATCCACCTTTTTCATTTCAAGTTGATAATCCTTAGCGTCGCCCGAAATGCCGAGATTTACGTTTATCTTTGTTCTTAGTCCCGAACCTATTCCCTCGGCTGAAAGCGAGGTATGATTTATGTTCGCGGGAATGCAGACTTCGCCGCTTGCAACAAGAGCGCGTATTTCCTCCGCCGTTTTATACTCCTTTTTCGCGACAGTCTCCATTTCGGGGGTAACGATACCCTTTTTAGCCGCTTCCATCTGAGTTTTATACTCTTTCATGTCATTCAATTCCTTTCATGCCGTAATATTCATAAAAATGATTAACAGGACCATGTCCGCCGCCGACGTCGAACGCTTTTTCGATAGCCTGACCGACAAACTCCTTAGCCTTTGCGACCGCGGTCTGTATCGGACAGCCGTCTGCGGCAAATGCCGTTATCGCCGAAGAGAGCGTACAGCCCGTGCCGTGAGTATTTTTTGTATTTATCCTTTCGGACGAAAATTCGCTTACGCTTCCGTCAGGCAAAAACAGTTTGTCGGTGCATATCCCGCCGTCAAGATGTCCGCCCTTTATAAGCACGCCCTTTGCGCCCGTTGAAAGCAGCTTTTGCGCCGCCCGCGCGATATTCTCCACGTTATCGGCAGTCACTGACGTGAGTATCTGCGTTTCGGGGATATTCGGGGTTATCAGCGTACAATGCGGAAAGATATACTCACTAAGGTACTGCGCAGCGTCACTTCCGCTAAGGCTGCTGCCGCTTGTCGAAGCAAGCACGGGATCGCACACAACGACAGGCGGCTGATATTTTTCAAGCATTTGCGAAACGGCTTGTGCGGACTCTCTGTCGGGCAGCATACCTATCTTTACAGCGTCAACGCGGATATCCTCAAAAACCGCCTGCATCTGCAAGGCTATCTGCCGAGGGGGCAGCGGATAAACGGAGAGAACGCGGCGGGTATTTTCGGCGACCACGGCGGTAACAACGCTCATAGCGTACCTGCCGAGTGCGGAAAAAGTCTTGATATCCGCCTGAACGCCCGCCCCGCCCGAACAATCCGAGCCTGCAACGGTCAAACAATTTTTCAAAAAATACCACCTGCTTTAACTGCGTCAGCACGGCGAAGTTTGTCCCCAAGCGGTTTACCCAAAACGGCTTTAATAAAAGCAAAAGAAGCTTTTTTATAGGAAAGCTTCTCACAAAAAAATTGCTTCCTACAACGGCATTATCCGACAGGTTCAAGGGATATGATCTCAACGGCGTTCGCCGTACTCCCGCAAAAGATATTCTGTTTTCCGAATATAATTGTAACATTTTTAGCTTAGTTTGTCAAGCCTTTTACATAAAAAACTGCCGGATCTCTCGACCCGGCAGCCCTTTATCATAGATTCTTAATTGACAAGCTGAGATCAGCCTTCATTGTAAAGCTTTGCATATCTGATAAGATAATCATATCTGTCAGCAGCATTCTTGCTCGCCTTGGCAAACAGGTCTTCCGCTCTTTCGGGATTCTGTCTTGCAAGAGAGTTGTAGCGTACCTCGCCCATAAGGAAGTCCTTATAATCGGCAGTAGGTGCTTTTGAATCCAGCGTGAAGGGATTCTTGCCCTCTAACTTGAGCGAAGGATTGTATCTGTACAGATGCCAGTAGCCTGCTTCTACAGCCTTCTTCTCCTCTGTCTGAGCGATCTTCATGCCGCCCTTGATACCGTGGTTGATACAAGGAGCATAAGCGATAACGAGCGAAGGTCCGGGATAAGCCTCAGCTTCGGCAATTGCCTTGATGCACTGGTTGTAGTCAGCACCCATTGCGATATGGGCTACATATACATAACCGTAGGTCATTGCCATGCCTGCAAGATCCTTCTTCTTTACTTCCTTACCTGCCGCAGCAAACTGAGCGATCGCGCCCGTAGGAGTTGACTTTGAGGACTGTCCGCCGGTGTTGGAGTAAACCTCGGTGTCGAATACCAGAATGTTTACGTCCTCGCCCTGAGCGATAACATGGTCAAGTCCGGAGAAGCCTATATCATAAGCCCAGCCGTCGCCGCCGAAGATCCACATTGACTTCTTTCTGAGGAAGTCTGCGTCTTTGAGTATCTCCTCCGCAGCTTTTGTCTTGGACTTCTTAAGAGCCGCAATAAGAGCGTCGGTAGCAGCCGAGTTAGCCGCACCGTTGTCAACGGTCGCAAGATAATTCTCGCAGGCGGTCTTTAAGTCCTTAGCCTTGGTGGTCTTTGAAAGTTCAAGTACCTTAGCGATAGTTCTCTTTCTTATAGTGTTCTGGGCAAGGAACATACCATAGCCGTACTCTGCGTTGTCCTCGAACAGCGAGTTGCCCCAAGCAGGGCCTTTGCCGAGCTTATTGGTGGTGTACGGAGTTGAAGGTGCTGAACCGCCCCAGATAGACGAGCAGCCTGTCGCGTTAGCTATATACATTCTGTCGCCGAACAGCTGTGTTACCAGCTTAGCATAAGGAGTTTCACCGCAGCCTGCGCACGCACCCGAGAACTCGAGCAGCGGCTGTTTGAACTGCGAACCTTTAACGGTGGTCTCCTTGAATTTTTCGTGAACTTCGGGCTTGTCTTTAAGTGTAAGACCGTAGTTGAACAGTTCCTGTTCTTTAAGCTGTACCTCGAGCGGTGCAAGCGAGAGAGCCTTTTCGCCTTTCTTTCCGGGACATACGTTTACACACGAACCGCAGCCTGTGCAGTCGAGAGCCGAAATAGTCATTACAAAATAAGCGTCCTTGATTCCCGTGCAGGGGATAGCCTTTTCTCTTGCAAGCTCGGGAGCTTTCTTAAGCTCGTCCGCAGTCATGATGACAGGACGGATAACAGCGTGCGGGCATACATACGAGCAGAAGTTGCACTGTATGCAGTTTGCACTGTTCCAAGCGGGAACGTCAACGGCGATACCGCGCTTTTCAAATGCGGCAGAGCCCTGCGGGAAAGTACCGTCAGCCATATGAACAAAGGTAGATACGGGGAGCGAATCGCCCTTCTGAGCGTTGCTGGGTATCTGGATCTTGTTTACGAAATCTTCAAGAACTTTATCATCACAAGTAACGTTGGGTATACCCATTGCGGTATCTTCGCAGTTCTTCCAAGCTTCGGGTACGTTTACTTCAACTACCTGCTGATAGCCTGCGTCGATAGCGTCATGGTTCATCTTGACGATAGCTTCGCCCTTTCTTGAATAAGAAGCGGTAGCCGCGTCCTTCATATACTTAACAGCGTCATCAATGGGGATAATGTTAGCAAGCTTGAAGAATGCCGACTGGAGAACGGTGTTTATCCTGTTTCCGAGACCGATATCCTTACCGATCTTAACGCCGTTGATTATATAGAACTTGATGTTGTTCTGTGCGATATATCTCTTGACCTGTCCGGGGAGGTGCTTTTCAAGATCCTGTTCGCTCCACTGGCAGTTGAGCAGGAACGTTCCGCCCGGCTTGATGTCGCTTACCATGTCATACTTTGTGATGTATGATTCATTATGGCAGGCAACGAAATCAGCCTGATTGATAAGGTAAGAGGATTTGATCGGGGTCTTGCCGAATCTGAGGTGAGAAACGGTAACGCCGCCCGATTTCTTTGAGTCATAGGAGAAATAAGCCTGTGCATAAAGATCGGTGTGGTCGCCGATGATCTTTATCGAGTTCTTGTTTGCACCAACAGTACCGTCAGCGCCGAGTCCCCAGAACTTGCAGGAGGTCGTTCCTTCCGGAGCGGTGTCAAGCTTGCCTGAGAAATCAAGTGAAAGATCGGTAACATCATCATAGATACCGATAGTGAATCTCGGCTTATAGGTGTCCTTCCAGGAAGCGTTCCAGTAAACGGCTTTGATCTGTGCGGGAGTGGTATCCTTAGAACCAAGACCGTATCTGCCCGATGTAACGGGTACGTCATGGAATTTTGTTCCCTTAAGAGCGGCAACTACGTCCAGCCACAGCGGTTCGCCGTAAGAGCCGGGTTCTTTTGTTCTGTCAAGAACAGATACCTGTTCAACAGTATCGGGGAGAGCTTCTACCAGCTTGTCTCCGCAGAAAGGTCTGTAAAGACGGACCTTTACAAGTCCAAGCTTAGTTCCCTCAACGGAATTGAGATAGTCGATAGTTTCTTCTATAGTGTCGCATACCGAGCCCATAGCCACGATAACGTGTGTAGCGTCGGGAGCGCCGTAATAGTTGAACAGCTTGTAATCGGTACCTGCTTTTTCGTTTACCTTATTCATGTATTCTTCAACGATACCGGGTACTGCGTCATAGTATTTATTGCAGGCTTCTCTTGCCTGGAAGAATATATCGGGGTTCTGAGCTGTACCTCTGAGGGTAGGATGTTCGGGGTTTACGGCTCTCTTTCTGAACTCCTCGATAGCCTCATAGTCTACCATTTCTTCAACATCGGCTTTATCCCAAGTCTCGATCTTCTGGATCTCATGAGATGTTCTGAAGCCGTCAAAGAAGTGCAGGAAAGGAACTCTGCTCTTTATTGTAGAAAGATGAGCGACAGTTCCGAGGTCCATTACCTCCTGGGGGTTGGTCGAGCAGAGCATTGCAAAGCCCGTCTGGCGGCACGCATAAACGTCCGAGTGGTCGCCAAAGATGTTGAGTGCGTGCGAAGCCACGCATCTTGCTGAAACATGGATAACGCAGGGAAGCAGCTCGCCCGCGATCTTATACATATTGGGTATCATAAGAAGAAGACCCTGTGATGCGGTATAAGTGGTGGTAAGAGCGCCTGCTGCAAGCGAACCGTGTACGGTTCCCGAAGCGCCGGCTTCGGACTGCATTTCGGCTACCTTTACGGGAGTGCCGAAGATATTGGTCTGTCCCTTTGCAGCCCACTGGTCTGTTACCTCAGCCATTACCGAAGAAGGCGTAATAGGATAGATCGCGGCAACCTCGGTAAACGGATAGGAAGCCCATGCGGCGGCATTGTTTCCATCCATGGTTTTCATTTTTCTTGCCATTTAAGAATCATTCCTTTCTCGAATCAGGGACTGTCCTGTCACATCTCGGTCACGTCCCGGCAATGCCGAAAGGTGCGTCAAACGGGCATGACTATCCCTACTGAAATATATTATACCACTAAATTTTTCATTTGTAAATACCTTTAGATAAATTTTTCGCAATTTTTTCCCTATAATTTAACTATTTTCCCTGCATTTCGACCGTACACGTCGGCATTGACCATGCCGAGATATAAAATATCCCCCGCCTATAACCATAAGCGGGGAAAATTGATCGGTATAAGACCTTTTTATTTTTTCAAAATATTACTGTCCCTGATTCTCCGAATAATACTCTTCCTGTCTTTCAAATATCTCGTTGACGGTATATCTCTTTATCGCCTTATCGTTTACCTTGATGTCCAGCGCCTCTACCCAGCTGTCTATCAGCTTCTGGAAATCGTCGCCCTTCATGGTCTGTCTGAGCGTGTCCGCGTTATCCTCGACATAATCCGTTCTCTCGGAAACATCTGCGGTCATGTAAAGATAAATGTTGTTATCGTCCTCATATATGGCAGCTTTTCCGTACTCGGAATTTTTCATTGCTTCAAGTACCTTTACATACTCCTCATTATATGAATCGCTCTCGGTGTCGGAAGCTGTCGTAAAGTTGACGATAGTTTCATTTATATAAGGATCTTCCTCTTCTTCGGTATCCTCTTCACCCTCTGCCGTTTCGTCCGCCGCAGAATCTTCTGCCGCAGAATCATCTGTTACAGTATCCTCTTCCGCCATGGATTCATCTTCCGCAGTGGTATCATCAACAGAATCCTCGGCAGAATCATCTTCTGCGCTGTCAGCCGTTTCGTCTGTATCGGTCGAAGTATCAGCCGTTTCCTTGGTATCGGGCGCGGTATCTTCCGCAGTATCATCAGCCGCAGACGAACTGTCAATGTCGGTAACCGCGTCCTCGTCGGTCAGCGCAGTATCCTCTCCGTTCTCTTCGGCAGCCTGCTGTTCGGTATACTCGTCATATTCGTCGATTATCTGATCGAACTCCTCAAAGCTCATTTCCTCCGCTTTAAGCAGATAACCGTTGACAAGCGCCATGCTTTCCCCATCTTCCGCAGCAGCTTCCGTTTCGTCCTCAAGGACACTCTTGGGTACGGCAATGGTCTTAAAGCGGATATAATTTTCATTTACATATTTTTGCATATCGTCATTGGTGACTTCTTCAATGCCGCCCTCGGCATAATAATGATCGAAGACCGCCGAACGCTTATAGGAGGCTTCATAGGTCATTTTGAGCGATTCGCGGCTTATGCCCTGATACTCGTAATATTCGCCCATCTGCTCCCATGCCGAATCTACCGAAGAAGCGATCTCGTCTTTATCCTCATCACTAAGTTCAAGACCAAACTCGTCAAACTTGGCGTTTATCGCCGCAAACTCCTTCATGTCTTTGAGAGCCGTATCTTTTACATAATCCGTAAAACTTTTTCCATCTATCTCGGTATCGGGACATTTGTTCATGTCCGTTACCTGTCCGCTGTAATAAAGCGTATACATCTGATTGTTTATCTCGCCGAGAAGAAAGTTTATATACACTCCCGCGTTTACCTTCTCGTTACCCATAGTCATAGCATAGTCGGTGTCAGAGCAGCCCGCCGCTGACACTGTTACCATGACCGCCGCCGTTACTGCCGCCGCAATTCTTTTTAATTTCCTCATAGCTTATACTATCCTTTCATTTTATTCGCTGTCAGTATCCGTGACCGCGCTTGTATCGTCTAAGGTGAAAAACTCATCGTTTTTGTTTTCGCCGTAGGTCGACATATATACCTTTTCAAATTTCAGCGATTCCTTGGGTCTGAGGTCGGTATCCTTATCGCTGTCGCCGTCTGACGGCTTGACCACTTGAGCGCTTATTATCTGGTCATATGCGTCAAATCCGTCATAGACCTGTGCAAAAATGGTGTATTGCTGCGCAAAATTCGGCACGCCGCCTTTGTCCGTAAACGCCGAGTTGAGCTGTTTATTTTCGCTTGCCGAATCGAGCTGTTCGACCGTCTCATCATCAAACTCTATACTGCCGATAAACAGATCGCGGCTGCCCGCCTGTATCTGACTGTTAAACGCCGACTTCTGATTTCCGTAAGCGGCTATCGCCCCGTAAAACGGCCAGAGATCCTTGCTTTTTTCCGCGTCATATTCGGTCTTGTCGGTATTGCTGTCGTCCGTTCCGTCAGAGGTCTTTGAGCCTGCCATAAAATATACCCCGTCCTGAACGGCGAAAATATATGTGCCGTCATAATATCCCGAATCGACCAGCTTGGTGAAATACTCGCAGTAGTTGGGCGCTTGTTCGGGATAAAGCAGCGCTTTGAACGTTCCCTTGCTCGTCTGATAGACCACAACGGGCGCATTGTCATCAGGAAGCTGATACTGTATAAGTTCGGCGTCCGTATAATCTATTTTGTTCTTTTTTTCCTTTGCGGTGGAAATAAAATATATGACCGCAAATATCAGCACGAACACCACGGCGATCATTGAAAACTGGAAATACAGCATCATTCGTCTGCGCGAAAAGGATACCCCCGTGGTGGAATTGTTCGCCTTATCTACATAAGCATCTGATTTTTTCATACATCAATTTTTCTTTCTGATCTTAGTACCCTCGCGGGTCTCTTCGATAATATATCCCTTTTGAGTTATCATATCTCTTAATCTGTCCGCTTCGGCAAAATCCTTTGCCTTTCTTGCCTGAGCGCGTTTTTCGGCAAGCTGCGCTATCTCGCCGGGGATATCCTCCGCGCCGTTTTTATCATTCTCGTCTGCCTCAGCCGCCGCCTGAGCCTTTGAGATAAGTTCCAGCGAAAGCACCTTGTCAATGTCGGCTATCGCCGCTATTTTCGCCGCCGCGGGCGCGTCAGCCTTGATTATGTCATAAACGGCGGTTATCGCCAGCGATGTGTTAAGATCGCTGTCCATTGCCTGTTCAAATCCCTTTTTAAGTTCTGCGGCTTTTGATGCGGCATTTACCGCTGCTTCATTACTCTCCCCGCCGCAAGTCTTTATCAAAGCGGCTATCCTTGAAATAAGCTTTTTATAAGCGACCGCCGCGTTGTCAAGATTTTCATACGAAAATGTCAGCGCTTTTCTGTAATGGGAAAGCAGGCAGAAAAATCTGTATGCCAAAGGGTCGTAACCCTTTTGTTCGAGCAGCGAAACGGTAAGAAATTCGCCCTTTGACTTAGACATCTTTCCGTTATCGGTATTAAGATGATGAACATGGAACCAATAGCCGCACCATTTATGACCGAGATAAGCTTCGCTCTGCGCTATCTCGTTGGTGTGGTGAGGGAACTGGTTGTCTATCCCGCCGCAGTGCAGATCGAGATACTCGCCCAAATTTTTCATGGCGATACACGAACATTCGATATGCCAGCCGGGATAGCCGCAGCCCCACGGCGAATCCCATTTGAGTTCCTGATCGTCAAACTTCGATCTTGTGAACCACAGCGCAAAATCCGCCTTATTTTTTTTATTGGTATCTTCCTCAACGCCTTCGCGCACTCCGACTTCAAGATCTTCTTCGCTCAGATCGCCGAAAACGTAATACTGTTTGAGCTTTGAGGTGTCAAAATAAACATTTCCGCCCGCGCGGTAAGCATAGCCCTTTTCTTCGAGCGCACTTATGACCCTTATAAATTCGTCAATGCACTGCGTTGCGGGTTCTGTTATATCGGGTTTTTTGATATTCAGCTTACGGCAGTCGTCAAAGAAAGCGTTTGTGTAAAACTCGGCTATCTCCATTACGGTCTTATGCTCGCGCTTTGCGCCTTTGAGCATTTTATCATCGCCCGTATCTCCGTCCGAGGTCAGATGTCCCACATCTGTTATGTTCATTACCCTCGTTACGTCAAGACCCGTATAGCGCAGATATTTTTCCAGTACGTCCTCCATTATATATGTGCGCAGATTTCCTATATGCGCATAATGATAAACGGTCGGTCCGCAGGTATACATACTCAGTTTTCCCGCCGTGTGGGGCGTAAGTTCTTCCTTTTTTCTCGTAAGAGAATTATATATCTTCATCTATATCCAACCTCTTTTTAAGCCTTTTGACATCTTCTTCAAGCTTGCGCAGCCTTATTTTATCGCGGCAAAGTTCCTGCGAAACGGGATCGGGTATATGGATCTGGTCTATATCCTCGGTCGCGGGTTTTTTTCCGTTCAGCCTTACTATCCTTGCGGGTACTCCCACAGCGGTAGCATTAGGCGGCACTTCTTCAAGCACGACGGCGTTTGCGG
The DNA here is from genome assembly GCA_947587925.1 of uncultured Ruminococcus sp. GTDB lineage: Bacteria > Bacillota > Clostridia > Oscillospirales > Ruminococcaceae > YE71. The sequence continues at coordinate 9,521 of CANPYF010000063.1, forward strand.
CTATCTTTGCCCCGTCGCCGACCTTGAACGGTCCGAGTATCTTTGCGCCGCAGCCGACCATGACATTATTTCCCAGTGTCGGGTGACGCTTACCCGTTTCCTTGCCCGTTCCGCCGAGCGTACAGCCCTGATAGAGCAGACAGTTATCGCCTATTTCAGCCGTTTCGCCGATAACTACTCCGCTGCCGTGGTCTATAAGCAGACCCTTGCCTATCTTAGCGCCCGGGTGTATCTCTATGCCCGTAAGCAGACGGCTTATCTGCGAGATCATTCTTGCGGCGACTATCATATCCCTTTTATAAAGCGCGTGCGCAACACGGTGCAGCATTACGGCGTGTATGCCCGAATATGTCAATATTATTTCAAGCGCACTGTGCGCCGCGGGGTCGCGCTGCTTGACCGACTGAATATCGGCTTTTATATCTTCAATAAATGACAAATCACTTTACCTCCGTTACAGAGTATTATTTTTCGGGATCAATATAGCTCCAGTAGCTTTTAAGGTATATGCCGCCCGATATTACGGTGAACACTACGGATACCCATATAAGCGCCTCTGAAACGGCGAACACAAAGCCCGCCGAGCCGAAGATCCCTCTCATAAACATTATAGCGACTATAGAGATCATTGTGAAAGCGGTCTTGACCTTGCCCCAGATGCCCGCCGCAGCCACTACGCCTTTAGAAGCGGTAACGAGCCGCAGTCCCGATACCATAAATTCTCTTGCGAGAATTATTATGACAGCGGCGGCGTCGCACCAGCCGAGATGACTAAAGCAGACCAGTGCAGCCATTACAAGCATTTTATCGGCAAGCGGATCGAGAAACTTTCCAAAATCTGTCACAAGGTTATCTCTTCTTGCTATCTTTCCGTCAAACCAATCGGTAACGGACGCGGCGGCAAACAGCACGAGAGCCGCCCAGATATGAAATTTAAAATCAATAAGCAGCGCCGCCACAAAAAACGGTACGAAAATTACTCTCATTATTGTCAGTTTATTCGGAAGATTCATAATTTCCCTGCCTTTCGGTTATTCGTTATTTAAACTCTGTCAGACCCTGTTAAACCCTGCTTCCGAAAAGATCGCCGTCGATAACATCATCTATTTTTACGCTGACGTAATCGCCGACAGTAAGCTTTTTATCGGAAGTAAAGAAAATTTTTCCGTCTATTTCGGGAGCGTCCGCCGCACTTCTGCCAAAGCAGCACTCCGCGTAGCGGTCATAACCCTCGACCACCGTTTCTATTACCTTTCCGACAGCGCGTTCATTTAGTCTGCCCGAAATAAACATCTGCTGTTCCATTATAATATCGCTTCTTCTTTGCTTTTCCTCTTCATCTACCTGAGCATCAAACTCCGCCGCAGGCGTACCCTCTTCCGCCGAATAAGCAAAGCAGCCGAGCCTGTCAAACTCCATTTGGTTCACAAACTCCGAAAGTTCCTCAAACTGTTCGAGCGTTTCACCGGGGAAGCCGGTCATTACCGTTGTGCGAAGTGTGACATCGGGGATACGCTGTCTTATCTTTGTAAAAAGTTCCGTCAGCGACTCGCGGCTGCCGCGTCTGTTCATACGTTTAAGTATCTGCTCATTGCAATGCTGAATGGGTACATCAAGATATTTTACCAGCTTATCCTCCGAAGCGATAAGGTCTATAAGTTCATCGGTTATCCTTTCGGGGTAAAGGTAAAGGGTGCGTATCCACTTAAAGCCGTCTATGGCGCAAAGTTCTTTAAGCAGACGGCAAAGCATATTTTCCCCGTAAAGATCCTCGCCGTAGCGGGAGGTATCCTGTGCAACGACCACCAGTTCGGTAACGCCCTTATCCGCCAGCGAACGTGCTTCTTCAAGGATATTTTCTATCGGTCTGCTGCGGTAGCTGCCCCTTATATCGGGTATCGCGCAGTAGGTACACCTGTTCGAGCAGCCCTCGGCTATTTTAAGATAAGCGTAAAACGGCTGTGTGGAGAGTATCCTTCCGCCTTCAAGCGGGAGCAGGTACTTATCCGCGTCATACAAACGGCAGTTTGCCGCAGCGTCATTTTGCAGCGCGTCAAGCGCGTTATTTATGATCTCGGCAAGATCAGCCTGAGAACCGAGATCGGCAACGGCGTCAAGTTCGGGTATCTCGCTCAATATCTCGTCTTTATACCGCTGAACAAGACAGCCCGTGCAGACGATACATTTTATCCTGCCCTCTTTTTTAAGCTGAACAAATTCAAGTATCGTTTCGATAGCCTCTTGTTTAGCCGACTGAATAAATCCGCAGGTATTTATGACCGCGACATCGGCAAGCGCAGCGTCCTGAACAAGTTCAAACCCGTCTTTTTTGAGCGAATACATCATTCTTTCGGTATCCACCTGATTTTTAGGGCAGCCGAGAGAAACAAAACCAACTCTGACAGACATTTCCATTACTTTCCTTTCCGCATTATTATCCATTATATTATTATCTCACTTTTTACCCTAAATGTCAAGCCCTTTTTTTAAAATCACGATCTTCAAAATTATCTTATCATAAAAATATCCCGCTGCCGATAAAGCAGCGGGATTATGTGGGCCATCGGGGACTCGAACCCAGGACCGTCCGGTTATGAGCCGGGAGCTCTGACCAACTGAGCTAATGGCCCGAAATTTAAAGCTTTAAACAAACTAATATTTGCTTAAAGCTTGTTTGCCATGAATATAAAAGTGACCGGTACGAGATTCGAACTCGTGTTGACGGCGTGAGAGGCCGTAGTCTTAACCGCTTGACCAACCGGCCAAATTAAATGCACCATCGGGGACTCGAACCCAGGACCCACTGATTAAGAGTCAGTTGCTCTACCATCTGAGCTAATGGTGCAAAATATGAACAAAGAGAAAGAAGGACTTTCTCTTTGAACATATGGAATAAGTCGGCAACTACCTATCTTTCCGGCCCGTCACCAGGCAAGTATTTTCGGCG
>CANPYF010000064.1 GCA_947587925.1 uncultured Ruminococcus sp.
GGTGATACCATGAAAAAAGCAGCTTTGGTTATATGTATAATTTTTACAATTCTGACATTTGCAGGCGCAGGATATGTTATTTATAACGGCGGCAGGGTAAATGCAGGGTATGCTGTTATTCCAATGGTTTTTGCTCTCGCAAGCGGAACTTTTTACCGAAAAGGGAAATAGTAAGTTTGACTTTTATCGCTTTGGTCAGTTCCTTGCTCTGACCCGCAAATGTGTTATTGAAAAAAGCCTGCAAGCAGCATTATCATACTGTTTGCAGGCTTTTTTGCTGCTTTTTTGTGGTATAATATCTTGATATTATACCACCTAAGCGCGTAATATGTTCTAAAACCGTTGACAAAGTCGGAAAAGTGTGATATAATAAAGAGCAGAAGTCTTGTGTTCATAGTATGCGTATAAACATATGCGGACGGAGGAACATTATGGAATGTCCTAAGTGCAGAAAAGATGTGCCTGAAAATACATATGATTGCCCTTATTGCGGAACTAAGATAAAAGAAGCTCCCGAAAAAAAGGAAAAAAAGCTCAAAAAGCTTTTTGCTAAAAAAGACAGCGGTCAGAAACCAAAGCGGCGTAGTATTAAAAAAACACAAAAGATATCCGATCGGGAACTTGATCTTCCCGATACCGCTGCGGCAAAGAAAGATCTTGCCGATCGTTTGAGAACAGCGGCAATGGCTGTATGTGTTCTGCTTATCATCATAATAATTGTCATACTTTTGGTATCGCTGCTGTCCACAGACGGCGAAAAATACGCTGAATCTATTGCGGAAAAGATCGGCAAGGACGTTTCTTCCGCCGCATCTGATGATGAGATCAATTTGGCGGACGGCTCGAAATATTTTGCCGTAAATTCGGCTTTAAGCTTTGATTACGTTTATGAAAGCGATAAACAGATCAAAGCAGGCGGCTGTACCTATCCCGAATGGGCGGTGTTTGTAAAGGTCAGCGAATATAATTTTATCACTGACGTGACATATACCGATTTTTCGGTGATAAAAAAGGATATGCGCGGCAAAAAACAGTCGGCTGCCATTACGCTCGACAGCTTTTCAAAGGGCGATAAGCGCAGTTCGGTGCTTAAATATATCGATATCGACCCGTACAGCATCACATATTCACAAAGCGGAGAAACGGTCTATACTTTTAAATATTACTATGAGAGAAGCGACGGGGACGAGCAGCCGATGATACTAAGGGCTGCCTTTAACGAGGACGGAAAATATCTGTATTATACATCCGAGCCTGTATTTCCTCAAAATATGTGAAAACAACGAGTTACAGAAATAATACAAATTATTGCGCTTTTTCTACATTTTAATTTATTCATTGACATTTGCGCCGTAAGGTGTTATTATTTATAATGGCGGCAGTTTCGGCAGGGTATGCCGCTTGAAAAGGAGGTCTGAAATGTGAATATCGGTCAAAACCTTTGTATGGGCTGCATGAACGAGCTTGACAGCGAGGGAGTGTGCCATTACTGCACATATAACGACGATATACCTCATTTGCAGTCTTATCTTGCACCTCGGACACTGCTCAATAACAGATACATAGTCGGAAAAATGCTTTCATATAACGGTGAAGGCGCGTCATATATATGCTACGACACGGTAGCGAAATCTAAAGCGGTATTGAGAGAATATATGCCCGATACTCTTTGCGAGCGCGAGATGAGAAGTGAAAACATCATTGTGAATGCTGACTGCCTTGCAAAATACAAAACATATATGTCTGAATTTCAGGATATGAACCGAACCTTGACAAGAATGAGAAATCTTGGCAGCATTTGTACCGCACAGGATATGTTTAACGAAAACAATACCTGCTATGTGGTGCTTGAATACTGCGAGGGCGTATCGCTGAAAAAATTTTTGCAGTCAAACAGGGGATACCTGCAATGGCAGCAGGTAAAAAAATTGTTTATGCCGCTTTTCACAACGCTTAGCATAATACATAACGCGGGCATAATACACAGGGGTATAGCCCCCGAAAACATCATTGTTACGACAGACGGCAGGCTGAAGCTTACAGGTTTTTCGATAAGTTCGATAAGGACGTCAAACACGGCGCTCTCGCCGGAGTTCTATTCGGGCTATACTGCTCCCGAGCAGTATTCGTCCCTCGAATGGCAGGGTACATGGACGGATATTTACGCTATCGCGGCTGTGATATACCGTATTTTGACAGGTTATGTTCCGCCCGATGCAAATAATCGTATGAATAACGATACCATGATACCCGCATCGCGTATCAATCCGCATATCCCGCGTCATGTTTCAAACGTACTTTCAAGGGCTATGGCGATACGCGGCGCTGACAGGATACAAAACGTTACCGAACTTGTTAGCGAGTTGTTTGAAAATGTTCCGCAGCCTGCTTCGCATATCAAGGGCGCAACGCAGACTATCCCCGTGGTAAAACCGCGCACAGCTTCCGATCCGCGTGAGCGTGAAAGAGAAGTTCCGCGCAAAAGGAATGCCGCAAAGATGAAAAAGCGCACACCTCCCGCGCTTGCGATAGGCGGATTTATCGTACTGGCGCTTTTGCTGATTATTGGTCTGCTGATGCTTTACGAAGTATTTTCACCGAGCGAGGAGGACACTGATCCGTCAGAATCGTTTGTAATGACCGTTCCGCCCGATTATGAGGACGACAGTGAGATACTTATACTCGATTCAGCCGCTTCGCCGGCATCTCAGGCGGAAGAAACAGACAGTTCGCCTTACGGCTACGGAGCAATAATGCCCAATCTCATCGGTCAGCGTTACGAAACGGTCGAAAGAGAACTTGGTGATGATTTCACGATAAGAACAAAGGTATATTACTCCGACCTTGACGATAAGGGTACGATAGCGGAGCAGAGTATTCCCGAGGGTACCGATTACGATCCGGAAAAGAAGAATAAACTCACGCTTGAGGTATGCGCAGGACCTGCCAAGGTGCCTGTACCCGAATTTGCAGGCAGCACTAAAAAGGAATATCTTAATGCACTCAGCGATCTGAATATAAAGTATGTAACTGTTGAAGAGCAGACTAACGATTACGCAACAGGTTATGTTATCAGGACAAGCATAGACCCAGGTTATCTTATAAATGTTGAAAAGGGCGAGCAGCTGACGGTCTATATCTCCGTTCCCGCGCCTGTTTCGACCTCTGCGCCTTCGTCGGAGAGTGCGTATATAAGCGAAAGCACTGCCGATTCGGAATATTCCGTTGACTATGATTATTCGGCAGCTGACGACACAACAACTGCGGCATATTGATAACGGGTGAAAATTTTGTAAATCCGCTTGACATATCGAAGCAATTGTGCTATCATAATAATATAGGGTCGGTTTTAAGACTTAACTTGTATGATCTGAGTAAATATAATTTATAAATATGGAGGAAACAGCGATGGCTAAAAAAATAGGCGTATTGACCAGCGGCGGAGATGCACCCGGAATGAATGCCGCTGTCAGAGCGGTTACGCGTGCAGCTCTTTCAAAGGGTATGGAAGTGATCGGGATCAAAAGAGGATATGTGGGTCTTCTCAACAGAGAATATGAACAGATGACTGCCCGCAGCGTTTCCGGTATAATTCAGCGGGGCGGCACTTGCCTTTATACTGCCCGCTGCCCCGAATTCCGCAATATGGAGGGCGTACTTAAAGGTAAAGCGGTCTGTGAAGAACTTGGTCTTGAGGGTATTGTCGTTATCGGCGGCGACGGTTCTTTCAGAGGAGCAGGCGATCTTTCTTCGGTCGGCATTCCCTGTATAGGTATCCCCGGAACTATCGACAACGATATACAGTGTACGGAATACACCATAGGCTACGATACCGCTATGAATACCGCTATGGAGATGATAGACCGTCTCCGTGATACCGCGCAGTCGCACGACCGCTGCTCGGTAGTTGAGGTAATGGGAAGAAAAGCCGGTTATATAGCTGTAAACGTTGCCATAGCTACAGGCGCGGAGGCTGTTATCACGCTCGAGCGTCCTTACGATCTTGATGCGATAGCCGCTAAGATGATAAAGACCAAGACCAACAAGAACGGCAAAACTCACTTCATCATAGTTGTTGCCGAGGGCGTCGGTCAGGCGGAAAATATCGCTAAGACTTTGCAGGAAATGACTTCTATCGAATCGAGAGTTACCGTTCTCGGTCACGTTCAAAGAGGCGGTTCGCCTACATTGCGCGACAGAGTAATAGCCACCGAAATGGGTTATCATGCTGTTGAACTGCTCGAACAGGGCATAGGCAACAGGATCGTGGGACTTAAAGACGGCAAGGTCTATGATATAGATATTCAAGAGGGTCTTGCAATGAACAAGCCGTTCCTCGACCACAGATACGATATTTTCTACGATACGGCTTATTGATAAGCTGACCGGTTACATAAAAGGATAAAATAGGCGGCAGTATTTGCTGCCGCCGTTATCATACAGAGTAGAGTTTTGCGCGTTAAGTGCCGGACAAACGGGGAGTTGTTGTTCGGACGAAAAGGTATTTGCCTTGCGGTGCAGATCTCGCATCCCGCTGAATGTATAATTTGAAAGCTCTTCGCTGCCTTTGAATTATGCACGAGGCTGAATCGGCTCGCATAATAAAGGAGGTAGTATTTATGAAGAGCTTTTTTTCGTTGTTCCGTGATTCTGCCGCGGAACTTAAAAATGTGCGTACTTTGACAGTAACAGGTATGCTTACGGCAATAGCGATCGTGCTCAGGGCGCACCTTGCGCTGAATATTACGCAGGATCTTAGGGTGGATTTTGCATTTTTATTTATTATGACCGCAGCTATGCTGTACGGACCTGTAGTATCCGTACTTTGTGCTATCGGTACGGACGTGATAGGATATATCCTTGACGGATATAAGGCAAGGGATTATAATTTCGCATTGCTTGCCGTAAAAATACTTGTTGCGCTGATCTACGGCATAATGCTTTACCGAAGCACCTTTAAAAGCAGCGGCGCAAAGTCGGACGGAAGCGGTTTTTTTGCAATGGTAAAGAAGGATATGCCGCTTATCCTGAGAGCGTCCGCAGCGCGTATCATAGTGGTTTTCTTGGGTAATATCGTACTTAATTCGGCAGTGCTGTACTATAGCTATACAAATCCGAATTTCCCGTTTATGTCGCAGTCGGAATGGGACGCATTTTTCTTATGGCTATCGCCGCGGTTTATTAAAAACATAATATGCCTGCCTATCGAAATTATCCTTATTGCCATAGTCCTCCCCGCTATATATTCATCATACCGCATGGTTTTCGGCACACGCCGCACGGCATGATCTGATAAAACGAAATATAAAAAGGTCACAGTTCAAAACATGGGCTGTGACCTTTTTTATCCTGTTCAGACCTTCCAGCTGTTCAGATATTTTTGCTGATCGTCGGTAAGACTGTCTATCTGTACATTCCAGAAGCTTAGCTTGCGCCGTGCGACCTCGTTGTCTATTTCTTCGGGTACGGTGTTTATCATATCGCCTGCCGTGCGGTGCAGCTTATCTTTGTTTTTGACAAGATATTCCGCCGTAAGCGCTTGTATTGCAAAGGACATATCCATTATTTCCGCGGGGTGTCCGTCGCCTGCCGCTAAATTTACAAGCCTGCCTTCGCCGATAACAAACAGCGTTTTCCCGTCAGGCATTACAAACCCTTCAATGTTGTTTCTTGCCTCATAGCTGCTTTTAGCAAGCTCTCTCAGACGTGCAACGTTTACCTCACAGTCAAAATGTCCTGCATTGCATAGTATCGCTCCGTCTTTCATAACAGCAAAGCTGTTGTCGGTGATAACGTCCTTGCAGCCCGTAACGGTTATGAACAGATCGCCGATCGCCGCCGCCTGCTCCATTTTCATGACCTTAAAACCGTCCATTACCGCTTCCATAGCCTTGACAGGATCTATTTCGGTAACGATAACGGAAGCGCCGAGACCCTTTGCACGCATAGCCACGCCCTTGCCGCACCAGCCGTATCCGGCTACCACGACATTTTTGCCGGCAACAATAAGGTTTGTTGTACGGTTTATTCCGTCCCAGACGGATTGACCTGTACCGTAGCGGTTGTCAAAAAGATATTTGCAGCGTGCGTTGTTTACCGGAGCCATGGGGAATTTAAGCTCGCCCGCTTTATTCATAGCGATAAGCCTTATAATTCCTGTGGTAGTTTCCTCGCAGCCGCCTATTACTTCGGGTATAAGCTGCGGATATTTTGTATGTATCATATTAACAAGATCTCCGCCGTCATCTATGATGATATTCGGCGCTGATGAGATGACCTGCGCTATGTGTTTTTCATATTCCTCGCTCGTCGCGCCATGCCATGCGTAAACATTCAGTCCGTCATGTACGAGCGCTGCCGCAACATCATCTTGTGTTGACAGCGGATTGCTGCCCGTTATAAACATCTCCGCGCCGCCTGCCGCAAGCACCTTGCACAGGTAAGCGGTCTTAGCCTCAAGGTGTATCGACAGTGCGATCCTTATCCCTTTGAACGGCTGCTCTTTTTCAAACTGTTCGCGCACACTGTTGAGCAGAGCCATATTTCGCCGTACCCATTCTATCTTTCTTGCACCGCTTTCCCACAATGAAATATCTCTTATTTCGCTCATATTATACGTCCTTTCTAAAAATCAGCCGCGTATCCGCACATCTATTTCGCTGTCGCACGGCGGCTCGAATATCTCCGCAAATTTTCTTGCAAGACCCTCGTCAACATAATAGGCAAGGCATTTTCCCGCCGCAACATCTTCATTTCGCTTTTTCAGGCGTTTATGCCATTCTTCGTCTGAAATGTCAATATAATGCAGTTCACAGCTTATGCCCTTTGAAGAAAAGAGATCTTTGGCAAAGCGGCGCTCGTCCGCTGTCCATAAGCCTTGGTCGAGTATAACGTTTATGCCCGAACCTGCGATCTGTACGCTTTTTTCGTACAGATATTTTTCCGCGCGTTCAACATATGTGTCGTGCATATCTCCCGCGTCCTGTCCGAAAAGTGCGAGCGTTATTTCATCAACGGACAGCAAAACGGCGTTAATCTGCTTTCTCAGCTGTTCGGCATATGTCGATTTGCCCGAACATATCCGCCCGCACATCAATATTACCTTCGCCATTATGATATAGTCTTCGGCTTTTTGCTCGCCTTTTTCTGCTCGGCAGGCTCTTCTGCTCCGTTATCTTCAAAAAGCGATCCGTCTGTTTTAAGATAATCAAATTCGGGGTTATCCTCGCCCCTTGCGTCATAATATGGCTGAATGACATATTTTCTGATAACGGGATAGCAATTGAACGAGGTGACAAAGCAAAGAAAGCTGAACGGCCAGAAGGGTATTATAAAGATAGTGGGCGGAAGACAGCCGATAATAAAGAACATAACGGCTATCCAGACTATAAGCGTCCACAGGCTTTTCTTTACGCCGAGACTTACAAGGAAAAACGCATTTTTAAGTATTTTTCTTAATGAAAGATTTGTGGATACTATCATAAGGTAGATATAAAAATGCATCATAAAGAAAACGATACAGCAGCTTAAACATAATATCAGCGGGATATACATAGCAAAGGTATTTTTTGCCCATTCGCTGTAGGAGGGGATAGCGACTGCAAAGCAGACTAAAAATAAAATGTCAAATATACCCATAACAAAGGACTGTTTGAAATTTTTCTTAAAGGCGTCCAGATAATCCGCCAAAATAAAAGCGTTGCGCTCCTGCGACCAATTTCGGCACACCTTTGTCATTGCAGCTACGGCAGGTCCGAAAGTCACGATAGGTATTATACTGATAATGAACATCAGATTCAGCGCCATGAGCTTCCAGCAGCGTCTTCCGTATACCTCTATAAATTTAACAAATCCTCTTTTTTCCATGGGCGCTTTAGGTATACCTCTGCCTGACACGTCCTTGAAGGTGAATAACGACATATTTTAAAACTCCTTTTTTTACAACACCGCATAAGTGATCGTGCGTATATTCCGCAGCTGTTATATAAAACAGCGGCTAAAGTAAAAGCATGGCGGGAACAGGCTCTGCTGCCGCCGCGATCGACGCTATGGCTATAAGCACAAGAAACCGTGCGCCGTATAGCTTGACCCTTGCAAGCATTCCCGAACCGCTGTCGCCTTTAAAACATATTTTAAAAAGCCGCGAGGATAGATACACTGCCTCGCGTGAAGCAAACAATATAACTATAAGAGATATAAGCGCGGCAGGGAAGACGGCGATAAATTTTGCCGCTGAAAAATCTTTCGGCGAATTGCCGTATATCTGCGCGAGCAGTACCCCGCTGCCAAGACCCTTGAAAAAGGGAAGCAGCAGCTCAAACGGCTGGGCGACAGCGCTGAATCCGAGCATAAACGCGATGATCAGATAAAATCCTGTCGAAGCGAATGCGCCGAGCATTATCTGTGCAAAATCTCCGTTTTTTCTTACTTCAAAATACGACTTTTCGGCATTTTCGAGCATTGCGGCAATGCTGCCGTCCGAATATCCAAGGCATATAGCGCCGAAAAGCGCTCCCATCAAAGCCGACACCGAAAGTACCGAAAACAGCGTAAGGCTTCTTGAAGGTGCTGAATACCGCGGGCTGTCGGCAATAAAATTATTTCTTTTTGAAGTTCGCATAATATAAACCACTCTCCGTCCGATTTGAACTTTTTTGATAGAGGACAAACCCCTTCAGAATGATTTATATGCTTGGATATCAAAAAACAGAACGCAGAAAAATCAGTTATTTAGAAAGCTCATACGCCCGTTTGGTGCAGGCTTCACAGCAGTTTTTAACTGTCTGTTCAAGCTTTCCTTCGCGCAGCTTTTCAAGTCCCGCAATGGTCGTACCGCCTTTTGAGGACACCATTTCAATAAGCTTGTCTATGCTCATACCGCTGTCTGTTATCATTTTTGCCGATCCTATAAGGCTTTTTGCAAAAAGCTTTTTTGCAGCCTCTTCATCTATGCCTGCCGAAGAGGCATAATCAATGAATGCCTTTGCAAAAAGATAAATAAAAGCGGGTGAAGAACCGTTTATTGCAATAATTTCCTTCATTTTATCTTTTGAAATTACCGCACATTCGCCGCAGGCGGAAAAGAATGAGCAAACAGTTTCAAAATCCTCGTCCGAAACATTTTCAGAGCGGGAAAGCGCCGTTGCGCCTTCGCCGAGCAGCAGGGGAGTGTTGGGCATAACAAGCACTACCTTTGCGCCTTTGATAGTTTTTGAAGCAATATATTCATCAGTTATGCCTGCGCATATAGATACAAGTACGGTATCGGCAGTTACATCTGCTGCTATTGAATCGAGCAGTTCGTCAAGCTGCTGAGGTTTAACGGCAAGAAAGACATATCTGCATTTTTTTACCACCTCAGGAGCGTTTGCGCAGCCTTCCGCGCCTATTGAAACAGCTCTTTCAAGCGACGGAGCATAAATATCATATACATAAACCTTTGCGTCTTTATTACAGCCTATAATAGCGCTCATAATTGCGTGTCCCATATTTCCCGCGCCTATAAAGCCTACATTGATCATATTTGTTCAGATCCTTTCAAAATATATGATAATATCTATTATACAACAAAATGCACAATAAAGCAAGTATTATTTATGAATTTTCCACGGAATTTTAACAGGTAAGTATTTTTGTCCTGCAATTTGTTTAAAATATGATAATTTTACAATATTTTGGCAGCGCCGCTCCTTGTTTAAAGGATACAACGCTGCCGTTTGATAAATATCAATATTTTTGAAAACTGATATGGAAAATAACAAATGAAAATAATAAATGCAGCAGGTCAAGCGGTCAGATGATCCTTCCGTCGCCTATTTCAATAATTCTCCCGCACTGCTCCGCAACATTCATATCATGCGTAACAATAATTATCGTCCTCCCCTGCGAATTTAATTTTTTAAACAGCTCCATAATTTCCGCCGAAGTCTTTGTATCGAGCGCACCCGTTGGCTCGTCAGCAAGCACCATGCTCGGTTCGTTTACTATCGCTCGCGCTATCGCTACACGCTGTTTTTGTCCGCCCGACAGCTTGCTGCACGGCTTTTTTGCAAGCTCCTCGATGCCAACAGATTTTAACGCTTCGAGAGCTTTTTGCTTTTTGTCTTTGATTTTTTGCTTTGAAAAATTCAGCGGTATCATCACGTTTTCTAAAGCCGTAAAATCCTCTACAAGCGCAAAATCCTGCATTACCATTCCGATTTTTTCATTTCTTATCTGCGCATATTTTTTCTCGGAAAGGTCTTTCACGAGAGTATCGTCAATGTAATATTCTCCGCTTTGGAAATTATCAATGCAGGCTAAAATGTGCAGAAGTGTTGACTTTCCCGCGCCCGACTTCCCGATTATAGCTACCATTTCACCGTCTGCTATCTCGCAGGTAACGCCGTGCAGGGCTTCAAATTCGTTTGACTTTTTCGGATTGTATATCTTTACTATATCGTTTATTTTTATCATTTGTTATTTCCTCCCGTAAGTATTTCCTTTGGTGTATTTCTGCCGATAATTATTAACGGCATAGCCGCCGAGACCAGAATGTAAACTGCTATCAGCAGGATCACCGATATTGCTACCCACATATCGGAGGCTATCGTCATGGGCAGCGTTGCAAATACCGATTTGGGCAGCTTGGGAATGTAATGATATATCGCTGCTGCTCCTATTGCCGCAAGTCCCGATATTATCAGCGAGAAAAACAGGTTGACGAGTACACAGCTTTTCCAACGCGAACCGCATATGTAGTATATCGCATAATCGCGCAGACGCTGACGCGCTGAAAGTGCGGCTATGCTTATGCTGCTGATAAATGTCATGATAAGTATTACAAGTATCAGCGGCAGATAATTTGAAAGCTGTAACATAAAATAGTCTATACTTCTTGCTCTGACATTTTTTAATTCTGTCGTATATAAGCTGCCGAGTAGGTTCAGCGTTTGCATATCGTTATCTAACTGCTCACCGCTTACACTGTCGGGATATTCTATCAGCGCACATTTGCAGGCATCTCCGTCAAAGCCGTATCTTCTTAGCTGTGATGATGAAAATATAAGCATTGGCAGATCTGTGTCTTTTGAATCTATGTAGGAAACAAACATACTGAAATCATTGTTTCCGTCATTGTCGCTCGGTATTCCCGCTATGTATTGCTTGTCCTTTAATTCGCCGACTATTTTAGCCTTTATCGTACCGCCCTTACCATCATCAAGCTCGACATATCCTCCCTTTTTCCAACCGTATTTATTATTTTCAGTGACTACGACCTCAAGCTCGTCCTTTTTCGGTTTCAGCCACCTTCCTCTGCCGATCTGAGGTGTGTACCTGTCTATAAGCTCATCATTAAAGCTGTAGCAATTCGCATTGATAAATTCTCCGTCTTTGACAGGAAAGCTCTTTATTACGTTAGAGCAGACTATTTTTTCGGGAGAAGAAAGATAGGGGAAAAGCTGTTCGCCGTATAATAACGTCTGTTCGGGCTGACCGAAATCATCTGCGGCATAGATAAATCGGCAATATATTCCGTTTGAATCGTAAACATCTCTGAACGGACCGTAATATTTATATTTTATCGTGACCGCAGTTGTTATTACACCGACAAGAATTATACTTACGGCAAGCTCAATAAGAGTGACTATGTTCATAAAAATATGACGTTTAAATTCTTTTAATGCAGTAATAAATAACATCATTTAGCAGCCTCCTCATAACCCTCTTTAATGCTCCTGCCGACCGCTGCGGCTGACATTATCAGTGATACAACCAAAAGCGCGGAAAAATAAATTACAAAAAGTCTTAAATAAAGCTCCGGCGAATAGGCTTGGGCAAAATGTTCAAAAACCTTTGAAAAAACATTATTTGTAAGAGCGATATTTATAAGTATGCCGACAGCATAGCAGGGTAAAGCTATGAGGACGCATTCACCGAGATACATCATGACCGCCCTGAATTTCGTACAGCCGCACAAGCGCATTATGGCAAGCCGCCTACAGCGTTTTTTGAGTACAAAATAAAACAGCATGGCGAAATTCGCAACAGAGATCACGGATAAAACTATTGACACATATATCATGTTATTGTAGATCGTTATAGTGTCGCTGTCGGGAAAGGTAAGCTCAGGGAATACTAATTTCCCCGGAAGAACGCTTTCTGCTTTTTCTATCAAATCATTATATTGTGCGCGGGTAATGTTTTTTTCAAAATCTATATCTACTTCGCATATCGTAAGGTAATCGGGGACTGTGAGAAACGGAACATCGGGTCCCCCGGCTCCTCCGTATATCATGCCAACGACCTTATATGTATTCCCCATAAAGGTTATTGTATCTTCACCGCTCCTTAATGCTTCAAAGGCCGGGTCCCAAGTTTTCCCGTCAA
>CANPYF010000065.1 GCA_947587925.1 uncultured Ruminococcus sp.
CCTATTGCGGCGGCAAAAGACGCGCACTCGGACGGAGAAGCGACACCGTTTGAAAAACCGCAGGCGCAGTCGTCATCAAGCATTGCGGCAGAGCCGTCACCGCCTGTGAGAATATCTTCACTTATTATGTCGCCTGCGGCGCATACCTTTTCTGCGGCTATCAGTACTCCGTCGCTGACAAGAGAACCGTTTGCCACGCAAGCCCTTTCGCCTATAACAGAACCGTCATTGAGCTGCGCGGCGGCTCTTATATCCGCTCCCGCACAGACTGCCGCGCCCGCCGCACGAACGCCCGCTCCTATTCTTGCCGACTCGCCTATCACGCACCCTCTCAGTTCAGAACGTGCCTGAACGACCGCGTTATCCTCTATCACACAATTTTCGATAACGCTCCCCTTTTCAAGCCTTACGCCTTCTCCGATATATACGGGCGGGCAAAGCGTTATCCCCGAAATGGAAATATTATCCCTGCACCATATTCCCTCGGATATTTCTGACGCACCGGAATGAACTATACCGAGCGACAGCATTTTTAACGCGGCGTTTCTGTATCCGACAGGAGTAAGCAGACGGCGGCTCACGCCTGTGCTGTAGTATACGGCGGCAGTCCCGCCCGAATTTATTTCCGCAGAAATAATATCGCCGATAGACGTCAGCTCGCTGTCACAGTAACGCTGCGCCATATCATAGGATAAAAATGCCGCGCCCGCAAACAGACCGTATTCCCCGCCGCAGTCGGAATATTTTTCATTTGCAAAGCTTTCCGCTATCATATCGCTGCTGCGTATCACATAGCCTTCGGTATCGCTTTCGCTCTTTACGGCACAGACCGCACAGCAAACGGCAGTTTTCTTTGACATCTCATTATAAAGATCTATCATTTTATCGAGTTCAAGCCCGCTCATGCAGCCCGCTTCGATAACAAGTATCCCGTCCTCATCGCAAAGCTCTCCGATATATCTTCCGAGCGCGGCTTTTTTCTCGATCACTTCTATCCCTTTTTGCCGCATATTGATACTGTCCAAATGCTCCTTTAGCTGCTTTGGAAGAAAATCGGACAATGCACAGATTTTCAGCGAACGGTTCTTTGCGGCGGCTTCAGCCTCCTTTGCGGCAAGATACGCCGCCGAATTTCCGCAAAAAACAAGCATACTGTCAGGGGTAAGCTCATTTACGGGAAAAAGATCCTTTTGCCTTTGGTCGCATAAAATGATAGCTTTCATATTGTTGTATAACCTTCCCTTTCATGATAATATATACGCAGTTATTATTGGAAATTTCTAAGAAAATATTCGCTGCCTGCGGCGCGAAAATTAACAATTTAGTGCTTTAATTTTATTAAAATATGTGTTATAATTATATATATTAATAAATATGGAGCATATAAAAAATGGATAATTTTAATACGCTTAAGAAAAAAGCACTCGAACGTTTTTTTAACGGACTGAACGATATGCAGCTAAAAGCAGTTTTCAAGACCGACGGTCCGCTGCTTATCCTCGCAGGCGCGGGAAGCGGAAAAACAACGGTACTGATAAACCGTATTGCCAACATGATATATTTTGGCAGCGCATATAATTATGAAGATGAGGGACAGCATACCGCAGAAGAACTGGATTTTCTCAGGCTTTATGCTGACGGCGGCAGCGATGACAGTCAGCGGCTCGCGCAGATGATCGCGCACTATCCCGTAAAGCCTTGGAACATACTTGCTATAACCTTTACAAACAAAGCGGCTTCGGAACTTAAAGAACGCCTTATAGCAAAACTCGGTGAAGAGGGCGCTTCCATAGCCGCGTCTACATTTCATTCAGCCTGCACGAGGATACTTCGCCGTGAATGTGCGGCGCTGGGTTACACATCAGCCTTTACCATATACGATACAGATGATTCGCTTCGGCTGATAAAGGCGGTTTTAAAGGAACTTGATATACCTGAAAAGATCTTCCCGCCGAGGATGCTGCTTTCCGTTATATCCTCACAAAAGAATATAATGGTCTCTCCTCAAAAATATCTTGAAGAAAACAAAGATAATTACCGCGAACGCGAGATAGCAAGGGTATACGCACTTTATAATGAAAAGCTGCGCGTTGCCAACGCAATGGATTTTGACGATATTCTTCTTAACACCGTCAGACTTTTTGAAGAAAATGATGCGGTGCTTACGCATTATCAGAATCTTTATAAATACATTCTGGTGGACGAATATCAGGATACCAACCGCGTTCAGTTCAGACTCATAGAAATGCTGTCTGCGCGTCACGGAAACCTTTGCGTTGTCGGAGATGACGACCAGAGCATTTATAAATTCAGAGGTGCGGATATAAGCAATATACTTTCCTTCGAGCAGGTCTTTGACTGCGACCCAAATACTGACGTTATAAGGCTCGAACAGAATTACCGCTCAACGCAGAATATTCTTTCAGCCGCAAATAAGCTTATCAAAAATAATAGTCAGCGAAAGGATAAAACGCTGTGGACCTCTGAAGGGGACGGAGAACCTGTTACAGAATTCTGCGCGGCAAGCGAAAGGGGCGAAGCCGCCTTTATTGCAAAGACTATCGCGGAAAATGTGTCGAACGGTCAAAAATACAGTTCGCACGCAGTGCTGTACCGCATGAACGCGCAGTCCAACATAATCGAGCAGACACTTACGCGCTCGGGCATACCGTATATAGTTTACGGCGGTCTTAAATTCTATGACCGCAAGGAAATAAAAGATGTGCTTGCATATCTTTCGGTAATAAACAATCCGCATGACATTTTAAGGCTGAGAAGAATAGTAAACGAGCCGAAAAGGGGTATAGGCGAAGCCACCTCATCGGCAATAGAGCAGATAGCCTCCGACCTTAAAACAGACCCGCTTAGTGTAATGCGTGAAAGCGACGCATATGCGCCCATAGCAAAAAAGAGCAAGATACTCAAAGCGGTATGCGCTATATTTGACGAACTTATAGAACTTAGCGAGGTCTTGCCGCCGAGCGAACTGCTCGATAAGACGCTTGAACTTACAGGGTACAGCGATTCGCTTTTATCTCAGGGCGATGAAGGCAGAACAAGGCTTGAAAATATCTCCGAACTTAAATCAACTATGATAGATCACGAGCAAAACTCCGACGATCCGACGCTAAGCGGTTTTCTTGAAGAGATCTCACTGTTTACGGATATCGACCGCTTTGACCCGGATTCCGACCATGTTTCGCTTATGACTATCCATTCGGCTAAAGGACTTGAATTTGACAATGTTTTTGTCGCGGGTATGGAGGAAACTATCTTCCCGTCATCAAGAAGCGCGTCCGATCCCGATGAAACGGAGGAGGAGCGCAGGCTTGCATACGTTTCCATAACGCGTGCGCGTAAAAAGCTGTATCTTCTTCATTCACAGACGAGAATGCTTTACGGAAGAATATCGGAAAATCGCCCGTCACGCTTTTTAGATGAAATGCCTGAAGAAATTATTGAAAAAATAACCGAGGATATTCCCGCACCGCGTACCGCTGCGGCAAAGCCCAAGCGCCCCGATTACTCGCACGAAGCAAGCGATATGCTCGACCGCAGAAGGAGCAGTCTTTCTCAAAACAGCGAAACGGGACAATTCAGAGCGGGGGATGTTATCATGCACCCTAATCCCAGATTCGGCAGAGGCGTTATTTTAAGCTGCGAGCCTATGGGCGGCGACCTTATGCTTGAAATAGCTTTCGACAGCTGCGGCACGAAAAAGATAATGGCTAATTTTGTAAAATTAAAAAAATTATGATATAAAAATGACCGCAGAGCCGATACGCCCTGCGGTCATAAACTTTATTCTCTGACAAATACATAATGGCTGCTGTCCCTGCCGCCGTAACGGTAATCCCCGCTTTTCCATTCCATGATAAGATATTCTTTACCGTCTATCTGCTTTATCTCATACGCGCAGTCACAGCTGTTATATTTTCTGAGCAGATGCCCCTTTGTCCATGTCTGCATATCATCTCCGCTGATGATCTCGTCCGCATAAACGGAAGTGCAGCTGCCGCCTTCAAAAAATTCTATGCTTTTAAAAAACAGATCTTGATAATGCCAATCTTTTTTAGGTATTATCTCCGGGATAAATTCATCTTTTTTACAGTCAATGCCGTCAATAAAGCAATATACCTTCCATTTTCCTATGACCGACCTATCATTGACAAAAGGCTTGCTGATGTCGTCTTTGCGTGCTATCTGCTCCTTTGTGTAATGCACATTATCTGTTTTTTTCAGCTTTACCAAAGCAGTCTCGCCCGTTTCGGCGTAATCGAACGATCTGAAATCTATCGTCATATATGTATCATCACCGCATTTTTCTATTTTATAATCATTATAAATTTTCCGATCGTCATTATAGAATATCAGCTTTCCCTTTGTCCAGCCGTAACACCAGTAATTTTCTCCGTCAGGCAGAAAATAAATATAGCGCGGTTTTTTGCTGTCAAGCAGCAAAGTGCTGTATTTATCGCTGTCATTGCCGTCATCTACCGAAAGTATCTGCCATTTTCCCACAGCATCTTCATCATTGACAAACGGCAGTTCGGCTTGCTCGTCATTATATTTATGTTCGGTTTGCATAATACGACCTCCTTGAAAATCTTCTTTCAGCTTTTCAAGAGCTTTAAGCTGTAATATCAATTGCTCGCGCTTATTTTCAAAAAGGCGGCGGCTCTCCTCCTCGGAATTTATCATAAGCTTTATTTCGGAAAGCGAAAAGCCCGCTGATTTCAGCGCTCTGATCTGTTTGAATATCTCTACCTGCGATCTGTCATAATAGCGATATTCCGTAAACCTGTCAATATATATCGGGCGAAGCAGTCCGAGTTTGTCATAATGTCTCAGCAGGGATATACTTGTTCCGCATTCTTTTGAAAATTCACCTATTTTCACAGCTTACAGCTCCTTCTTTTTAAAATATAGAGTACCCTATGACTATATTATAAGCCTAAAGTGCGGTCAAGAGTCAATCGGTAAGATTATAAATTTTTTGTTAAGATCTTATAAACAAAAACCTGTCAACAGATATTGTCAACAGGTTTTATTTTTGTATATATGGTACAGGTCGTATCAGTAGGCGGCGACAACACTGTTTTTACCGTATGAAATAAGCTGATCGCTCATAAGGCGTTTGCCGTCCTTGTCGATAACTCCTATGTCTATGGCGGTTTTTATTATGGCGTCGCCTATAGCCTGTGCATATTCTTCCTTGTGTTCTTCAAACATTCTGTTGTCGGTCTCATTTGTCAAAAATCCAAGTTCAAGCAGGCAGCTTGGCATAACGGTATCTATATTTACCTGATAATTCTGATCGGGGATCCCGCTGTAGCCGAATTTGACACCCCTGTTCTCCGATATGCCGACCTTTTCGACTGCCGCAAGTATATTTTCCGCAAGCAGAGTGTCATATTCGGGCTGATTGTTATTCACCCAGACCTCCGTTCCGCAAAGCGTATCATCGCCCGAAACGCTGTTGCGGTGAAGAGAAACATAAAAATCCGCACCCGCCTGATTAGCAAGGCTGCACCGATCCGAAATAACAAGCTGTTCATCGCTTTCCCTTGTTATTATAACAGTCGCCCCGCGGTCGGTAAGATATTCCTTGACCAGCTCGGCAAGTTCAAGATTCTGCTCACATTCTATAATCTCACCGTCTGCTGAAACTGCTCCCCTGTCAGCGGCTCCGCCGTGGGCAGGGTCAATGCAGATCGTAAGCGCTATCTCGCTTTTGTCTGTTGATATATTACTGTCAGCGCTCCCGGAAGCGCTGTCCTCGGAAACGGTCAGATCATCGTTTTTATCTTGGGGAACAAGCTGACCTAAAGAAGATGACGGAGTAGTTTTATCGTCATTTTTTCTTCCTCTTATAGCTGCGGCTGCCGCGCGGAAGGTCTGCACGATACCCATAAAAAGCAGGATAAATACAAGACTTGCGGCGATTATTCTTCCCCAGTATATCTTTTGCTTTGCCTTATATCTCGTTATCTTTACTATGCCGTTGTCATAATATGTATATTTTTCTCTTCCCTGCCGTTCAACGTATATAACGCGCGGTTCAGCGGCAGGAACAGGCAGTTGGTTCAATTTATATCATTCCCCCAGGTTGAATTTCAACACGTTGATCTAAAATATCAGATAAGCGTTCTTTTGTCGCAATACTCGCAGGTCAATATATCGGAATTGCCTTCAAAATAATGAGGGAGATAAAGTTCGCGGTGAGTTATGCAGGCGGGGTTTGAACATTCAACGTTCTTATGTTCCCTGCCTTTTATCAGCTTAGGCGGCTTGCCGTTGTTTTTCAAAACGGTCAATATCAGCGCCATGCGGATATACATTCCGTATTTTGCCTGTTCAAAATATTTCGCACGTTCATCATCATCGACCTCTATGGCTATCTCGTCTACCCTCGGCAGCGGATGGAGCACCGTCATATCGCTTTTTGCTTTTTTCATCTTCGCTTTATCGAGTATATAAGCACCCTTTTGCTTTTTATACTCCTCCTCGGAAGCAAAGCGCTCCTGCTGTATCCTTGTCATATAAAGCACATCAAGTTCGCCGATTACATCATCAAGACTGCGTGCCTCTTTATATTCCACTCCTGCGGCGGAAAGCATATCCTTTATGTAGGCGGGTACTGCAAGTTCTTCAGTAGACACAAGTATAAATTTATTATCCTTATAGCAGCTCATAGCCTTGATTAGCGAGTGGACCGTTCTGCCGTTTTTGAGATCGCCGCAGCAGCCTATGGTAAGCCCCTCCAGTCTGCCCTTTTCTTCTATAAGCGTGAACAGGTCGGTCAGCGTCTGGGTCGGGTGAAGATGTCCGCCGTCGCCCGCGTTTATTACAGGACATTCGGCGGTAAGCGCGGCTGCCTTGACCGAACCTTCAACAGGGTGGCGCATGACCATTATATCGGCATAGCCCGAAACTATCTTTGTTGTATCCTTTAAATTCTCGCCCTTTGCGACCGAAGAGGTCGCAGGATTGTCAAATCCGATTATCGTTCCGCCAAGCCTGAGCATTGCAGTCTGAAAAGACATCTGCGTTCTGGTAGACGGTTCATAAAAAAGCGTACCCATTATTTTGCCTTCGCACGCCTTTGAATATTCCTCCGGAGAAGTTCTGATCTCGTGCGCAAGACGCAGCAGCGTATTCCACCATGAAACATTATAATCGTTAAGATCGATAAGATGTAAAAACTCCGACATAAAAACATTCCTTTCGTCAGACCCTTACGATAACGGCAAAAAGTCGGGACAAGGGAATATGCCCGAAGCGGGCATAAACTGTTATCGGCAAAAAGGTCGGTTATGGCAGGTACAAGCCCGCCATGTTTATTATAACACAAAAAAACGGTCAATGCAACATAAAATAATGTTAAATTACAGAGAATATTCAGAATATTTCGGGAAGCTTGAAAAAACTTTCAAAATCAAGCAGGAACAGTACGCTGTCATATTCTGTCGGGTCTGCATAGTCGCTGACGCGCTCACCGCTTTCAAGATCGCTCACGTCTACCATAGCTATCTTTGAATAATGCGGCGCAAGAAACGGCGCAAAGCAGTTTGCATAATCGGAGCAGACTATAAGCAGCGAAGGCAGGGTGTCGTTAGTGGTAGTTATCTCGGCGCATTTGTAATCGTCCGCGCCAAGAAAATAGGAATATTTATCGTTTGTTTTAAGACTGCCGGTGCGGTAAACGTTAGTCCTGTCAAGAATACCGTTTTCGGTAGTCAGTTTCAGCGATTTGATATAGCTTCCGTATTTGCATTTATAGGCGTTTACGGAATCGGGTCTTGCGGCGTATACGCCGCTTTTATCCGCAAGTGCTCCCTGATATTCCACATGGGTATAATCTATATCGTAATTTGCCGCCGTATAAGGCTGAAAGCCGAGCTTTGAAGCTGCTGCCGCATAGGCATGATATGCGCCCAGCTGCGTCCAGTAGCGGTCTGTCCTGAAATAAATATAATCGTCACGGGCAGAATAAAGAGCATTAAAAGCGTCAAGCGGCACTATCTCCTGATCGACCGTATAGTAAAGCCTGTCGATTATCAACTGCTGATCCGCACAGTTTACGGCAATATCCGATCTGTAGATGCCCGATGCGGTCGGGACTATCATTATATAAAAGGGTCTGCCGCCGTATCGGTAGAAAAAATTGTTTACAGATGAAGCCGCTCTGTCCATGCTCTCGTCCGAAGGAGCGTCTATGCGGTCTATAAGCCGCTGATTTTCCTTATCATAATAAATGCTGCCGAACTCACGCGAACCGATAATAAGCGAAGTCTTTGAATAGAGCGTATGAAAGCCTTTAGCCATGGGAAAATCCGCCGTGACCTGCCTGCGGTCGGTCTTGCCGTATGCGGCTATGATATCATCGCTCCCGAGCAGTATCGAACTTAACGATATTACCGAGATTATCGCAAAGAAAAGCACTATATTTATAACGTCAAATATCTTTTTCATATATTCTTGCCCTCACATAATGATTTGACATTATTTGTCAGCCATAAAGCATAAACGCCGTTGAAAGCATAATGAGCAGCAGTATAACGGCGGGCGCAACGGCTCTGAGCCAGACAGCGTTTATCCTGCGAAGCAGTTCTTCAAACGCCGACCCGACAAGTATCAGGGCGGCAGCGGTAAGCAAAAGGGATATATCGGCAATTAAAAAGAATGGATCGTTTTCCGTAACAGGTGCAAAAAATATCTGTGAAAATATCCCCGACGAGCCTGTCTGACTGCATATCTTTACTGCGGCGGAAACGGCAAACAGTGCGGCTGCAAGCCTTGCGCTTATCCATTTGAGCGCCTGCGGCAGCTTTTGAACATATCTGTATCCCGCCTTTTCAGCTGCGGCTGCAAGAGTAAAAAGCAGAGCCGAGATCAGCCACACGGGACTGAACGAATACCACATTGAGCAAAGAAAAACCGCCGCGGCGCAGGCCGCAATATCCTTTGCGGAATTTTTCACAGCACCGTTTGAAAGCGGTCTGTAAACATAATCCTTAAACCATGAGGCAAGCGGTATATTGAACGTATAAAGCTCTTCTCTGACCGAGCAGCGCATAAATCTGCGCTTTACGACAGGCTTGCAGTAAAAGCCGAGCATCATGGATACTCCGCGTCCTATCGTGAGCATTGAAAATACCCCGACAGCAAATTCAGCATAAAGAATTATGACAGACAGCCACATTGCAGGAGCGGAAAAAAGTTCAATGTCGGCGGCAAGCACAGCTTGTCTTACGTTATTAAGCGGCTGAGCTATCAGTTTATATTCGGCAAGTCCGATAACGAACATTCTTATTCCCGCGGCAGTCTTGGTCACCGTCATGACAGGAGATGAAAATGACTGCGAAAAATTTTTATATTTCATCACAGGTCCGAAACTAAGCGACGGGAAAAACGCCGTATACGCCGCAAGCGTCAGCAGGTCGGTCTGCGCGGGACGGTCGCCCCTGTAAACGTCCGTAAGGTAAGAAATAGTGTGGAGCGGTATCACCGCCGAGCCGAACAACCTGACGGTAAATAACAAACCGTTTGGCATATCCGAAACGGTTTTCCATGTGCTTAGAAAAAACAGAAGAACGTTCAAGGCGATATTAGCCGCAAGATTTTTACGGCAATAAAAAGCGTCTTCGGCTTTTTTGCGCATATTATAAATTTCTATCGCCGAAAAATATGACGATATAAAACTTATCAGAAAAAAGATCACACATTCTTTTCCGTGTGAAGCAAGCATAAAAATATTTGCAGCCGCTATAAGAGCGGGTCTTGCTCTGTTTGGGACAAGCGCGTATGCTCCCATAAAAAGAGGAAGAAACAAATACACAAAAGGTGCGTCAGTTAACAGCAATTTATTCCTCCTTATCTTCTTTATCAAGCCTGCCGCAAAGCTCCGTGATCTTTTTTTTTGTATAAAGACTGTTCAGCACGTCGGCAAGAGCCGATGAGGACAATCCGACAGGAAGCCCAAGCTGACGGCAAAGCCGTTCCCTTTTTTCGGAAGCGTTTGCACAGCCTGTCAGACCAAGCTCAAACATATCATTTTTTGTTATCCTTTCCTTATCTAAAGGATAAGCGTCCGCCTCGCACGCTTTTTTTAGAAGGGCGCGAAGTTCATCGGCATCTATGCCCTCAACGCCGAGCGTACCCTCTTTTGAAGGCGCAGCCTTGCGCTTTTCCTTGCCCATGACCTTGGGGATATGTATGTTTATAACATTATCCTGAAGATGCGAAGGGAGTATCTTTTTGATATAAGCGCGTATCTGCCTGCCCGCCCTGTCAGAATCTGTCATAACAATAAGCCCGTTTTTTTCAGCTTCAAGAACAATAAGCCTGCAAAGTTCCTTATTTTTATATATATCAAAGCCGTTTACGGCGATCACCGTTCCCTGAGCGATAGATGACAGTTTTATCTTGTCATATTTGCCCTCAACAATGACCGTGCGCGTAAGTTTTATCTTTTCGGTATTATCTGCCATATCATTTTACCATAGCCTGTGCGGCGAATTGTTCGAGCGCAAGGAACGCTCCGCCGCTGCCGAGCGACGAGGTCTTCAGCCGATATTCGGTATCGGATATGAGAATGGCGGTGCGCCTTATCCTTTCAAGCGGGATATTCGCGCAGTCATTAAAGGCATATTTGACCGTAAACGCACGGTTTTTCGGATAGGCAAACTGCGCGGCGCACTGGTCGGGAGTAAGTCCCGCCGCTTTTGCAAGTTTTGCGCGGTATATGTCCGAAAGCGACATATTGATTATCGCGATTATCTGCGTAGGCTCATATCCGAGAGAGCGAAGCTCTTCAAGGCGCGTAAATACCGCCTTTGCGTTAGAGTTGAGGATATTCAGCGCAAGCTGAAAGCCGTCGGCTTCTATTTTTTTTATGCAAAGCGCGTCAATATCTTCCTTGGTTATTTCGCCGCTGCCGCCCGAGAAAGCGGCAAGTTTGCTGATCTCCATATCTATATGGCGCGTTTCGCAAAGGCAGAGATTTGCAAGGTATTCCGCGTTTTTGCGCGAAATCGCCGTACCGCGTGCCGAAAGAGCGTTCATTATATATTTGCCCGTCTGCTGCAGCGATCTGTAGGCAAATTCACATACGTCTCCGTATTTGGAACAAAAATCGACAAACCGCTTATTTTTATCGGTAAGCGTCTTTCGGTTTTTATAAAGCTTGTCGCCTTCGGCAGAAATTATCACTGCCGTGGTATCGGGAATATCGGAAAGTATTTTTCTAAGCATATCCCCATGCGATTTGTCCAGATCGTCCATGTTGAATCCCGATACGGTCACGACTATGCGCTCGGAAAACATGGGCAGAACGTTCACAGCATCGGACAGCTCCTCCATATTGAGCTTCTGAGCGTCAAAGGAATGGAGATCCATAAATCCCGCGTTTTTCGGGCAGAGTTTGTCGGCGAGTTTTTTGGCAAAAGGCAGCAGCGCACC
The DNA here is from genome assembly GCA_947587925.1 of uncultured Ruminococcus sp. GTDB lineage: Bacteria > Bacillota > Clostridia > Oscillospirales > Ruminococcaceae > YE71. The sequence goes on from CANPYF010000065.1 coordinate 11,464, forward strand.
GTCATCTCTGCCGTAAAAAAGATATAGCTTTTCATAATGTGCAGATCTTATTTTCGCGGCACATTCATCAGGCGTTATGATCGCCACTGCTCTTCACCACCGTTTTGTTTATTATCAGCCCGCAGGCCATGCAAACTCTCTGCCCGCAAGGATATGAAAATGTATGTGGAATACACTTTGTCCCGCAGTTTTTCCGCAGTTTGAAACTACTCTGAATCCGTCGGCAAATTCTTCATGCTCTGCGGCAAGCTTCGAGATGACCTCATATATATGAGATATTACCGCGCTGTTGGACTCATTGACATCGCTCAGCTTTGCAATATGCGTTTTGGGTACTGCAAGCCAGTGTACGGGAGCGGTCGGTTCTATGTCGGCAAAGACAAATACGCTGTCGTCCTCATATATTTTGGTCGAGGGTATCTCACCTGCTATTATTTTACAAAATAAGCAATCGTTCATTTTTAATTATCCTCCTTCTGGTCGACAAAATTCGCACATATGTTCCATGTGGAACTGCCCTGAAATTATTTTATAAATCCTTCAAGAATGCTGTCGAAGCTGTTCAAAGCTTCGTCTATCTTGTTTTTGTCACCTATTCCCGCCATAGCTGTTTCGGGGCGTCCGCCGCCCTTGCCGCCGGTTACGGCAGCCGCTTCCTTGACGATCTTTCCTGCGTGCGTAAAGGGCTGTCCTAACAATGCGATAGTATTTGAAAGCAGAGATGAGGAGGTATGAGGCACATGAA
>CANPYF010000066.1 GCA_947587925.1 uncultured Ruminococcus sp.
CATCGGTAACTCTGAATTTTATAGCCAGAAGTCCCTCGGCGTACTTGGTAGCCATACCGAAAAGTGCGGCGATCTCCATCCAGAAAAGCGCGCCCGGACCGCCTGCGGAGATAGCGGTAGCAACGCCGACGATATTACCCGTACCGATAGTGGCGGAAAGTGCCGTACACAAAGCGCCGAAGCTGGTGACTTCGCCCTCGCCGCCGTCCTCATTGCGGACCATATATTTAAGCGCAAGCCCGAGCTTACGGAACTGAAGCCCGCCTATCCTGACGGTCAGCAGTACACCGCAGCCGAGGATAAGGATTATAAGCGGAGGTCCCCAAAGAGCATCGTCAAAGCTGAGAATAATATCGTTAATTTTTTCCATAAAAAAGAACCACACCTTTTAGAATTTTATTTTAATGTTGTATCATGTTAAAGTGAGGGGTGCTTTATTTCCCCACGCAGAAATTACTGAACACCTCTTCAATAACGCTCTCCGTAACACTCTCGCCGATAAGTTCCGATAACGCTTCCGCCGCCTGCGTCAGGTCTATGGTCACCGCGTCTATGGTCATGCCGCCGCTGAGCGCGTCAAGCGCGGCGGTAAGCCGCTTTTCGGCTCGGTCAAGACAGTCCTTCTGCCGCTCGTTTATGAACAGCAGGCTGTCGTCATCACCTGCCGCTCCGAACATTTCCTCGATCCTTTGCACCAAACGTTCTCTGCCTGCTCCCGTTTTTGCCGATATTTCAATGGCATCAATGCTTGCATTGATGCGGGCGTCATTGCCGGCATTGATGCGGGCGTCAATTCCTGAATTGATGCGGGCGTCATTGCGGCAGAGTTCGCTGTAAAGGTGCGCGTTGTCCTCTTTGGAAATGTCAACCTTGTTTATCAGAAAGATCACCCGCTGTCCGCTTGCTTTAAGCTGCTCGGCAAGTTTGATGTCCTCCTCGTCGGGCGGCTGACTGCCGTCAAATACGGCTATTACCAGCGCACTGTCCGCTATCCTTTTTTTTGCAAGTTCTATGCCTATGCTCTCGATACGGTCCGCACCGCCGCGCAGACCCGCCGTGTCCGAAAGGCGCAGCGTGACGCTGCCAAGCTGTACGCTCTCTTCTATAACGTCACGGGTAGTACCCGCTATGTCGGTGACAATGGCACGCTGATAGCCGAGCAGCAGGTTCATCAGCGTGGATTTGCCTACGTTCGGCTTGCCCGCTATCGCTGTGGGTATGCCTTTTTTCAGCAGCATACCGTTGTCGTAATTTTTAAGCAGTCGGCGCACGGTCTCAACGCTTTCGGTCAGCGTTTCGCAAAGCTGCTCGCCGCTTAACTCGGGTATGTCGTCTTCGGGATAATCCGCCCACGCCGCAAGCGCGCCGAGCAGCTTTATCAGCCGCTGGCGCAAATTCTCCGTCCGTGTGAACAGTTCGCCCTGTTTTATCCTGTCAGCCGACCGCAGCGACAGTTCGTCCTGCGCCGTTATCACGTCCATAACGGCTTCCGCCTGCGTAAGCGACATTTTTCCGTTGAGGAAAGCAAGCTTTGTAAATTCGCCGCGCTGTGCGGGTCTTGCGCCGTTCTCACAGCACAGCCGCAGTATTTTTTTCGTGACGTATACGCCGCCGTGACAGGATATTTCAGCGGTATTTTCGCCCGTGTATGATCTCGGCGCACGGAAAACGGTAAGCACCGCGTCGTCGATTATCCCCTCGCTGCCGACCACATTCCCGTAAGCGCAGGTATAGCCCGCCATATCGCATACCTTGCCGCCGTCAGCGCGTCTGAAAATTTTTTCGGCTATCGTCAGCGCGTCCGCGCCGCTTATCCTTATCACCGACAGCGCACCCTCCGAAAGCGGAGTTGATACGGCACAAATCGCCTGCAATGTCGACCACCCTTTCTATTTTAACTGCTTCTTTTTCATCTGTGCCGCGTTCCTCGGGAATCTGTCGGGGGTAGGCGCGGTCTTTGCAATGACTATCAGCGTTCGCTCGCTGCCGTCGGGGAGCAGGTAGTTTTTTACAGTTTCTATTTCCCCGCCAAGCAGTTTTACCGCCGCGGCTGCCTGCTCGGCTTCCTCCGCTCCGCTTTTGCCTTTTAAAGCTATAAACTTTCCGCCGACCTTGACATACGGCAGACAAAGTTCGCAGAGCGTTGAAAGCTGCGCTACCGCCCTCGCCGTGGCAATATCAAAACTCCCGCGCAGCGGCTGACCGCTTTTGCAAAGCTCCTCCGCGCGTCCGTGTATACATTTTGCTTCAACGTCAAGTTCGCTGAGCAGCGTTTCAAGAAAATTTATTCGCTTGCCGAGCGAATCTATCATAGTGACCGTCAGATCGCTGCGGCAGAGTTTCAGCGGCAGTGACGGGAAACCCGCGCCCGCTCCGATATCGGCGACCGATGAGCCTTGCGGCAGTTCGGTCAGCGTAAAGGGGTACACGCTGTCAAAAAAGTGCTTTACGGCTATGCCGTTCGGGTCGGTTATCGCCGTCAGGTTTATCTTTTCGTTCCACTCTGTCAGCAGCCGCGCATATTTTTCAAACTGCGAATACTGCCGTTCGGTCACGGTCATTTCTCCGAAAATTTTGCGGAAGCCGTCTATATCGGGCAGATACATTTTTTCCTCCATGTTGGTTTATGAGTTTTCCTCCGACTTTGTCTGCGCAAGGCGTATGAGCAGCACGTTTATATCGGCGGGGTTTACGCCCGATATCCTGCTTGCCTGACCGATATTCAGCGGTTTGATCTTGTTGAGCTTTTCGGCTGCCTCCAACCGCAGCCCTTTTATCTGCGAATAATCTGTGTCGGCGGACAGCTTTTTATTTTCCAGCTTTCTCATGGCCTCGACCTGTTCAAGCTGAATGGCGATATACCCCTCATATTTTACGTTAAGCTCCGCTTGTTCGCATACTTCGTCGGGCAGGTCGGGACGGTCGGGGTCAAACGGTGCAAGCGATGCATAGTCAAGCTGCGGACGCTTTATAAGCTGTGAGAGTTTTATGCCCGTTGAGATCGGCTCTGTGCCGCGCGAAATAAGCAGTTCATTGAGCTTTTCGTTCGGCGGGATATTCGTCTGTTTGAGCCGCGCCGTTTCCCGTTCGATAAGCGCCTTCTTTTTGAGCAGCCGCTGATACCTTCCATCCGAAATAAGCCCCACATCATGACCTATCTCGGTAAGACGCAGGTCGGCGTTGTCCTGCCTGAGCAGCAGGCGGTATTCGCTGCGCGAGGTCATCATTCGGTAAGGGTCTTGACAGCCCTTTGTTACAAGATCGTCAATGAGCGTGCCGATATATGATGACGCGCGGTCCAAAATGAGCGGCGGTCTGCCGAGCAGCTTTAACGCCGCGTTTATTCCCGCGATAAGTCCCTGCGCCGCCGCTTCTTCATAGCCCGACGTGCCGTTGAACTGCCCTGCGCCGTAAAGACCGGGTATATTTTTAAATTCGAGAGTAGGCAGCAGCTGTGTGGGGTCGCAGCAGTCGTATTCTATCGCGTATGCGTTACGCATTATCTCAACATTTTCAAGCCCCTTGATAGTCCGCATAAAGGCAAGCTGAACGTCCTCGGGCAGAGATGTCGACATTCCCTGAACGTAAAATTCTTCGGTGTCCAGTCCCATAGGCTCTAAAAATAGCTGGTGGCGCGGTTTGTCGGAAAACCGCTTTATCTTATCCTCGATAGACGGGCAATAGCGCGGACCTACGCCTTCTATCTGCCCCGAATACATCGCCGATCTTCCGATATTTTCCTTTATGACCTTATGAGTTTCCTCATTGGTGTAACCCATATAACAGCAGACCTTGTTTTCGAGCGGCTTGTCATTTTCAAAGGAAAAAGGCGTGATCTTTTCGTCACCGTACTGCACTTCGAGCTTTGACAGGTCTATCGAGCGGCGGTGTACCCTGCACGGAGTACCCGTTTTGAAACGCCTGAGCGTTACGCCGAGTTTTTCGAGCGAATCGGAGAGATAGTCGGCGGGCAGCGTGTGATCCGGTCCGCTTTTGTAGCTGACGCTGCCGACAAAGATCTTGCCTTTAAGATACGTTCCGCCCGCTATTATTACCGCCCTTGCGGAATATTCGCTGCCCAGCTTTGAGCGTACCCCGCAGATCCTGCCGTTTTTATCGGTAAGTATATCGGTTATCTCGTCCTGCTTCAAAAAAAGCCCCTCGGTATGCTCTACGGCATTTTTCATGTAAAGATGATATTTTACCCTGTCCGACTGCACGCGCAGACTGTGTACGGCAGGACCTTTGCCGCGGTTTAACATTCTCGACTGGAGAAAGGTGGCGTCCGCCGCCTTGCCCATTTCGCCGCCGAGCGCGTCTATCTCGCGCACGAGATGTCCCTTTGCCGTACCCCCTATCGAGGGATTGCATGGCATATTCGCGACCGCGTCAAGGGAAATGGTAAACAGCGCGGTCTTCATTCCGAGCCTTGCGGCGGCAAGCGCGGCTTCACAGCCTGCATGACCTGCCCCGACAACGGCTATGTCAAATTCGTTCAGCGGCATTTTTCAAGCCTGTCCTTGCCGCCCATATAGGGTCTGAGCGCTTCGGGTACGGCGACCGTTCCGTCCGCTTTGAGATTGTTTTCAAGATATGCGATAAGCATACGCGGCGGTGCGACAACGGTGTTGTTTAGCGTATGGGCAAAGTATTTTTTGCCGTCCTCGCCCTTTACCCTTATGCCGAGCCTGCGTGCCTGCGCGTCACCAAGATCCGAACAGCTTCCGACTTCGAAATATTTCTGCTGGCGCGGGCTCCACGCTTCAACGTCAAGACTTCTGACTTTAAGATCGGCAAGATCGCCCGAACAGCATTGCAGCGTTCTTACGGGTATGTCGAGCGTCCTGAAAAAGTCAACGGTGTTTCTCCACAGTCTTTCATACCACAGTTCGCTCTCTTCGGGCTTGCAGACAACTATCATTTCCTGTTTTTCAAATTGGTGTATGCGGTAAACACCGCGTTCTTCGATGCCGTGCGCGCCGACTTCCTTGCGGAAGCAGGGGCTGTAGCTGGTAAGCGTCTGGGGGAGCTGCGCTTCGGGGATTATCGTGTCGATAAATTTTCCTATCATCGAATGTTCGGAAGTGCCGATAAGATAAAGATCTTCGCCCTCTATCTTATACATCATGTTTTCCATTTCCGCAAAACTCATAACGCCCGTTACAACGTCCGATCTTATCATAAACGGCGGGATATAGTAGGTAAATCCCCTGTCGATCATGAAATCTCTCGCATAGGAAAGTATCGCCGAATGAAGTCTTGCTATGTCGCCCTTTAGATAGTAAAAACCGTTGCCGCTCGTTTTGTCGCGTGCTACGTCAAGTTCGATACCGTTGACCGATTCCATTATATCTATGTGATAAGGCACTTCAAAATCGGGGACAACAGGTTCGCCGAACCTTTCAAGTTCAACGTTTTCCTTGTCGTTTTTGCCGATAGGCACTTCGCTGCCTATAAGCTGCGGAATGACGAGCATTCTCTTGCGTATCTCTTCTTCAAGCTCCTTTTCCTTTGCGGGCAGCGATTCCAGTTCTTCTCCGTAAAGTTTTCCCTGTTCCTTTACCTTTTCGGCTTCTTCCTTTTCACCCTTTGCCATAAGTCCGCCTATCTGCTTGCTGAGTTTGTTGCGCTGCGCGCGAAGTTCGTCCGCGCGCGTTTTTGCCGCGCGGAACTGCTTGTCAAGTTCTATTACCTCGTCCACAAGCACGAGCTTTTCGTCCTGAAATTTCTTTTTGATATTTTCCTTGACCGTTTCGGGGTCGTTTCTTAAAAGTTTGATGTCCAGCATTTTTATATTACTCCTTATATTTTATATTATGTTCCACGTGGAACTATTTTTCGTCAAGCTTGTTTATAAAATCCATCAACTCGCCCTCGCCGCCGAAAGTGAACTTTACGGTGTATTTCTTTGCACCTTCGCGCTTTATGTCGGCGTTGAGCCCGCAGACGTCCTTCAGCTGTCTTGCCGCGCTGACCGCGTTTTTCTCAAATTCACTGTAGGTCTTGCGGCTGACCGCCTTCGGTTTGTCCTGCACGGAGCGGGCAAGTTCCTTTTCAAGCTGCCTTACGGTAAGCGACTGCTCGATACACTTTTTGTTCAGTTCGATACAGCGCTGCTTATCCTCTATGCCGCAGAGCAGCTTTGCATGACCGACCGACAGCAAGCCCTGCGCAACGCTTTGCCGCACCTCTTCGGGCAGCTTTAACATTCTTGTCGAGTTGGCTATTCCCGCCCGCGATTTGCCTACGGCGTCCGCAAGCTGCTGCTGGGTCATTCCGAACTCGTCCATAAGCCGCTGATAAGCCTGCGCTTCTTCGATAGGATCAAGATCCTCGCGCTGTATGTTCTCGATAAGCGAGATCTGCGCGGCTTGGCTGTCGCTAAGTTCCTTTACAACGGCGGGTATCTCGCTTAACCCTGCCATACGCGCGGCTCGCCAGCGCCTTTCTCCCGCGACTATGCGATAGCCGCCGTTTTCGAGGGGACGTACAAGTATCGGCTGCAAAACGCCGTGTACTGCAATATTGTCCGAAAGCTCGCGGAGCTTTTGCTCGTCAAAAGCTTTTCTCGGCTGAGATCTGTCAGGCTCTATCAGCGATATTCTGATAGAGGGCAGTTCTTCCGTGCCGCTGTCTTCGTGATAATTGTCCTCAAACAGCATATCCAGACCGTTTTTCATTCTGTTTTTTTTCGCCATTATATCATTCCTTTCCCTTTTTGCCGCGCTTTATCATTTCACGGGCGAGAGCCTCATAAGCCTTGCTTCCCTTAGATTTTCTGTCGTAATAGAGTACCGGCATACCGAACCCGGGCGCTTCGGAAAGCGCAATGTTGCGCGGTATGACCGTTTCAAAAACGTCGTGCGGGAAAAATTTTTTGACCTCTTTGACTATCTGCCCCGTTACTTTATACCGCTCGACATACATGGTAAACAGTATCCCTTCTATGGTAAGCGAAGGATTGAAGTTTTCCCTTACCCTTTTTATCGTTTCGTTAAGCTCGGCAAGACCCTCGAGCGAGAGAAACTCGCACTGTATCGGTATTATGACCGAATCGGCGGCGGTGAGCGCGTTGACGGTCAGCATATCGAGGGTGGGCGGGCAGTCGATAAATATGTAATCGTAAAACCCGCGTGCCTGCTCTATCGTCTGCGAAAGCCTTTTGGCTTTGTTCGGCATGGTGAGCAGCTGTGCTGCCGCTCCCGAAAGCCGCTGTGTGGTCGGCACAAGGCTCACTCCCCTGTATTCCGTTGCCGCCGCGGCTTCAAACAGCGTACATTCGCCCATAAGCGCTTCATACACCGTATTTCGCACGCTTTTTTTTCTTACTCCAAGGCTTGTCGTTGAGTTGCCCTGCGGGTCAAAGTCGATCATAAGCACCTTGTTTCCCCTGCTGCCGAAGACCGCCGCAAGGTTGACCGCTGTCGTGGATTTGCCGACACCGCCCTTTTGATTTGAAACGGCTATTACCTTTCCCATACTTTTTTATTCCTTTCATCAGATAGCTATATCTATTATACTACATTTTACGCGCTTTGAAAAGCCCTCCGGGCAAATTTTTTCACATTTTTTTGTAATATTTTTTCCGACCCTTTTCGCTAAAGCGTGGGTAAAAGCGCAGGGCTTTTTGCCGCAAAAAGATCTTTAATAAAAATATCGGTCGGATAATGTCGGGAAATTACTTGCATAAAAGGCTTTTCAGCGCATGGATCTTCTGTTATAATAAAAAATGTAAAATTATCGGAGGTGAATGGCAGATGTTATCTCTTCTGAACAAAAAAACCGCCGCGGTCAGCGCGGCAGTCGTGCTTATCCCCATTGCCGACATTTCGCCGAACAGATCCCAGCCGAGAAGGCGCTTCGGCGGGGACGAGCTTACCGCTCTTGCAAAGAGCATTTCTCAGCTTGGCGTGCTTCAGCCGCTTACGGTAAGGCGTGTGGAAAACGGCTTTGAGCTTATCTGCGGTGAACGCAGACTGCGTGCCGCGCAGCTTGCGGGGCTTGACAGCGTGCCGTGTATCGTCACCGATGTGTCGGATATGCGTTCGGCGCTCGAAGCGCTTGTGGAAAATCTCCAGCGTTCCGACCTTGACTTTTTCGAGCAGGCGGCAGGTTTTAAAACGCTTATCGAGCGTTTCGGCATGACGCAGCAGCAGGCGGCGGTGTCGCTCGGTATCTCACAGCCCGCCGTGGCTAACAAGCTTCGCTTGCTAAGGCTGTCAGACGAGCATAAGGCGAAGATACTGAATTTCGGGCTGACCGAACGCCATGCACGCGCACTGCTAAGACTTGACGAGCAAAAGCGCGGAGACGCGCTCGATGTTATCTGTGACAGGCGGCTGACGGCTGAAAGCGCCGAAAAGTACATAGACGCACTGCTAAGGCAGGATAAGATAAAGGAAAGCTACGCTCGGCGTGCGGGCGTGCTTTCCGATGTGCGTCTGTTTTTCAATACCGTCGAAAAGGCGTTAAGCATAATGCGCCTTGCGGGGGTCGAAGCAAGTTCCGAGCGGATACAAAGCGACGGCTTTATCGAATACGTTATAAGGATACCCGAGAAAAAGGCAAAGAGATCTTAGCCCCAAAATGTTCCACATGGAACATTTTTCGAGCCAACCGTCATTCCGACTTTTCAGCCAATCTTTTCTCTGCGGCAATGCTCCTTTGCGCAAGCAGATGTATTATCCTGCCGTCTTTGTATTCAAAAACAAACAGCATAGCCATTATCAGTATTCCCGCGAGAGAAATTATCAGCGAACCCTTGAAGTAATCGGGCGAGAATTTCATGACTATCTCATTTTTGCCCTTTTCGAGAGGAATGGTGATAAGCGCACCGACCGCCTTTTTGGTCTTTACCTGTTTGCCGTTGACAGTGACCGTCCAGCCCGGTTCGTCCGGGATAGTTGTAAAAAGATATTCGCCGTCAGCTTCGGCCGTGCAGCAGCCCTCGACATTCGCGTTCTCAAATTTCGTTATCTGCAAAGACTGCTGACGCAGTCCTTCCGCCGTTTGTACAAAGCTGTCATGGTCGAAGCTGTAAAAAAGCTCGTCGCTCCAGTACGCTTCGTTTTCCTCATTGTCAAGGGTAACTCTTACCCTTACGCGCTCATTTTCAAGAAAATGTCCGAGGTCGAGTATAGAATAATTGTCCCCCTCAAAGAACTGACCCGCAAAATCCATGCTGCCGTCCCCGTTGATATACTCTTCCTCATCAAGTACCCAGACGTTGCAGCTGCGTTCATATTTTGTCGGGAAATACATATAAAGATCGCTGTCGCGGTCCATTTCGATAAGATAATCTATATGTGCTTCCGAACTTGTATCGGTCGGGTAAAATTTGATATGCTCTCCGTCCGTAAGCTTGGCGGAACTTACGTTGAGCCTGTCGCTCTCCACAGGCTCGAGCCTGTGAAAATAATCTGTCACCTGCACATCATTAGCAAGTGCGCTGTAAAGCAGATTCTGATTTGCAAACGGGTCGCTGTCGGACAGCTCTATCGTGTTGATATTTTCCGAGCAGACAACGCCGAGCCCCATTGCATACGGATTTTTATAAAATTTATAAAGCGCACTGCTCTCTTTGATATGAGTGGCAAGCTTGTAATCCTCGGGCAGCTTTATGCGTTTGTCGACATATTGGATCTTGTCATCGTCCTTCTGATCTTTCTGATACTGCATGATATATTTTATATCTAACACCGAGTCGGTTATATATGTCGAGCCGTCATATTTGGTGTAATGACCGCCGTAGGCGTAACCGAGTTGTTTGAGCAGTTTGAGCGCGGGCGCTATCATGACCGAACTGGAATGGCTTATGCCGTAATAGCCCGTGCCGATAGGGTCGTTGACCGAACGGTGATAGGTCGATTCCATGCGGAAAAAAGGCTCCTGCTCAAAGTTATTGATATGCTTTACCGCGTCGCGGGTATCGGACATATAAGGCTCATAGCTGTCCTGTTTGCTGTAAAGCACGTCGTCATCTATCTTTTGCAGTGTATCCATTGAATTTGCAAGCATTTCCACGCCGACCGCCGCGCAGGTTATCACGCAGAGTATCCTTGACGTTTTATATTTTCTGTTAAGATAAATAAGCAGAAAATAGACCGCCAGCGCAATTGCTGAGAACCATATGCCGCCAATGACCGCGTGCCTGCTGTCAGTGCCTTCCTCGGAAGCAATTCTGAACGTCTGAAAATGCTCAAAGCCCTCATGTTCGCAGAACATGAGAAACGCCGCCGCGCCGAAAAAAGCGCCGCCTATCTCCTTTGGGGTTATGCCGTCAAGCTTTTCAAAAGCTTCCTGCGCCATAACGAGTATAAGGAATGAAACGGTAAACGAATATCTGAACGGCAGCCAGTTAGGCACTTGAAAACCGTGCCAAACAATGTCAACAGGTTTGATATACATAAACACCGTCATGACAAAAAGCAGTAAACCGCTCGACACCTTGCGTTTTATGGTAATTTTTTTATTCATGAAAAACAGCGGTACGAGCAGTACGGCAGCCGTGCCGCAGTATATCATAGGCAGACCCTCGGGGTAGACGGTGTCATAGCTCATCGGGAAGAGTTTGGTCAGCAGTGTTACATAATCGAACTGCGAAGCGACCGACCAGTCGGGTTCGGAAAAGTCAAGTTTGCCGAGTTTGAGCGAATTATAAACGGGGATTATCACCCAAGCCGCCGCAAACACCGCGCAGACAGCCGCACAGCCGAATTTAACGGCGGTAAGTATCGGCTTGCGCGGGAAGATCCTGTTTTCCTGTCCGAAACAGCAGTATAAAAAATAGCAGAAGGTAAAAAAGCCTATCATATAGCCGATATAAAAATGCGCCATAAACATAAGCGCGAGCGGCACAGCCATAGGCAGTATCTTGCCCTCGTTTACCAGTCTTTGCACGCCAAGGCAGATAAGCGGCAGATAGATCAGCCCGTCGAGCCACATAGGATCCATAAGCTGTACGACCATATAGGACATCAGCGAATACATCAGGCAAAAAACGACTGCCGTCAGTCTGCGCGGTCTTTTGCCGCCGCTATAAAGGTGCGTCTTGATAAGAAAATACGCGAACGTGAGCGAAGAAAAGCCTATTTTGAGCAGCTGTATACACTCTACAGCCTGTGTCATTTTTGTGCGCGGAAAAAGGCAGACTATGAACATGAAAGGGCTTGCCAGATAATAAGCGAATATACCGAAGGTACTGCCCGAAAGGTTTCTCGACCAGCTGTAAAAGGACAGATCGCCGCTGAAAACGGCGTCGCGGAAAGCTTCGTAATAGTACACATACTGAGCGTTAAGGTCAAGCACCAGCACCGAGCCTTTACCGAACGGATAAACGCCGAAAAGGGCATAAGCGAGAAACATGATACCCACAGGCAGCAAAAAGCAGAGCAGATACAGTGCCTTATCGGAGCGTATCTGCGCGGAGAGGTCAAATTTAGGGCGTTTAAGATTCACTTTCATTGTCATGGTCTTCCTTTATTTGTATATATACCCTCCCACGGGGGAGAGGATCATTTATCATCAATATTTATCTTCTCATTAACAATATACCTCGGTCTCGCTTTGAGTTCCTCGTAGATCTTCGCAAGGTAGTACCCTATAATGCCGAGACTGAACATTATTATGGACGAGGTTATCAGCAGCAGAAGTATGACTGTCGGGAAGCCCTCCGCCGATCTTCCGCTGAATTTGTTGTATAACGTGTTTATGCCGAATATCACGGCTATGATAAATGTCACTGCACCCGCAAAGGTCACAAGATTAAGCGGCGCTGATGTAAATGAGGTTATCGACCTTACGGCGTATCTGAACAGGTACGCAAGGCTGAATTTGCTGCCGCCGCCGTTTCTTTCGGCAACGTCAAAATACACCTGCTTGGTCTCAAATCCTATCCAGCCCGACATGGCACGGAAAAATGTCAGCCGTTCGGGCATTTCAAGCAGCGCGTTGACGGCGCGGCGGCTCATCAGCTTGAAATCGCTCGCC
>CANPYF010000067.1 GCA_947587925.1 uncultured Ruminococcus sp.
TTGCCTTGACTTAATTACTCAAAGTAATTTTCTAAGGGTTTTGTTTCGTTCGATTGTTCAATTTTCAAGATACCGTTTGTCCACCCTTCCTCCCCTTCACCTCTCGGCTCGGTCAGCGAGTGAACTATTTTATTTTACCACTTTCCGCTCGTCTTGTCAATGTACTTTTTGTATATTGTTTGTGAAGTTTTTGTGAAAGGTGGCTGTATATCGGAAATTCGGAAGTTGTATCCGTTTCGCGACTGCCTATTTATTATATCACAAGCGGAATGTCTTGTCAAGCATTTTTTTGCAACTTTTTCCGATTTGTATGTTTGCACAAATTTATACAATTTACAGCCCGAATTATGCACTTTTTGACCAACATTGACCGCCTTTATCCGACAAATAATGCCGACCCTTTGCAGGATCGGCATTTTCATCTCAGGGATATTTCATCAATAGAATCTGTTTCTGAGTTTCTTAAAGATGATAACGCCGGCGACCGCGACTGCAACTACCGCAACGCCAATAATAACAAATACGACAGGACTGGTCTTGTTGCTCGTCTTTTCAACGCTCTTAGTTGCGTCTTCAACGTCGAGCTTTTTGGAGATCTTTATCTCATCGACCGTTGCCTTGGCTTCCGCGTTGGCATTATATCCGTCAACGTTCTTTACAAACTTCTCGTCGCCAAAGCTTTCGGGCAGGATTATAGTGATGTTATCGAGATAGATCACATCTTCCTTTACCGCACCGACAGTAGGCAGCTCGAATATCACCTTTGACGAGCCGATCTCAGGGGCAACGCTCAACAGCGCGCTCTGATACTGCGAAACGTTATCGTCTATCGTGGTGCTGACTTTAAGCTGCTGGGGCATGGACGACACTCTCACATCATCCGCGTCCGCGGCATAGACCCATGCCGAGCCGTCAAGCAGCGCGCTGCTGTCCTTTTCGGTAAGGCGATAGGTATACTGGAACGTGCAGCCGTCAAATGTCGTAAGTCCGAAGTCCTCGCAGTGCAGTTCTATACCGATTATGCTCATCTTGTCCGTTTCGTCAGCTTCGGGCGCGTCGGGATAAAGCTGATTGTTGTCAGCGTCTTTAACAATACCCGAATTGGGGAAATAACCCTCGACGCCGCTCGTGTCCGCCTTAACTTTAAGCGAGTTGCCCTGATAATATGTGTCCTTATCCTGAGCAAAACTTATGCCCGCTTTATCCGCGTCCCTTGTCAGGTGCAGATAGCTGTCAAACTTATCGCTGTCAAACGAAAGAGCAGGCTCTTTTACAGATGTAAGCAGCGCCTGATCGCTCACTTCGAGCGGAACAGCCTTGCTTTCCTCCTCATCATCGGCAGATACTGCGGCAGCCGTCACCGACAGCATCATCATAGAGGCTGCGGCGGCGCATAGTAATTTTTTCAAGAACATATTTTCATATACCCTCTTTCTTCATTTTTATCCATTCATACCTTCAATTTATCCTTCAATGCCCAAAAATTCAAGATAATTCTTTTTAGGCATATTTGTGACCTTAGAGAATTTCCAGCTTTTATCCTGCGGAGTGAGCCTGTACGCCACATAAAGTATATTTTTTCCGTTTTCGCGGCGCACCGTCCAGCCCAATTCGGGCGGAATGACTCCGCGTGTGCCGTTGGTCGCTATTTTTTTCTTTATTCCCTTTGTATTGAGCGAGAAAAATTTCAGCTTTATATCCTGTCCGCTCGGCACGACATAAATATACACGCTTCCGCCCTTATTATCCTTGACATCGGCGAGATAAAAGCGGTATCTTCCGTCGGGAGATATGGCGTTATCGTCCGATACTATCTCCGAAAGGTGTTTGAGATCGTCCTTATAATAGGTATAGACGGTACTTTTCGGATCGAGATCCATATTCAGCGGTGTTTCGACCGTCGAATTTCCGAAAAGCATATTGCAGACCACATAGACCACGATACCGAGAACATACAGCAGCAGGTATATAGTTCCGAGCACGACCTTCGCGGTCTCATGAGTACCCGAAGCAAAAAACATTGTTATTGCCACGATAAACGGCGGTATTATAAGTATCCAGTTGCCGTTTTTTATATTAAATATCAGCAAAAAGAAAACAATGGGGAGCAAAAGTACGCTGATAAGCTTTGTCATAAAAATATCCCGCGTATATAACATCAGCAGCAAAAATACCAGCGCCGAAGCCGCGTATATCACCAAAAAACTCGTCTGCTTTCCGTCAACGAATACGATATCATAATAAAAACTTGCAAATGTCAGCATTGCTATGACAGCCGCGTATGAAGCGGTGAACACCGAAACACAGCGTTTCACCCATTCGTTACTAAACCATTCCCTCATCTTTTTCAGCCTCCGTATGCCTTACACTTTAATATTTATATTTATTTTATACCGACCTTAGTCCAGTATGACCTTTTCTCCGCCGGAAAGTCCGCTGAGTATCTCTGTATTATCTCCGTCAACTATGCCCGTTTCAACGTCCTGTTCCACCTTTGTGCCGTCTATCAGAAGATTTACAAACCGGCGGTCCTTATTAGTCTTTACCGCCTTGCTCGGAACAAGCACCACATCAAGTTTTGAATAAACGTCAAAGCAGCAGGATAAATATGTAAGATCGTTGACCTTATCGGGTTCGTCGGGCATAACAATGTAATTGTGAACGTTTTCGCCCTCTTTTATGCTCACGACCTTGCCTTCGCCCTGATAATCGCCCTGCGTGATATGTACCCTTGTGCCGAAATTGACATTTTCAAGATCGGCGTCATAGACCACGCATATTATCGCCTGATTTGACGTGTCGTATACCATTCCCAGACGCTGCGAAGCGCTGACCGCTACTCCCGGCATTATGATATTCTGCTTGCCGCGCTGATCGGATATGTACGCTTCAAAAGACGTGTCCTCGTCTCTGCCGAAAACGCCGTCACAGGGGGCTGTCACTACATAATCATCGCGCGAAGCCACAAGGTGATCGTATTCCATCTGTTCAAGTTCGACGTCAGTCTGTGCAAGTTCATATTCCGAGCCTGTCACTCCCTCGCTTGCAAGCGTTGCGAGCGTTTTCTTAGACTGTTCGAGATAAAGCTCCTTTTCGGCTATCTCTCTTTCAAGGTCATCTGTTTTAAGCGTTGCAAGAATGTCGCCTTTTTTGACCTCACTGCCGTTTTCAGCCAATATCTCGTCCACAATGCCGTCTGTCTTAAAGCTTACGTTCACAGAATCGTAATAACTCAATATCGCATCGTCAACGTAATATTTTTTTGTAATATCGCCGACAACGGCGTCGGCAGTCTTATATTCGACCTTATCCGCCTTATAGATAGGCACGGCTATCTCTTGCTTTTGTTCCTTTTCGGCGCAGCCCGCAAGTGAGATCGTCATTGCCGCAGCGGTGATTAAAGCGAGTTTTTTCATTGTTTTAACCTCACAAAGATACGCAAAAGCCCTGAACGCTGTCGGGCATAACGATATTTTTATACCTACGGCGTTCACTATAATTATAACATTTTTCCCGCCCCTGTGCAAGCGAAAAAAAACATATTGTATAGCTGCACAATTCAAAGAATCATGATTTGTGCATTTTAACTATCGGTAAGATACAATATTATCGAGTTGGAAAGCAAAAATCCTCGGTCTGTCAAAGCTATCCTGCCGCCTGCGATCCTTGCCAGCCCCTCGCGTTCAAGACGCTCGGCGCGTTTTTTCACCTGCTGAGAGTATTCAGCGCCTTTCAGCCGAGCCAGCCTGTCAAGCGAAAGACCGTCAGCAAGCCGCAGAGAAAGCATTATATATTCAAAGGCTTGGTCGATATCCTCTTCGATAAGTACATTTTTTTGTACATTTGATAAAATAAACTCATCTATATCCTGCTGACAGGCAAGCCGCCGTCCGTCCGAAAAAGAATGTGCCGAACAGCCTATACCGATATATTCCTCACGCTGCCAGTACTTCATATTATGCCGCGAGCGTTTGCCGAAACGTGCAAAATTCGATATTTCATAATGCTCAAAGCCCGCTTGCGCCAGCTGAGAACAAAGGCTGAGATACAGCCCGCTCATTCGCTCGTCGTCCTCGGCAAGCCGCCGCATCTGCTCGTCAAGATAATACCGCGTACCCTGCTCGACCTTCAGCATATACGCCGAAATGTGACTGACGGGCAGCGCGGTTATGCTTTTTACCGTGCTGCCGAGCGAATCGGCGGTCTGTCCCTTGACGCCTATCATTATATCGCAGGATATGTTGTCAAAGCCCGCTCTTTGCGCCGATAAAACGGCTTGCTCCGCCGTCTTGAAGTCGTGCAGTCTGCCGAGCGTTTTCAATTGTTCATCATCTGCCGACTGCACCCCGAAGGATATCCTGTTTACCCCCGCGCTTTTATATCCGCAGAGCTTTTCATAGTCCGTACTGCTCGGATTCGCTTCTATCGTTATTTCGGGCGAAACAAGCGTCACGCTTTTGTTTGTGCAGTCCAGAATTTTGTACACTTGTGACGCCGACATCAGCGAAGGCGTACCACCGCCGAAATATACGCTGTCTGCCGCAATGCCGCGCCCTTTAAGCGAAGATATATTGCGGCAGACCGCGTCAACGTAAGCCTGCATTTTTTCTTCGGAATATTCTCTCGAATAAAAATCGCAGTAGGGACATTTGCGCAGGCAGAAGGGTATGTGGATATAAATGCCCGTCAACTGTCTTCCTCCGAAAAAGCATTTTCGATATTATCGGCGGTCTTGTCATTATTTATATGATGGCGTATCAGCTTTATTACAGCGCAGAGAGGACACATCATCAGCATTATGACCGCCATCTGCGCCCAGCAGTAAACGGCGTCCTGCAATGTCAGCGTAAAATATTTCGATATATTTTCTAATGTTTTTTTTACCGCCGGGTGGATAAATATAAATCCGAAACCGCAGAACACGGGCGAGGAAAACACTGCCGCGCTTATGCCGAGGACCGCGCTTTTAGCCGAAAGAGAAGAAAATTTTACCGCCGAAAAAATTATCAGCACCGCGTAAATTATCAGCGCTATTGTTTTGGAAATATTTGCATAAAACTCCAGCATAAGCGGTGCGGCAATGCCGTTTGCTATTGAAAAGACAAGAAAATACTTCATTGCAATGTCTATATCCTTCATGAAACGCTCCTTTTGACGTTTAACGTTTAACGTTTAAACCGTTTAGTTGTCGTCAAGCTTCAGCACAGCCATAAACGCCTCCTGCGGCACTTCTACAGTGCCGAGAGTGCGCATACGCTTTTTGCCCTCCTTCTGCTTTTCGAGCAGCTTTTTCTTTCGGGTTATATCTCCGCCGTAGCACTTTGCAAGCACGTCCTTGCGCATAGCCTTGACCGTTTCACGCGCTATGACCTTTCCGCCTATGACAGCCTGAACGGGTATCTCAAAAAGCTGTCTGGGGATATTGTCTTTAAGCCGTTCGCATATCCTTCTGCCGCGTGCGTAAGCCTTATCAGCAAAGACTATGAAAGAAAGCGCGTCCACAATATCGCCGTTGAGCAGCACGTCAAGCTTGACCAGCTTGCTCTGTCTGTATCCGAGCATTTCATAATCGAATGACGCATAACCCTTTGTGCGCGATTTGAGCGCGTCAAAGAAGTCGTAAACTATCTCGTTGAGCGGCAGTTCATAATGCAGATCTACGCGGTTTTCATCAAGATATTCCATATTTTTGAAAACGCCGCGCCTGTCCTGACAAAGTTCCATTATATTGCCCACATATTCCGACGGTGTAAATATATCCGCCTTGACAAACGGCTCTTCCGCCGACGCTATCAGCGACGGGTCGGGATAGTTTGAGGGATTGTCTATCATTACTTCCCTGCCGTCGGTAAATTTTACCTTGTATATTACCGATGGCGCGGTGGTTATCAGGTCGAGGGCATATTCGCGTTCAAGGCGTTCCTGTATTATCTCCATATGGAGATAATACAGGAACGCCTTGAACGCGAATATGCCCTCGACCTGATAACCACCGCGCCATCGGTAATATACAAGGTAAAATTTACCGACGGCAGGGAAGTAATGATAGACAATCCCTCAAACTATCCCGACCCGTCGCTGATAGCGTCGGCGGAAGAGCCGTTTGTCAAGGCGGATATATTTACACCGTCGGAATATGTGGGCAATATAATGGAACTTTGTCAGGACAGGCGCGGCGTTTTCAAAAATATGGAATATCTTGATGAAAACCGCGTAGATCTGCATTATGAACTGCCGCTCAACGAGATAGTTTACGACTTCTTTGACGCGCTCAAATCGCGCACAAAGGGTTATGCGTCATTCGATTATGAAATGCTCGGATACAGACAGAGCAAGCTGGTCAAGCTTGACGTGCTGCTCAACGGCGATATTGTGGACGCGCTTTCTTTCATAGTCTTTGCTGATAAGGCTTACGCACGCGGCAGAAGGATATGCGAACGGCTTAAAGACAATATCCCCAGACAGCTTTTTGAGATACCCGTTCAGGCTGTCATAGGCGGAAAGGTCATAGCGCGTGAAACGGTCAAGGCTATGCGCAAGGACGTGCTTGCAAAGTGCTACGGCGGAGATATAACCCGAAAGAAAAAGCTGCTCGAAAAGCAGAAGGAGGGCAAAAAGCGTATGCGCACTCTCGGCACTGTAGAAGTGCCGCAGGAGGCGTTTATGGCTGTGCTGAAGCTTGACGACAACTAAACGGTTTAAACGTTAAACGTTAAACGTCAAAAGGAGCGTTTCATGAAGGATATAGACATTGCAATGAAGTATTTTCTTGTCTTTTCAATAGCAAACGGCATTGCCGCACCGCTTATGCTGGAGTTTTATGCAAATATTTCCAAA
The DNA here is from genome assembly GCA_947587925.1 of uncultured Ruminococcus sp. GTDB lineage: Bacteria > Bacillota > Clostridia > Oscillospirales > Ruminococcaceae > YE71. The sequence continues at coordinate 6,838 of CANPYF010000067.1, forward strand.
ACAATAGCGCTGATAATTTACGCGGTGCTGATAATTTTTTCGGCGGTAAAATTTTCTTCTCTTTCGGCTAAAAGCGCGGTCCTCGGCATAAGCGCGGCAGTGTTTTCCTCGCCCGTGTTCTGCGGTTTCGGATTTATATTTATCCACCCGGCGGTAAAAAAAACATTAGAAAATATATCGAAATATTTTACGCTGACATTGCAGGACGCCGTTTACTGCTGGGCGCAGATGGCGGTCATAATGCTGATGATGTGTCCTCTCTGCGCTGTAATAAAGCTGATACGCCATCATATAAATAATGACAAGACCGCCGATAATATCGAAAATGCTTTTTCGGAGGAAGACAGTTGACGGGCATTTATATCCACATACCCTTCTGCCTGCGCAAATGTCCCTACTGCGATTTTTATTCGAGAGAATATTCCGAAGAAAAAATGCAGGCTTACGTTGACGCGGTCTGCCGCAATATATCTTCGCTTAAAGGGCGCGGCATTGCGGCAGACAGCGTATATTTCGGCGGTGGTACGCCTTCGCTGATGTCGGCGTCACAAGTGTACAAAATTCTGGACTGCACAAACAAAAGCGTGACGCTTGTTTCGCCCGAAATAACGATAGAAGCGAATCCGAGCAGTACGGACTATGAAAAGCTCTGCGGATATAAAAGCGCGGGGGTAAACAGGATATCCTTCGGGGTGCAGTCGGCAGATGATGAACAATTGAAAACGCTCGGCAGACTGCACGACTTCAAGACGGCGGAGCAAGCCGTTTTATCGGCGCAAAGAGCGGGCTTTGACAACATATCCTGCGATATAATGATAGGCGTCAAGGGACAGACCGCCGATTCGCTCGGCAGCACGGTAAAAAGCATAACCGCGCTGCCCGTCAGTCACATTTCGGCGTATATGCTGAAGGTCGAGCAGGGTACGCGGTATTATCTTGACGAGCAGATGCGGCGGCTTGCCGAGGACGACGAGCGAATGAGCGGGCTGTATCTCAGCCTTTGTTCTCAGCTGGCGCAAGCGGGCTTTGAGCATTATGAAATATCGAATTTTGCACGTTTCGGCAAACGCTCGCGGCATAATATGAAGTACTGGCAGCGTGAGGAATATATCGGTATAGGCTGTTCGGCACATTCTTTTTCGGACGGACGGCGGCTTGCCTGTCAGCAGGATATAGATGAGTTTATTTTATCAAATGTACAAAAAAATGTACTTATCGAAGAGGATATCGACCAAGCCTTTGAATATATAATGCTTTCTCTGCGGCTTGCTGACGGTCTTTCGCTTGACAGGCTGGCTCGGCTGAAAGGCGCTGAATACTCTCAGCAGGTGAAAAAACGCGCCGAGCGTCTTGAACGCGAGGGGCTGGCAAGGATCGCAGGCGGCAGGATAGCTTTGACAGACCGAGGATTTTTGCTTTCCAACTCGATAATATTGTATCTTACCGATAGTTAAAATGCACAAATCATGATTCTTTGAATTGTGCAGCTATACAATATGTTTTTTTTCGCTTGCACAGGGGCGGGAAAAATGTTATAATTATAGTGAACGCCGTAGGTATAAAAATATCGTTATGCCCGACAGCGTTCAGGGCTTTTGCGTATCTTTGTGAGGTTAAAACAATGAAAAAACTCGCTTTAATCACCGCTGCGGCAATGACGATCTCACTTGCGGGCTGCGCCGAAAAGGAACAAAAGCAAGAGATAGCCGTGCCTATCTATAAGGCGGATAAGGTCGAATATAAGACTGCCGACGCCGTTGTCGGCGATATTACAAAAAAATATTACGTTGACGATGCGATATTGAGTTATTACGATTCTGTGAACGTAAGCTTTAAGACAGACGGCATTGTGGACGAGATATTGGCTGAAAACGGCAGTGAGGTCAAAAAAGGCGACATTCTTGCAACGCTTAAAACAGATGACCTTGAAAGAGAGATAGCCGAAAAGGAGCTTTATCTCGAACAGTCTAAGAAAACGCTCGCAACGCTTGCAAGCGAGGGAGTGACAGGCTCGGAATATGAACTTGCACAGACTGACGTCGAACTTGAACAGATGGAATACGATCACCTTGTGGCTTCGCGCGATGATTATGTAGTGACAGCCCCCTGTGACGGCGTTTTCGGCAGAGACGAGGACACGTCTTTTGAAGCGTACATATCCGATCAGCGCGGCAAGCAGAATATCATAATGCCGGGAGTAGCGGTCAGCGCTTCGCAGCGTCTGGGAATGGTATACGACACGTCAAATCAGGCGATAATATGCGTGGTCTATGACGCCGATCTTGAAAATGTCAATTTCGGCACAAGGGTACATATCACGCAGGGCGATTATCAGGGCGAAGGCAAGGTCGTGAGCATAAAAGAGGGCGAAAACGTTCACAATTACATTGTTATGCCCGACGAACCCGATAAGGTCAACGATCTTACATATTTATCCTGCTGCTTTGACGTTTATTCAAAACTTGATGTGGTGCTTGTTCCGAGCAAGGCGGTAAAGACTAATAAGGACCGCCGGTTTGTAAATCTTCTGATAGACGGCACAAAGGTGGAACAGGACGTTGAAACGGGCATAGTTGACGGAGATAATACAGAGATACTCAGCGGACTTTCCGGCGGAGAAAAGGTCATACTGGACTAAGGTCGGTATAAAATAAATATAAATATTAAAGTGTAAGGCATACGGAGGCTGAAAAAGATGAGGGAATGGTTTAGTAACGAATGGGTGAAACGCTGTGTTTCGGTGTTCACCGCTTCATACGCGGCTGTCATAGCAATGCTGACATTTGCAAGTTTTTATTATGATATCGTATTCGTTGACGGAAAGCAGACGAGTTTTTTGGTGATATACGCGGCTTCGGCGCTGGTATTTTTGCTGCTGATGTTATATACGCGGGATATTTTTATGACAAAGCTTATCAGCGTACTTTTGCTCCCCATTGTTTTCTTTTTGCTGATATTTAATATAAAAAACGGCAACTGGATACTTATAATACCGCCGTTTATCGTGGCAATAACAATGTTTTTTGCTTCGGGTACTCATGAGACCGCGAAGGTCGTGCTCGGAACTATATACCTGCTGCTGTATGTTCTCGGTATCGTGGTCTATGTGGTCTGCAATATGCTTTTCGGAAATTCGACGGTCGAAACACCGCTGAATATGGATCTCGATCCGAAAAGTACCGTCTATACCTATTATAAGGACGATCTCAAACACCTTTCGGAGATAGTATCGGACGATAACGCCATATCTCCCGACGGAAGATACCGCTTTTATCTCGCCGATGTCAAGGATAATAAGGGCGGAAGCGTGTATATTTATGTCGTGCCGAGCGGACAGGATATAAAGCTGAAATTTTTCTCGCTCAATACAAAGGGAATAAAGAAAAAAATAGCGACCAACGGCACACGCGGAGTCATTCCGCCCGAATTGGGCTGGACGGTGCGCCGCGAAAACGGAAAAAATATACTTTATGTGGCGTACAGGCTCACTCCGCAGGATAAAAGCTGGAAATTCTCTAAGGTCACAAATATGCCTAAAAAGAATTATCTTGAATTTTTGGGCATTGAAGGATAAATTGAAGGTATGAATGGATAAAAATGAAGAAAGAGGGTATATGAAAATATGTTCTTGAAAAAATTACTATGCGCCGCCGCAGCCTCTATGATGATGCTGTCGGTGACGGCTGCCGCAGTATCTGCCGATGATGAGGAGGAAAGCAAGGCTGTTCCGCTCGAAGTGAGCGATCAGGCGCTGCTTACATCTGTAAAAGAGCCTGCTCTTTCGTTTGACAGCGATAAGTTTGACAGCTATCTGCACCTGACAAGGGACGCGGATAAAGCGGGCATAAGTTTTGCTCAGGATAAGGACACATATTATCAGGGCAACTCGCTTAAAGTTAAGGCGGACACGAGCGGCGTCGAGGGTTATTTCCCCAATTCGGGTATTGTTAAAGACGCTGACAACAATCAGCTTTATCCCGACGCGCCCGAAGCTGACGAAACGGACAAGATGAGCATAATCGGTATAGAACTGCACTGCGAGGACTTCGGACTTACGACATTTGACGGCTGCACGTTCCAGTATACCTATCGCCTTACCGAAAAGGACAGCAGCGCGCTGCTTGACGGCTCGGCATGGGTCTATGCCGCGGACGCGGATGATGTGAGAGTGTCGTCCATGCCCCAGCAGCTTAAAGTCAGCACCACGATAGACGATAACGTTTCGCAGTATCAGAGCGCGCTGTTGAGCGTTGCCCCTGAGATCGGCTCGTCAAAGGTGATATTCGAGCTGCCTACTGTCGGTGCGGTAAAGGAAGATGTGATCTATCTCGATAACATCACTATAATCCTGCCCGAAAGCTTTGGCGACGAGAAGTTTGTAAAGAACGTTGACGGATATAATGCCAACGCGGAAGCCAAGGCAACGGTCGATGAGATAAAGATCTCCAAAAAGCTCGACGTTGAAGACGCAACTAAGAGCGTTGAAAAGACGAGCAACAAGACCAGTCCTGTCGTATTTGTTATTATTGGCGTTGCGGTAGTTGCAGTCGCGGTCGCCGGCGTTATCATCTTTAAGAAACTCAGAAACAGATTCTATTGATGAAATATCCCTGAGATGAAAATGCCGATCCTGCAAAGGGTCGGCATTATTTGTCGGATAAAGGCGGTCAATGTTGGTCAAAAAGTGCATAATTCGGGCTGTAAATTGTATAAATTTGTGCAAACATACAAATCGGAAAAAGTTGCAAAAAAATGCTTGACAAGACATTCCGCTTGTGATATAATAAATAGGCAGTCGCGAAACGGATACAACTTCCGAATTTCCGATATACAGCCACCTTTCACAAAAACTTCACAAACAATATACAAAAAGTACATTGACAAGACGAGCGGAAAGTGGTAAAATAAAATAGTTCACTCGCTGACCGAGCCGAGAGGTGAAGGGGAGGAAGGGTGGACAAACGGTATCTTGAAAATTGAACAATCGAACGAAACAAAACCCTTAGAAAATTACTTTGAGTAATTAAGTCAAGGCAA
>CANPYF010000068.1 GCA_947587925.1 uncultured Ruminococcus sp.
TATACTCGGAGTTATCCCCGATTACAACGGACTTAAAATAGACCCGTCTATCCCGCACGAGTGGGACGGCTACACCGCTTCGAGAAAATTCCGCGGCGCGACCTATAACATAACTATCAGCAATCCCGACCATGTATGCAAGGGCGTAAAGAGCGTTACCGTTGACGGCAATGCCATAGAGGGCAACGTTATCCCCGCAGCCCCCGCAGGCTCGTCAGTTAATGTCGAGGTCGTAATGGGCTGAGGCTGAATTTAACAAGGCAAAAAATCCCCCGTCCGAGCGGTTCAGTTCGGGCGGGGTTTGCGTTATTTTTTCCTTGCGGGTCTGACGTTTTTATCGGGCGAGATAACGCCTTTTATTTCGCCGTTTTCTGCTTCAAACGCTTTGATGCTTTTTCTGATAAGCACAAGTATCTGACTGTTTATCGAACGTCCTTCATATTCTGCTATATATCCGAGTTTATCGAGCATTTCCTGCTCTATCCTTATTGAAACGCTTTTAATAGCCATGCGGACACCTCATTATTTTTGATTCAGCGCTATCCCAAGCTGTAAATAAAGCTCCGCTTTTTCTGCGGGCAGCATTCTGAAATTTGTAATGACCTCTTTTTCACGCTCACTAAGTATGACGGCATTGCCGTTTTCGTTGAAAAAATCCGACAGCGTAATGCCCATAGGTTCGAGCAGGCGTTTGAGGGTATCTATAGTCGGCTGATTTCTGCCGTTTTCCAGATCGCTGATATGTCCTTGGGATATTCCCGAGACCTGCGATAGCCTGTATATGCTCATTTTTTTATTTTCTCTTACTTCTTTCAGACGTCTGCCGCAGTCCATTTGCGTTTATTCATCTCCTTTATTCATTATACAAATATATTATAATGTTTTTTTCAAAAAAATATAATATAAATAGTCAGAACTATTTACTTTTTTATTAAGAAGTATTATAATATAAATAAGGAGGTCGATAATTATGAAAGCAGCAGTAATAGGTTCAAGAGGAATAACAAGCGTTGATCTGGAAAAGTATCTGCCGGAGGGCGTGACGGAGATAGTATCGGGCGGGGCAAAGGGCGTTGACAGCTGCGCGAGAGAGTACGCATTGTCGCACGATATAAAGCTCACCGAATTTTTGCCCGATTATAAACGCTACGGCAGGGGAGCACCGCTCAAACGAAATTTGCAGATAATCGAGTACGCGGATATTGTACTCGCATTCTGGGACGGCGAGTCGCGCGGTACAAAGTATGTTATAGATAACTGCCGCAAATCGGGCAAGGAGGTCAAGGTCTATACCATCGACTAAAGGGTATTCCCGCCGCGTTCGGTACGGTATCCGCACGGGTTTATACCCCGCCTTTGCCTAAAAGATAAAAAAGTATGAATAATTTGAAAAATCCCTTGACTTTGCTTGGCAAAAGTAATATAATAAATATGGTGTGCCGAAGGTCGTTTTTCGGCCGATACGGTATTAATAATTGTATTAATATGGAGGTTTTTTAAAATGGGCAGAGTTTATAATTTCAGCGCAGGTCCTGCCGTACTTCCAGAGGAAGTGCTTCGCGAAGCTGCTGACGAAATGCTCGATTACAAGGGCACGGGAATGAGCGTAATGGAGATGAGCCACCGTTCAAAGGCTTATGATGACATAATCAAGGAAGCCGAGCGCGACATCAGAGATCTTATGAATATCCCCGATAATTACAAGGTGCTTTTCTTACAGGGCGGCGCTTCACAGCAGTTTGCGGCTGTACCGATGAACCTGATGAAAAACAGAAAAGCGGCTTATATCATCACGGGACAGTGGGCTAAAAAAGCCTTTGCCGAAGCTAAAATATACGGCGAAGCCGTTGCGGTAGCTTCCAGTGCGGATAAGACCTTCTCTTACATACCCGACTGCTCGGATCTCGATATACCCGAAGATGCGGATTATGTTTACATCTGTGAAAACAATACTATATATGGTACAAAATTTTGGGAGCTTCCCAATACCAAGGGCAAGGATCTTGTAGCGGACGTTTCTTCCTGCTTCCTGTCAGAGCCTGTTGACGTTACCAAGTACGGCGTTATCTACGGCGGCGTACAGAAAAACGTAGGCCCTGCGGGCGTTGTTATCGCAATAATCAGAGAGGATCTTATCAGAGATGACGTTCTCGAGGGTACTCCCACCATGCTCAAATGGAAAACTCAGGCGGACGCTGACAGCCTTTACAACACTCCCCCCTGCTACGGCATATATATCTGCGGCAAGGTATTCAAGTGGATAAAGAAAATGGGCGGACTTGAAGCCATGAAGGCTCACAACGAGAAAAAGGCTAAGATACTCTATGATTTCCTCGATGAGAGCAAGCTGTTCAAGGGTACGGTGGAAAAGAAAGACCGTTCGCTCATGAACGTTCCGTTCGTTACAGGAAATGAGGAACTTGACAAGAAATTCGTTGCAGAAGCTAAAGCGGCAGGCTTTGAGAACCTCAAAGGTCACAGAACTGTCGGCGGCATGAGGGCTTCTATCTACAACGCAATGCCGATAGAGGGCGTTGAAAAACTCGTAGAGTTTATGAAGAAATTTGAAGCTGAAAATTCATGATACAGCTCAGCGAGGAATATAAACGGCGTATCAGGCGCAGGAACAAGGTCAGGGCGGTAATATGCGCTGTCTGTCTTGCCCTTGTCGTTATCGGTCTGATCGTTGTAAATATAATTAAATAAACGCAAGAAGCTGACCTACAGTTTAAATATCAGGAAAGAGGTAATCCCAATGTATAATATTCAGACTCTTAACAAGATAGCCGCCTGCGGTACAGATATTTTTGATAAGAGCAAATATACCGTAAGCGACAATGCCGAAAACCCCGCCGCTATAATGGTGCGTTCGGCTAAAATGCACGACATGGAATTTGGCGCGGACCTGCTTGCCATAGCAAGAGCAGGCGCGGGCGTAAACAATATCCCCGTTGACAGATGCGCCGAAGAGGGTATCGTTGTTTTCAACACCCCCGGTGCAAATTCCAACGCGGTCAAAGAGCTTGCGCTTGCCGCACTGCTTATATCTTCAAGAAAGATAGTTGAGGCTGCCGAGTGGGCAAAGTCGCTCAAGGGTACTCCCGACGCACCCAAGACCGTTGAGGGCGGAAAGGCTAAATTCGCAGGTCCTGAAATTCTCGGCAAGACCCTCGGTATAATCGGACTGGGCGCAATAGGCGGAAAGATCGCGAACATAGCTATCTCTCTCGGTATGGAAGTAATCGGCTACGACCCGTATCTGTCGGTAGTTTCCGCACTTCACTTAAAGCCGCAGGTAAAGGTCACCAACAATATCGACGATATTTACAGCAGTGCTGATTATATCTCTATCCATATGCCCTACACCCCCGCTACCAAGAACACCATTGATGCTGACGAGATTGCCAAGATGAAGGACGGCGTTCGCCTTATCAATCTTGCAAGGGGAGAGCTGGTAAACAGCGAAGCGGTAGTTAAAGCTATAGCTGACGGCAAGGTGGCAAAATATGTTACCGACTTTGCGGACGATGTCGTTCTCGGCGTTGACGGTGTTGTCGTTCTTCCTCACCTCGGAGCATCTACTCCCGAATCGGAGGACAACTGCGCGGTAATGGCGGCTCATGAGCTTATCGACTATATCGAAAGAGGAACTATAAGAAACAGCGTCAACTATCCCGACGCGGAACTTGCCAAAACGGGCGATATGCTCGTATGCGTAATGCACAAGAATATTCCCGAACTTATCACCAAGATAACGGGCGTATGCGCGGGCGCAAATATCGAGAACCTTGTAAACAAATCCAAAAAGGATTACGCTTACACCATGCTCGACATCACAGGCTCGGTAGACGCCGCGGCTATAGAAGCCATAGACGGTGTTATCAAGGTAAGAATACTTTGATTTTTCAACAATAAAATATATTGGGCTGCTGCACAAAAATGCAGCAGCCCTTTTTGTTATAACTTTGATCGGCTTTCAGAGCCGCTCAACGAACTTTCAGAGCCGCTCAACGAACTTTCAGCCGCCTCGCTTCATTTTCGTCGGGACGGACGTAAAGCGTTTTATTGTTTGTGAAGATCACCATGCCGGGCTTTGCTCCCGCCGGCTTTTTGACATATTTTATAAACGTGTAATCGACAGGCACCTGCGAGCTTTGCCTGCCCTTTGAATGGTAAGCCGCCAGCCGTGCGGCTTGCTCTATGGTCGAAAAGGGCGGCTGCTTATCCTCGCAGCAAATGACGGTGTGCGAACCTGTTATGCCCTGTGTGTGCAGCCATATGTCCGTTTTTCGCGAATCTTTCAGCGTCAGCTTGTCATTTTGCCGATTATGTCTGCCGACAAGCACCGTAAAACCGTCGTCGGTGATAAATTTCAGCGGCGGCTGCGAACGCGCGGCTTTTTGCTTGGAATCGCGCCTTCTGATATACCCCTGTTCGGCAAGTTCTTCGCGCAGCTGCGATATATCCGCCTCCGACTCGGCGCGGGTCAGCGAATCGAACACCGAATCAAGATATTCCAACTCGCGTTCGCCCTGCTCTATAAGCGCGGCAAGCTTTTTTTCGGCTGTGTCGGCTTTTTTGTATTCTCTGTAATAACGCTGCGCGTTTTGCGAAGGAGTGAGTTTAGGGTCGAGCGGTATCTCTACCTGCTCGTTATTTTCGCTGTAAAGATCTGTGCAGGTTATTTTCGTCATACCCTTTTCTATCGAAAAAAGGTTTGCCATGAGCAGATCGCCGTATATGCGCAGTTTTTCGCGGTCGGCACATTCACTTAGTTCTCTGCGCTGATTTTCTGTACGGCGAGCCGTTCGCTCGGTCAGCGCCGCAAGCAGCCTGAAAAGGTCGTCCGCACGCTGTTTTATCCTTTCGAGCCTGTCGCGCTCCGAATAAAACTCATCGAGCAAAGCGCAGGCGCTTTCACATTCGCGGGTGACCATGAGCGTTCCGAAATGGTGTATCTGAGTAAAGCAGAAATCCTTGAACGCCCCCTCGGGGGTGCGTATCATAGTGAGTTTGTTCTCGCCGCTTGCAAGCTTGTCAGCTTCTCTTGAAAGGAAAAAGCAAAGCCTGTCCATGCCCTTTTCGTCAAGTTCGCCGACCGTTTTATCATCTCCGCGCATGGCAAAATATGCAGCCTCGGCTGCAAATACGGGCGAAATGCCCTCCATTGCCGACGTCAGCGCGTTCGACAGCCGTTTGCCCCCATACGGCGCAAGCCGCCGTTCAAGTTCGGCACGGTCAAGTTGATCTATACGCAGTTTATCCTCCTTCGGCGGAAGAGTATAACTCATACCCGGAAGCACCTGCCGCACTGACGACATTTCGGGAGTGACCCGCTTTATGCTGTCGATTATTTTTCCGTCCCCGTCAATAAGGATAAGATTTGAACGTCTGCCCATTATCTCTGCGGCAAGCGTCAGCCGAACGCTGTCGCCCATTTCATTTACGGCGTCAAAGTCAAAGTAGAGTATGCGCTCATACCCGTCCTGCCTTATATCCGTCAGCCGCGCCGAGTTCAGCCGTTTGCGCATGAGCATACAGAACATAGGCGGTTTTTCGGGGTTTTGTATAGCCTGTGTGCTAAGGTGTACCCTTGCCGTACCCGCCGCCGAGTTGAGCAGCAGCCGATAGCCGCCCTCGCGCGTGCGTATGCCCAATATCAGTTCTTCGCGCGAAGGCTGATATATCTTGTCGACCCGTCCGCCGATAAGCACGCCGAGTTCTTTTTTTATTATGTTAAGAAAAATTCCGTCAAGAGCCATTTGCCTTACCCCTGAAATACATAGCTTAAAATATCCCTGCTGCTTTGCGCGGCAATAAATTCGACCTCTGCGAATTTTGCGGAAAGTTCCTTTTGCATATATTCGCAGAAAATATTTTCGGTATGAAAATGCCCCGCGTCAAATACCGTAAAGCCCGCGTTGTGCGCGTCGATAAAAACATCGTGTTTTACATCACCCGTTATAAGCGCGTCAGCGCCCTTGGCGAGAGCGTCCTTTAGCAGGCTGCCGCCGCTTCCCGAACATACGGCTGCCGAATATATCCTTTCCTTTTCGCGGTTGTACCGCAGCGCCGTACAGCCGAGCGCGTTTTTTATCCTTTGCGCAAGTTCATCAGCCGCAATTCCGCCGCTTATATTGCATATGCAGCCTATCGGCGTTGAGCCTTCGAGAGCAAGCGGCGTATCGTCGGGGGTAAGCCCCAGCTTATCGCAAAGAACACGGTTCATTACCGCCGAATCGAAATTTGTGTGCGCGGACAGCGCGGAGATCCCCGCCATGCAGAGCCTTGCCGCCGCCGACTGCGAATCGAGCAGCTTTATCCCGCGAAAGATCACGGGGTGATGCGTCAGTATAAGCTGCGCATTTTTGCTTACCGCTTCGTCTATCACTTCGTTTGTTATATCGAGCGCGATAAGCACGCGCGAGATAGGCGTATCGTTAAAGCATACATTTATGCCGCTGTTGTCATAGCCCTCTTGGAGCGAATAGGGGGCTATGCTGTTTATATATTCATAAATATCGCGAATGTAAGTCATAATTTTTCACCTGTCTGAGCCATAAGCCTTTGCGCCGTTTGCATGACCGTCTGAGCCTTTTGCCGCAGCTTTTCGTCCTTTGCCATACCGTCAGCCGCCCGCGCCAGCCGCCTTGCCGCCGCCGAGATATATTCCGCACCGAACGGTTCATCAGCGCTTACTCTGCCTATCGCAAGATATTGCTCGTCACATTTATAATCTATTTTTTCGGGCGCATATTCCGCGCACATTGCCGAATAGATGAACCGTCCGTCACGGCAGGCTTGCTCTCGGCTTATGTAAAATCCGTTTTGGTAAAGCGCTTCGCGCAGCCTGTCCGCCTTAGTCATAGGCTGCAAAATGAGCGTGCAGCCTTTTACCCATTCATACCGCAAAATTATCTGCGAAATAAGCTCTCCGCCCATTCCCGCGCAGATGATGTCTGTTATCCCGTCGGGCGTTATGTTTTCCAGTCCGTCGGAAAGCACGGCTTTGACCTTGTCATCAAGCCCGCAAAGGGCTATGTTTTTTCGGGCGGCTTCAAGGGGAGCGGGGTTTATATCTGCGGCAACGGCGCGGCGGCATATGCCGTTTTGCACCAGATAACAGGCAAGATAAGCATGGTCTGCGCCTATATCTGCGGCGGTGTCATGCTGCTTGCCCGACCCGGCAAGCAGCCGTGCGCATAGTAAAAGTCGTTTGTTCATAAATTTCCTCTGAAAAATATCATCGGAGCCGGGCGGCTGACACCGCACTGACTCCGTTTGATGGGACTAATCTGCAAAATGCGCGTTCAGCTTTTCGATAAGCTCATTGCAGTCAACGCCGTGTACATCGCACGCCTGTTTGATCGTTTCTCCGCGTGAGGAGGGGCAGAAAAGACAGTGCATACCCATTGCAAGGAAATATTCGGCAGTCGATTCGTCCGCGTCCATAACATCTCCGATTATTGTGTTTTCATCTACTTTAAATGACATAAAATATTTCACCTCCGTAATTTTTGGGTTCCTACTTATATTATAACCTATTTTTTTTCATTTTGCAATAGCATTTGCGGATTTTTTGAAATATGCGGAACGATTTTTCCGTTCTCGCAGACTATATTGAAACTTTTCGCGCCCTGCTGCAATATCATGTCGCATATCGGGTCTTCGGCTTCTCTGCGCACCGTTTTCCTTATCTCCCTTGCCTCGCAGATACCGTTTTTAACACATTCGGACGCGATCGACAAAGCGCAGTTATCCGAAAAATCCAGTTCGCAGTCAATTGACCGTAACCTTGTTTTAAGCGAAACAAGTTCCTTGTGCGCCGCAAGTTCGAGCGCGTGCGTATCGAGCGGGTCGAACACGATTATTTCATCTATCCTGCCGAGCAGTTCGGGCGAAAGCATTTTTTTCAGTTCGCCGACCGCCTGCTGTACGGAATAACCGCCGCTTTTTTCGCCGAATCCGACACCCTTTTTCTCATCAAGCTGCTTTACGCCGATATTTGTCGTCATTATAATAAAAGCGTTTGCAAAACTTACCTTTCTCCCCGCCGAATCGGTAAGACAGCCGTCCTCCAATATCTGCAAAAGGATATTAAAAATATCGGGGTGAGCCTTTTCTATCTCGTCAAACAGCACGACCGAATAGGGTCTGCGCCTTATCTGTTCGGTAAGCCTGCCGCCTTCCTCAAAGCCGACATAGCCTGCGGGCGCGCCTATAAGCCCCGATATGCTGTGCCGCTCCATATACTCGCTCATGTCCAGCCGTATAAGCGAATCTTTACGCAGAAAAAGTTTTTGCGCAAGCGTCTTGGCAAGCAGCGTTTTACCCACGCCGCTTTTTCCCATAAAAATAAAGCTTCCCGCAGGTCGGCTGTTTCCGCTTATGCCGAGTCTCAGCCGTCTGACTGCGGCGCATACCTTGCGTACCGCCTTGCTCTGCCCGAAAACTTCGTTTTCGATATCTTCTTCAAGCGAGATGAGCCGCTCGTTCTCGTCGCGCGAAAGAGCGCCGCAGGGTATACCCGTCCGCCGCGCCGTTACCTCGCAAAGCGTTTTGTCGCAAAGTGTCGGGAACTGTGCGGCTGATGCCGCCTGTATATATCTTGCCCTGTCTATCCTGCCCGATATATAATCGTCAAACGCCCGGTTTACCCTGTCGTCCCGACCTCCTGCGGCAGCCTGCGCGGCGCACGCTTCATCAAGCAGATCTATAGCCTTATCGGGAAAATGATGATCGTTGATATACCTGTCGGCAAGTTTGACGGCAAGGGAGATCTGCTGCGGCTCTATCTTTATTTTATGGTGAGAGGAATATTTGTCCGCAAGTCCGAGCAGTATGCGTTCTGTCTGCGCGGGGGTAGGCTCTTCGATATTCACACGCTGAAAGCGTCTGTCTATCGCGCCGTCCTTTTCTATCGTTTTGCGGTATTCTTCAAATGTCGTTGCGCCGATTATTTTAAGCTGTCCGCGTGCAAGAGAGGGTTTAAGGATATTTGCCGCGTCTATCGCGCCCTCCGCCGCCCCCGCGCCCATTATATTATGCAGCTCGTCAATAAAAAGTATAACATTTCCCGCGCTTACGGCTTCGTCTATACATTCTTTCAGCCGTTCTTCAAAATCCCCTCGGTATTTTGCGCCCGCAAGCAGATTGGTAAGTTCCAGTTCAAATATCCGCTTGCCCGCAAGTCCGGGCGGCACTTCTCCCGTCATTATCCTATAGGCAAGACCCTCGGCTATCGCAGTTTTGCCGACCCCCGCTTCGCCCACAAGACAGGGATTGTTTTTTCTGCGGCGGCAAAGTATCTCGGCGGTCTGTTTAAGTTCGTTTTCTCTGCCGATAAGCGGGTCGAAGGTCATGCAGGCGCTGCGCGAGGTAAGTTCTCTGCCGTATTGCGATAACCTTTTGAGTTTTACCTGCGATTCACCGCTTTCTGCGATAAGTTCCGTTGAGCCTACGCAGTCGGAGTACACCTTGTTGAGGTTGACGTTCATGCTTTTGAGTATCCGCACGGCGCAGCATTTGCTTTGCCTTAATATCAGCGCGAGGATAAATTCCGTGCCGCACGCGCCGTTTTTCATGGAATTTGAAAGATTGACCGCGCCGTTTAATATGGTTATGCTCGAGGGGGTAAGATCCCCCTTGCTTAGGCGGCAGGGCGTACCCCGTCCTACGAGATATTCAAGCTTTTCCTCTGTCCGTCTGAGAGTGACGCCGTGCTTTTTGAGTATCTGCGCTCCCGTGCAGCTGCTCATTCTCGTCAGTGCGAGCAGTAAATGCTCGCTGCCCACATATGTGTGACCCCATGCGCCCGCACATTCAACGGCAAGTTCAACAGCTTCGCGTGCTTTTGAGGTATATGCCGACATATCAAAGCTTCCCATAATTCAGTTACGCCCTTTCGCAGTAATTTTTTTAAGGTAACACCTTACAGATCAACGACCGGAAGTTTATACCATATCCGTTCTCTTCCTTAATTTTTGCCCGCTGTTTAACATTTTATGCATAAGCCGCGGCGCATATGAGCGCAAACATTTTTCTGCCCGCGTGAATAGTATGTATTACGACAAATTGCGCATAAAATTTATTCATAAATTTTATGCCGTAAAACTTTAACAACTGCGGAGGTAATGCTATTGCCCTTTGATATTATTATATGTACGGCGTTTACAATTCTGCTCTGCCTGCTGTGTAAGACTGTCAGGTCGTTCTGCCGCCGATGTCTTAAAGAAATGTCGGCGCAAGCGGAGCGTTTAGACAACAAAAAAGCGTCCGTATCGAACGATAGGACGCCTTTGTAAAAATTATTTTTAAATCATCAATATGGCGCGGGCATACTGTTTGCTTTATTTACAGCTTTTTCAAGCGTCATGTCATAGAAAAGTCCCGCGTTGAAAAATCTTCCCGAACGCTTATCGTCAGCGAACGCTCCGACTACTACTCCGGGCAGCGCACTTTCGGGCGAGTTGGGAGCGTGCGGACCGCCGAGGTCTGTTCTGCACCAGCCGGGGTCGGTAAGATTTATCATAACATCACTGCCGTTGAGCTTTGAGCCTATGTCGATAGTCACCTTGTCGAGCGCAGCCTTGCTTGCGGAATAACCCGCCTGTTCGGGTTCAAGGCGTATACCGCTCGTGGTGTTTACCACTCTGCCAAAGCCGAAGGCTATCATTTTCGGGATAAAATGATAGCATATCTTCATGGGCGCAATGGTGTTTATCAGAAAACTGTCGGTGTAATCGCTGACGGGGGTCTTGTAATAATCGTTCCTGTAAGCGACCTGTTTTCCCGCATTGTTCAGCACAATATCAACGCGCATACCCGCCTTGTCGATATCCTCAAGCATTTTATCCACCGATGAAATATCGGTAAATTCCGCACCGACAGCAAGCGTTTTTACGCCGAGCTTTTCAAGCTGCTTAGCAGTCTTCTGCGAACCCTCGGCAGTTGAACTGTGAACTATTATATTGCAGCCGCGCTGAGCGAGAAACTCCGCCGCCAGTCTGCCTATACCTCTTGCCGCGCCTGTGACGAGTGCCCACCTTCCGTTTACGTCAACCATTTGAAGAACCTCCTTTATTCGATAACAAGGTCGACAAATCCTTCCTCGTCAAATTTGCAGTAAACGTGTTTTCCGATAATACCGCGCAGGTTGACGATATCCTCCATTTCGGTGGACGCAAATTCCTGATAGCAGACGCTTTCGCTTCTGCTGTTAAGGTCGTCATAAAAATCCGAGATATAGCAGGTGTATTCGTCAAGCAGATCTTCGAGCGGGTCCTGCGAGATATCTGTCGGGTCTTCGCCCTCGCCGAGTTCGGGCTCCTGCTCAAAGGACAGCGAGGTCACAAATATTTTTTCCGAACCGTCAATATATTCATATACGCCGTCTTGGATAAGCTTATATTCCTCGGAGGAATATTTCGGCGCGTCATAATTTTTGATATTCTTCATTTGAGATCTCTCCTTATTTGTAATGATCGGGATAAATTCGGGCGTGGTTTAACGAATGTTGCGGTACAACGGTCCGTAAGCCGCACAGGCGCGGAAATCCTGTCCTTCTTTATCCATGCCGAAGGCATTCCATGCGGCGGGACGGAATATATTTTCCTTGGGAACATTGTGCATACAAACGGGTATGCGAAGCATAGAGCAGAGCGTGATAAGATCCGCGCCGATATGTCCGTAGCTTATCGCGCC
>CANPYF010000069.1 GCA_947587925.1 uncultured Ruminococcus sp.
GCTATCGCCTTACGAAGCGTCACTTTCACTAAACCTATCACTGATTCTTTGGTGACATTTTATATTGCAATTTTCATTGACGCGCGTAATGCGCGTCAAAAACCCTTGACAAAATGAACATTTTGTTATATAATTATAATCGTAATGCCGGGCAAAAAACGAGAGGACGGTGATGACATTGAAAAAGCTTTACGAATCAGGTGAAAATTATCTTGAAACTATTCTTATTCTTCAAAACAGGAACGGCGAGGTGCGGTCTATCGACATAGCGCGTGAAATGGAGCTTTCAAAGCCGAGCGTGAGCCGTGCGGTCGGGATATTGAAGGACGGCGGCTTTATCAATGTTGACGAAAACGGATATATCAGCTTTACTGAAACGGGAAAGGACGTTGCGGAAACTATATATGAACGTCACCGTGTGCTGACCGACTGGCTTATCGGTATCGGTGTAGACCCGAAAACTGCCGCACAGGACGCCTGTCGGCTTGAACACGCTATCAGCGCAGAGTCCTTTTCAAAACTCAAAGAGCATATTAAAAAGTATCATAACGATCAATTGTAATATCCTGCGCGCCGAAAACATATATATGATATAACGTATATTTTTTAAAGAAGGCGCGTGATAATATAATGGAAGAAATAAACAGATCGGGCAAGCACGGGATACTGATGCAGAATTGCTCAAAGCTAAGTGTTTCGGGCGTTACCGATGTAGACAGCTTTGACGAAAAACAGATAAAACTTTTTACCGACTGCGGCGAACTTAGTATTTACGGCGAGGATCTGCACGTCAACGAAATGAGCGTAGAAAGCGGGAACGTAAGCGTTGAGGGAACGATAAGCGCACTTATCTACGGCGATAAAAACGCTAAAAAGCGTCCCGGACTTATTTCCAGACTGCTCAGATAGGTACATGGATATGACGCCTATGCAGCTTGGCGCAGCCGCGGAAATAGAGATCCTGAGAACTGCGGCTGCCGTGGGGATATTCCTTGGGATAATTTATGATGTGTTCAAGGCATTGCGGCTTACCGTCAAGCGTTACGCGGCGGTGATCTTCTGCGATATCGCCTTTGCGCTTATTTTCGGCGCGGTCTACTTCGTTTTTTCGCTTTCTCAGACAGATGACCTGCGCGGCTTTGTGCTGACAGGTATGCTTGCGGGTACAGCCATGTGGTGTATGACCTTCGGCAGGCTCGAAGCGCTTGCGCTTTCAAAGACCGCACAGCTTTGCGTGACCGCCGTTACAAGCGCCGCTCATATCGCTTCAAAGCCGCTTATTGCATTTATAAACAAAATTAAGCCCGATATGAGCAAAATATTTGTGAATAGTAAACCAAAATCCGAAAAAGCAAAAAAAATGCCGAAAAGCACTTGAAACTTTTAAGATAAAAAGTTATAATATATATGTAAATGTACATATGCCGCATACGATATAAAAACAATAGATAAATATCGGCGCGGGGTATGTCTTACAGACATTAGTCGTGTAAAAAAGCCGGAAAATACAGCAGGGTCATGTATTCGTCATATGTGACCCGAACAGATACAGTGAACGGTTCGGGAGTGAAAAAATGAATAAGAGCAATATTTCGGGAAGCTATGTAAGATCGTCCGAAAAGAAAAAGAACAGATCGGGCATCTTTAAGGTAATGGCGTCTTTTGCAGCTTTCTCCCTTATAATATACTCCGTTGTTACCATTATCTCACAGCAGGTGCAGATAGCCAAACTCCGTCAGGAGGAAAAGGAAATAAACGAACGTATGTCGGAAGCAAGACAGCTGAACGATGAATACAGCAGACTGCTTTCAAGCGAGGACGAGGACGCATATATGGAAATGATAGCCGTTGAAAGACTCGGCTATGCTTATCCCGAAGAAAGACGATTTTATATTGTTGAAGCAAAGTGAAGTTTACGCGCCGTATATGCACTTGCATATGGGCTGCGGTAAAATAAAAGAATTATGAAAAAATATGAAAGGAAAAGGTCAAGAAGAAAAGAATATGCAGCTGGAAGTTGGAAAAATTTACGAAGGCAAGGTCACGGGAATAACAAAATTCGGTGCTTTTATCGAACTTGAAAAGGGCGTAACGGGAATGGTGCATATCTCCGAAGTCGCCAATACATATGTAAGCGAGATAAAGGATCATCTTACGGAAGGACAGACTGTAAAGGTAAAGCTGCTGTCGCTCGGCGATAACGGAAAAATAAGCCTTTCTATCAAAAAGGCTCTGCCTGCTCCGGAAAGAAAGCAGAACCCAAGGGGTCAGCAGCGGAAAGAACACGCAGACGGCGCAAGAAACGGCGACCGCTCGGACGAGCCCAGACGCTCTGCACCGCAGCAGCGTAAACAGCGTGCAGAACGCCCTCAGCAGGATCTGTCTAAGTTTCCGCCCCGAATATGATGTGAGGACGACCTCTGACGATGCGGATTTTGAAGATATGATCGCAAAGTTCAAAGCGTCGAGCGAAGAACGCTTCTCCGATCTAAAGCACGTTATGGACAATAAACGCAGGAACACCTCACGCAGACGAAGCTGACAGAAAAGGCATGGTGTTGGAAGTTGAAAAAGACATTAGCTTTTATTTTCTTTATGTTAGCGTCTATCGTGCTCGGAGCGCTGTTAGCCTACCTGTTTGAAGACACGCGCTATTTCGGCTGGATGGCATGGGGAAAAACGTTTGGGATAAACGGATTTTCGGTTGATCTTTATGTCATAAAATTTTCATTATCGTTTACGATAAACATTACCCTTTCGCAGCTTATCACCGTCCCGATAGGGCTTATCGTGTATTCTGCTGCGGGTAAATCGCTGTAACGGAAAAAAACGCAGGACAATAATATATCGGCGTACTTTTTGTAAGTGCGCCGATATTTTTTTATTTATTGATCTTTTTGTTATTTGTCCTCCCCAAAATATAATCGGTCGATACATTGTAAAAATCCGCAAGTATCAGCAGATGTTCTACGGGAATGGTGCGTACTCCCCTTTCATAGCGCGAATAAACCGTCTGACTTGTAAAAAGCAGTTTGGAAATTTGTGTCTGATTCATGTCCATATCCTCGCGCAGATCCTTTAATCTTTGAAAATACATAAATTTTCCTCCTTTTTTTGTGCAATGCTCCAAAAATAATTTTAGTACCATTCGGTACTATTGACTTTAACATAATTTTATGCTATAATACAGTTGTTAAGACCAAATGGTCTTAAAATTTTGATGGAGGTATTTGGTATGGAAGAAAATAACAATAATAAAAACAGTGTGGGTCTTGCCGTTGCGTCAATGGTGCTCGGAATAATCGCGGTCGTATTCAGCTGCTGTTTCTATTATATTTCGATCCCTTGCGCTATAATAGGTCTTATACTCGGTGCAGCAAGCCTTGCTTTGAAAAAGGGCGGAAAAGGAATGGCTATAGCGGGTGTTGTAACAAGCATAGTCAGCCTTGTACCTGCAGTGATAGCCATTGTTCTCGGCGGCTCGATAATCTCCGAGTTCTTGAACGAAGCGGTATACTTGCTGCCGATTATGTAAAAAAGTGAAAAAAAGGTTTGCCTTAAAAGCGGTCTGCCTGATGATCCCCATAGTGTCGGCAGCCGCTTTTATTTTCAGAAAGAAGATCATATCGCTTACCGTGTATTTTCCAAAATGTTTTTTTAACGAAAAAACGGGGTATCTTTGTCCCGCCTGCGGAAATACGCGGAGTGTAAAGGCGCTGCTCAGCGGTCATTTCATTACAGCTATGGAATATAATATCATGCCGCCGCTGCTGTTATCGCTGTTTGCGGCTTTTTATATTGAGCTGTTGTTTGCCTGTGCGGGAAAAACCGTGCGGATAATACCGCGAAGTTATCTGTTTTTGACAGTTTTGCTGACCGCCGTATCGCTTTATTTTCTGCTGCGAAATTTTTTCCCTTTTCTGACCTTGGCATGAATCGACCCGCACCGTGACCGGCGTTACGGCTTGCAAAACGGCATAAAAAAATCAGCAATAAAAATTGCCGATCAAATTTTTTTATAAAAAACGGCGTAAGTCGACTGCGTTGCCGACCTGCGCCGTTTTAATTATTAATATTTATCAGAATGAGATAACAAATTCTACTTCGCCAAAGGTAAACTGAACGGGTATGGAGAAACATTCTCTTCCAAGTTCAAGCGTTTCGCCTTTTGTGAAGGTAAGAGGAGTAAGGGAGATCTCCGTGCCGAATTCGTTTGATTCGTTTACGGCGTAAAGACCGTTGCATACGTTAAGAAATTCGCCGGAGCTTGCATCATCAAATTCTTCGGCGGCTATGTAAGCCTCCTTTGCAAATCTCTTGGAGAACATGGAGTATTCGGCTTTTCCGCAGGCGATCATAGTTACGCCCGAATAAGCGCCGGTAATATCCTGTCTGACAGTTCTTTCGGCGGCTATCGACCTTGTAACGCTTGCTTCAAGCGGCGTAAAATCGTCGCCTATAAATCTTATCAGGCTTTTGAACAGCAGTGTGGTATAATTTGTATAAAGCTTTGCGTTCTCGGCGGTATTGAAATGATAAAATTCATTTACAAGGACCGACAGCTTTTCGCTTTGGTCTCCCGAAATATCATCGTCGTTCAGCGCAAGCTTTTTCTTATATTCATTTATTGCCTTTTCAAAATCCGCATTTGAAAGCACGCCGCTGTTTACAAGCGTCTGACCGAGCAGAAGGTAATCGGTAGGCTGTTTATGCAGCAGGTCGTCAACATCCGAAGGCTTCAGATAGCCCAGATCAACGGCAAGATCGCCGAAAAGCTTGTCTACCGTCTGTTGGGTAACGTTGACGTGTTCTACCTGTTCGGCAGTCATCAATCCTTCGTTGATGGCAAGTACGCCGAGGCGCATTCTTGTATTTTTCTTTTCGTCAAGAGCTTTTGTAAGCTGTTCTTTAGTTACAAGCTCGGAATTGAGCAGGTATCCTCCGAAAAACTGTGAAAACATATATCACAATACCCCCTTAGAAATATTTTCAATGATCTTCTTTACCTGATCGTTTGAAACAGGCTTTTGAAGGAAATCGGTTGCTCCCGCTTTTATAGCTTCTTTAAGGTGGCTCTGTGTGCCGACAGAGGAAGCCATTATGACCTTAGCGGCAGGATCTGTATCTTTTATTTGTTTAAGTGCGTCTATACCGGTAACAACAGGCATTACAATATCCATAAAAACAACATCGGGACGATTTTCTGCAAATTTTTCGACAGCTTCTTTTCCGTCAGCGGCTTCAAAAATATTTTTAACGCCGAGCGTAGCTATGAACATACAGAGGCTTTTTCTTGCAAACATCGAGTCATCGCAGACAAGCACCGACATATCTTCAATTTTCATTAACAGTATCCTCCTTAAAAGCGGCATAACTCATCTGCCGCAATATTTATATACTATTTTAACATATTTTCAAGAAAAAATCAAGTATATTTTTTACAACTTTTATAGTCATATTGCACAAATTTAAACGGAAGAATTATATCAAATGCAGATAGGGGGTCGAATTTACGGATATTTTTGGAGTTCTCCCCCAACGCAGGCGGGGGAGGTAACAGACGAAACAAAATATTTCACACGCATTTTTAGCATACATACTTGAAATATTCATTTTTTCACGGTATAATTATAAAGAAAATCCGTATAAAAAGGTATGTGATATTTAATGAAAGCAATAATCGGCAAACCAAAGAGGAAGATACTTGCAGCCAACATTGAAGGAGAGCGCTATCAGCTGCTGCTTGATGCGGCAAAGGCGCATGACGCACAGGTCATAAATGTGGAGGATATGAATGTCAGCATTTGCAGTCTGCTCGGAGAAGCAAACGCTACCAAAAAAGATGACGAATATCCCCCAAAAAATGATGAATGTTTGCTTTTTGCGGGATTTGGCAGCGATCTTAACGACCTGCTCGATACACTGTCGTCGCTCGGATTAAATGTACCTTTAAAAGCCGCGTACACCCCTCATAACCGTGTCTGGTCGATTGCGCACCTTATGAACGAGATCGAAAAGGAGCATCGCTTTATGAGCGGGGGCGGCAAAAAATGAGCAGCCGCGTAAAGGGTATCATCTGCATAATAATTTCCGCATTCTGCTTTGCGCTGATGAGTACGTTCGTGCGGCTCGCGGGCGATATACCGTCACCGCAAAAAGCATTTTTCAGAAATCTGGTCGCACTTTTTTTCGCGCTTATAATGCTTAAAAAACAGCATATCCCGCTAAAATGCGCCGATAAAAGAAATCTCCCCGCGCTGTTTATCCGATCATCTCTCGGTGCGCTGGGCGTTCTGGGAAATTTCTATGCGGTAGATCATCTTGTGCTGTCCGACGCTTCGATGCTAAACAAAATGTCGCCGTTTTTCGCGATAATTTTTTCGTATTTTTTCCTTAAAGAAAAGCTCACGCTTTTTCAGATCGGGTCTGTTATTACCGCTTTTATCGGCAGTTTATTTGTAATAAAACCGGGCTTCGGCGCGTTGTCGTCATTTCCCGCGTTTGCGGGACTTTTCGGAGGAATGGCGGCGGGAGCTGCATACACGGCGGTAAGATACTGCTCGTCTCACGGCGAAAAAGGACCGTTTATCGTAGCGTTTTTTTCGGGATTTTCTACGCTTTTTTTCGCGCCCTGGCTGATCTTCGATTATCATTACATGACGCTCACGCAAACGATCTTTCTGCTGCTCGCGGGTCTTGCCGCCGCGGGGGGACAATTTTCCATAACTGCCGCCTATTCGTTCGCGCCCGCGCGTGAAATTTCCGTTTACGACTACACTCAGCTGATTTTTACAGCGTCAATAGGATTCCTGCTTTTTTCGGACGTTCCCGACATTTACAGCTTTATAGGCTACGCTGTTATAATCTCGACCGCCGCAGCTTCATACAAATACAACAAGCGCAATGACGCTTAGGGGCATTTTATAATACGGTTAAAAAAAGGGGACAAATTCAAACTTGTCCCCTTTTCATTTAAAAAATCGGCGTGAACCTTTTCACTTAAAAAAATCTGCGTGAAAATATATACCTTTCGGGAAGAATATCGCCGCGCCGTGCATCATTCTGCTGAGTTCTGCGCTGTTCTTCTATACGGCTCTGGACAAGCGGCGGGAGAGTCGAAATAAAATCACATTCCCGCCTTGCGCGTTCTTTTGTATCCATTTTCCGCTTCTCACCTCCGCGCTTTATTATCCGCAGAATATGGGTTTTTATTCTTATTATGCAGGGTTTATTTTTTACAAGACCATCGCATATCCTCATCACGCAGACCGTCCGCACCGCCTGTTTCGGATATGATTTGAGAATGCAAAAAAATCACAACTTGCCCAACCCCCGGTTTAAAAAATAAACCAAAATCAAACTGCGCCGCCATTTACAACTGCTAAAATGTGTACTATAATAATAACAGGATCGATCCGATATTAAAAAAAGGAGTTTGATATTATGGAGATCAGATTGGGTAAAATGCTGCAAATGCTGCGTGCCGAGAAAAAATGTACACAAGAGGATATTGCAAATGCTTTGCATATTACTCCGCAGGCTGTTTCAAAATGGGAGAGAGAAGAAAGCCTGCCGGATATAACGCTGCTGCCGCAGCTTGCCTGCTTTTTCGGAGTGACGGTCGATAAACTGCTCGGCGTGGAAGAAAGCAAAAAAAGAGAAAGCATTTCGGGATATAAGGAAGAGTCAAGAAGGCTGCACAATATCGGCAGGATAAGCGATGCGGTGACAGTGTGGAGAAAGGCTCTGGAGGAATTTCCGGAGGATACCGAATGTCTTGACGGGTTGATGAATTCACTGCATTTTCTTCCAAATGACGAGAAAACAAAAGCCGATCTGAATGAAACGATCTCAACAGCCGAAAAAATTTTAAGCAATTCTACCGATGAAAAATTTCGCCGCAATGCTACTCAGATACTTATTTACGATCTGCCGTTAGCAGGACGTATAGAGGAGGCTGAAAAACTTGCGGAGTCTGCGCCTAATATGTTTCTGTCCTCGGAAATATTCTTGGAATATATCTGCGCAATGAAGGGAGATAACGAAAAAGGCAGGGAGATCTGCATTGATTCTGTGTTTACTATCCTTCAGATGATAAACAATTTATTTTACGGTCTTTGCAATTTTAATAAAGAAAATTACGAACTTAATATCAAAATAAATGAAACGTATATACGTTTGTGCGACGCGATATTTGACGACGGTTTTTACGGATTTTTCAATGGTTTTTTACTGGCTCACCACTATCGTCTTGCAAAACTCTACACCGATTTTAAAAATGACGAAGAAAAGGCGGAATATCATCTGAAAAAGGCTGCAAAATGTGCGCTCGATCTTGACAGCCTGCCGCAGAAGATCACCTACCGCTCGTCAATTTTCGGCGATGGATACGAATACGATATGCGCTGTACCTCAAAAAATTCGGACAAAAGCGCGGCGCATGATCTGCTTTATCGGCTGGATAACAACGGTCTTGATGATACAACATTTGACCGATACAGAGAAAAGGATTGGTTCAAGAATATTGTAAGGCATTTGATGGTATAAAAAATTAAGCCGGGGTTTTTAAGCCCCGGCTCCTTTATTATTTCAATTTAAGACCGTCCTTAAAGGCTTCTCCGACTCTTTCGGCGACCCTGTAATAACCGTGCGTATACGGATCAAATGCGATAGCGTTTACCAAAGACATATCCACCTTATCGCCTGACATGACCTTTTCATCAGCAGTCACATTTACGACCTTTCCTATCACGCCGATACCGTATTCATCTGCCTGATATTCGACAAATTCACATTCAAGACAAAGCGGAAATTCCATTATTATCGGCGCGTCTACAAGTGAAGACTTTTCAGCGGTAAGTCCGCTTTTTTCAAATTTATTCTGATCGGCATTTGCCGATACAACTCCGAAAAAGTCTGCTTCGACAACATGATCGGCGTCTGCAATGCTGACCGTGAACGCTCCCCTTTTCTTAATATTCTGTACCGTTTTGTGGGATTCGGTCAAATTTAAAGCGACCGTTCCGCGCTCCTGCATAGTACCCCAGGCGGCATTCATAACGTCAACGCTTCCGTCGTCGTTATAGGTAGCTACCATAAGCACGGGCATGGGATATATCCCTTCGGTAATGTTTAATTTTTTTCTCACTGCAAAAACCTCTTTTCATTTATTTGACATTAAAATGTCTTTTTAATATTATACTACATAAGTGCGGAAAATACAAGTGTAAATTTTAAAATAGATAAAGTAAACGGTTCAGGTAGTTCTTCCCCCGCCTGCGGAGGAGAGAAATCAAATCACTATATTAATTTTAAAAAAATTATGAAATTTTTCGTCAGGTATTGACACCGCGTCAGAATAGTGGTATAATGTTTATAATGACACAAAGTCAGAATGATTTTTATAATATAAAACTTTTTTTAAAAAGGAGAATTTCAATGCCGAAGGGTTCGCCCGAACTTACAAATGCTCGGAAGGAAGAGATAATCAACGCCTGCGAAAAGCTGTATCAGACAATGAGTTTCAAGCAGATAACGCTTAAAGAAATAAGCAATGAAACGAGTTTTACCCGCACCTCTATCTACAATTATTTTCAGACAAAAGAGGAGATCTTCCTCGCGCTTTTACAGCGCGAATATGAACTCTGGAATGCGCAGCTCAGTGATATAATGTCCGAATTTCCCACGCTTACAAAGGACGAATTTGCGGACAAGATCGCACATTCTCTCGAAAGCCGCGCACAGCTTCTCAAAATAATGTCGATGAATCATTACGATATGGAAACGGGCAGCCGCCCCGAACGGCTTGCGGAGTTTAAGGTCGCTTACGGGAATTCGCTGCGAATGATGCTCAATTGTCTCGATCAATATTTCCCTCAAATGCCGACACAGGATAAACAGGAATTTTTATACACATTTTTCCCGTTTATGTTCGGAATTTATCCGTACACATTCGTGACCGAAAAGCAGCGGACGGCAATGGAACAGGCGGGGATAAATTATGCGTTCATGTCCATCTATGAGATAACATATAACTGCATAAAAAGACTTTTGAATGTCAAGGAGAAACAATGATGAAATACGCTTATCTGGGCAATTCCGAATTAAAGATATCGCGCATATGCATGGGCTGCATGGGATTCGGAAACGCCGCCACAGGTCAGCACAGCTGGACGCTCGGCGAAAATGAAACAAGAGAGATAATTCGTCACGGGTTGGAACTGGGCATAAATTTTTACGATACCGCTATCGCTTATCAGAACGGAACGAGCGAACAGTTTGTAGGAAAGGCTCTGCGGGAACTTGCAAAGCGTGATGATTATGTAATTGCAACGAAGTTCACGCCGAGAACGCAGGAAGAGATAGACGCGGGTATCAGCGGTCAGCAGCATATTGCAAATTATCTTGATAAAAGTTTGGAAAATCTCGGCATGGATCATGTTGACCTTTATATCTATCATATGTGGGACTACCACACACCTATGGAGGAGATAATGGAGGGTCTGCATAACGCCGTAAAGGCGGGAAAAGCGCGGTATATCGGCATATCAAACTGCTTTGCATGGCAGCTTGCAAAGGCGAATTTCTACGCCCGTGAAAACGGTCTGACCGAATTTGTTTCCGTACAGGGGCATTATAATCTCATCTTCCGCGAAGAGGAACGCGAAATGCTGCCGTTTTGTAAAGATCAGAATATTGCGCTTACGCCCTACAGTGCGCTTGCGGGCGGACGGCTGTCAAAACGTTCGGGGGAAACTTCAAAACGGCTTGCGGAGGATTCCTACGCAAAATTTAAATATGATAAAACTGCCGCGGAGGACGCCAAAATTATCCGCCGAGTTGAGGAGATCGCGGACGATCGGAAGGTTTCCATGACCGAGATAGCGCTTGCGTGGTTGCTGACAAAGGTCACATCTCCCGTGGTCGGTGCGACTAAAATTTCTCACGCTGACGGCGCGGCAAAAGCGGTGGATATCACACTTTCGCAGGACGAGATCGACTATCTCGAACAGCTCTACGTCCCTCATGAACTTGTCGGAGTTATGGCGCAAAACGGCAAACAGAAGGCGGGAAATGTGGTATAAGCCGAATAAAAGCAGTTGAAAAAAATTTTTTAATAATATCCGAATGGAGGAATTATCATGGAAAAGATCACACAGACAGCAGGCAGAGATCAGCTTGGCGAATTTGCACCCGATTTTGCACATTTTAATGATGATGTGCTTTTCGGCGAGAACTGGAACAACACCGATATTGACCTGAAAACGCGCTGCATAATCACCGTTGTCGCGCTGATGTCGTCGGGAATCACCGATACTTCGCTGATCTATCATCTTGAAAATGCCAAGGCTCACGGCGTGACCCGCGCGGAGATAGCTGCTATCGTTACCCATGCGGGATTTTATGTAGGCTGGCCGAAAGCGTGGGCGGTTTTCAGAATGGCTAAAGACGTATGGAATGAAAACAGCCCTGCTGTAACGGAAAAGGACAAATTTCAGAACAGTATACTGTTCCCGATAGGTGCGCCGAATGACGGTTTTGCACAGTATTTTTCAGGTCAGAGCTATCTTGCTCCTGTTTCAAAAGAACAGGTGGGAATTTTCAACGTGACGTTCGACCCGGGCTGCCGAAATAACTGGCATATACACAA
>CANPYF010000070.1 GCA_947587925.1 uncultured Ruminococcus sp.
TGCTCTCTCAGATAGTCGATAGGCGCGCTTCCGCCCGCTATTATTCCGAGTCCGCCCGCATTGGACACCGCCGCGGCAAGCTGTGCTTCGGCTATCCAAGCCATTCCGCCTTGCAGAATGGGATATTCTATCCCAAGTAGTTCGGTAATTCTGGTTTTCATAAAAATTACTCCTTTATATGTCAGAGTCAAGAACAAACTCTGACCTCTATTTTCTTAATTTCTTAAAACTCTAACACGCACGCCCCGTAGGTCAGTCCTCCGCCGAAGCCTACAAAGCAGACCTTGTCGCCGCGCTTTATCCTGCCCGACTTTACCGCATCATAAAATGCGTTGGGTATGGACGCGGATGAGGTATTGCCGTAGTCGGAAATGTTGAGTATCATCTTGTCCATGCTCAGACCAAGGTGCTTGGCGGCAGTTTCTATTATCCTTACGTTTGCCTGATGAGGTATCACCGCGTCAAGCTCGTCGGGCGTGATGTCAGCCTTTTTGCAGGCGTTCTCAACGGCTTTGGGCAGAGCCTTTGTCGCGAACTTGTAGACTTCCTTGCCGTCCTGCAAAAGATAATGCTTGTTAGGAACGGGCATATCCATATCAAATTCGCTGTCATGCTGCCTGAAGGGATTCTCCGTAAGCAGCGCACGCGCCGCTAAAAATCTCGCTCCGCTGCCGTCTGCGGCAAGAAAACTCGAATACAGCGTATCGTCACTCTTTTCCAGTACAACGGCTGCCGCCGCGTCACCGAAAAGTATGCAGGTCGAACGGTCTGTGTAATCGACAAACTTGGAAAGTTCCTCTGCCGCGACCACTAAAACGCGCTTTATATCGCCGCAGGCGAGATATCTTCTTGCCATGTCAACGGCATATACAAAGCCCGAACAGGCGCAGTTTATATCTATGGCGGGACAGTCCGAATCGCCCAGACCGCGCTGTATCAGACAGGCGGTAGACGGCGTGTAATAGTCGGGCGTACAGGTGGTCGCGATTATCAGACCGATGTCGCTCACCTCTATACCCGCGTCCGCTACAGCTTCCTGAGCCGCACGCAGACCAAGATAATATGTAGGCTCGCCGTCTGAAATGTGCCGCGTTTTTATGCCCGTGCGCTGAGTTATCCACTCATCGCTGGTATCGACTATCCTTTCATAATCCGCATTTGCCGCCGTAAGCTGCGGAACGTATCTGCCGATACCCGTTATCTTTACTCCGACTGATCTTATCATTTTCCCGATCGTTCCTTTCTGTTTCAAGAACTGTTTTTGGTTTAGCCTTTTATGTAAACATCAAGCCGAAACGCAGCAGCGTTCAGCCGACTAAAAATTTTGTTGCAAAAAGCGTTGAAATCCGTGCTGAAATATGTTATAATGAATCTATCGGGCATTACGGACGCACCGCTATATTTATTATAAACCTTTATTATGTCTAAATAGCATGAATAAAATTTCCAAATTATGAACATAAACTTTTCTTTTGAAAAAATTCAACCGTTATGCTCCGCTGCAAGATACGCTTACGAAAGGAAGAAAGATCATGTCGAAAAATATCGTTTTGTTTTCGGGACAAGGTTCGCAGTATGCGGGCATGGGAAAAGAATTTTATGAATCGTCCGAGGGTGCAAAAAAGGTCTTTGCCGCCGCTGACGACGTGCTCGGATATAAGCTTGAGGACATCATGTTTTCGCCCGACCCGACCGAACTTAACAAGACCGTTTACTCTCAGCCTGCCATAATGGCTTGCTCGCTCTGCGCTTATGAAGCTCTGAAAGAAAAGGGCGTAACATTTGACGGCGCCGCGGGTCATTCGCTCGGCGAATATGCAATGATGGCGGCAAGCGGTATGCTTTCCTACGAGGACGCATTCAGGCTGATAAAACTCCGTGCCGAGGCTATGCAAAGGGCGGCGGAAAAGAACGAGGGTGCTATGTGCGCCGTAATAGGTCCGTCTGCCGAGGAGATCGAAAAGGTATGCGAGCAGACAGAGGGCTATGCCGTTCCGGTAAACTACAATTCCCCGGTGCAGACGGTCATCGCAGGCGAAACGGACGCCGTTGAAAAAGCCTGTGAGCTGATAAAGCAGACAAGCACGGCAAAGCGTGTAAAGTGCGTAAAGCTCAACGTTTCTTCGGCTTTTCACAGCATTATGATGCTGCCCGCCGCGGACGAGGTGCTCGAGGGAGCAAAGGGCTTTGAGTTTAAAAAACCCGATATGCAGGTATTCAGCAACCTGCTTGGAACAGAGCTTACCGATTTTTCAAAT
Source organism: uncultured Ruminococcus sp. (assembly GCA_947587925.1). Taxonomy (GTDB): domain Bacteria; phylum Bacillota; class Clostridia; order Oscillospirales; family Ruminococcaceae; genus YE71. The sequence goes on from CANPYF010000070.1 coordinate 2,259, forward strand.
ATGCCGGAAATGCTTGCAAAGCATATAGTCTCCCCGGTAAGGTTCACCTCAGAGCTTGCCGAGATGAACGCGCAGGGCTATGACAGATTTATCGAAGCAGGTCCGGGCAAGGTGCTGACCGGTCTTGTCAAAAAGACTCTGCCCGACGCTGACGCGAGAAACTGCGAGGATATGCAGTCGCTTGAAAAGGCTGCTGCCGATACGGTCTGAACGGATGATCCGAATGAAAATATAGGGGGTAAGCAAAAAATGAAACGCACCGATTATATTTCATGGGACGAATATTTTATGGGTATCGCACTGCTTTCGGCACAGCGGAGCAAGGACAGCAACACACAGGTCGGCGCTTGTATAGTTTCAACGGAAAACAAAATTCTTTCGGTCGGATACAACGGTATGCCGACGGGCTGCAATGATGACGATATGCCCTGGGGCAGGGACGGCGCACGGCTTGAAACGAAATATCCCTTTGTCTGCCATGCCGAACTTAACGCCATACTCAACAGCGGTTTCTCGCTTAAAGGCAGCAGGCTTTATGTAACGCTGTTCCCCTGCAACGAATGTGCAAAGGCGATAATCCAGAGCGGTATTACGCAGATAATTTATCTTTCGGATAAATACGCCGATTCGGACGAAACAAAGGCAAGCAAGATGATGTTCGACATGACGGGGATAAAATATTATCCCTATTCGCCCACAAAGCGCAGCGTTTTAATAGAACTTTAAAATTTTACATAAAAATATCAAACGGGACTGCTCGGATAAAATGTATCGGGCAGTCCCGCTCTTTTTTTGTTTATGGGTTTGTAGTGGGTAAACCCTCAACTCCTTGATTCGACCAGTATCGCGCTGCGGTATTTAAGGCATATCTTATCCGTTATCAGCGCGATAAATTCGCTGTTGGTCGGTTTGCCTTTTCCCGTGCTTATGGTATATCCGAAAAATCCGTTGAGTATGTCGAGATCTCCTCTGTCCCACGCTATTTCTATTGCATGGCGTATCGCTCTTTCAACACGCGAAGGCGTAGTCGAGAATTTTTTTGCCACGGCGGGGTATAATAGCTTTGTAACGCTTTCAAGCATTTCCTTATCTCCCACAGAAAGTATTATCGCTTCGCGAAGATAATGATAGCCCTTGATATGAGCGGGTACGCCTATCTGGTGGATTATGTCGGTGACTATTATATCGAGATTGGGGTGAGCATTGTTTCTCGGCAGCATTTTTTCTCCGATATCGGTATCTATATCAAACAGCGCCTTTATGCGCTCGGCAAGCGTTGCGGTGTCAAAAGGACGCAGCATATAATATGCCGCCCCCGCGAGCATGACCTGCTGCTCGAGAAATTCGTTTACATAAGACGCGGTAACGATAAAATAAGGCTTTTTATAGCTTGAGCTTTGTATCTTTTTTATAAGTCCGATAGCGTCCAGTCCCGGCATTACCGCGTCAACTATCACCACATCGGGCGCTTCGGAAGTTATGGCGTCAAAAACGGTCAGACCGTTTTTTGGTCTTGTTATTACATAAAATCCGCTTGTTCTGAGCGCTGCGGCGCAGTTTACACCGAACTGTGCCGAATCGTCCCCTATCAGTATTTTTATTTTGTCATTCATCATTAATGTCCTCCCGTTATGTTAAATAGGTAGTCTGCTAAAATGCGCATTTACTCAGCCCGACTTTTGTCTGTATTTATATCATATCACATATTGTTTTTAAAATCAATAGTTTTTTAGAAAAAACGTCAATTTTTTATCGACATGATTGTGCAGTATGTCCTATTTTTTACGCCTAAATATAACAATTCGTGATATTTCCTTTTTAAACTGCTAAAAGTCCGCAAAAGTCCTTTTATCCGACTTTCGCCGACATTATTATCCTGCCATCTCGTCCTCGCCGCAGTCGGCTTTAAGCGAAGCTTCGTACATTGTCTGTGCGAAAATGCCGTAGCCGCCGAGCGGATCGTCAACGAAAACGTGAGTTACCGCGCCCGCAAGCCTGCCGTCCTGAATTATCGGAGAACCGCTCATGCCCTGTACTATACCGCCCGTGCGCTCGATAAGCTGCTTGTCCGTCACCTTTATTATCATATCGTGACCGCCTTCATCGGAGCATAGCTTCTCGATCTCTATCTCATAGCTTTCAGGCTCGCCGTCATCTATCTGCGAGATCATCAAAGCTTTCCCCTCGTGTACCTCGTGCGAAAATGCAAGGGGATAGAACTTATACCCGTCCGTGTCGATATCGCTGACCGAGCCGTAAACGCCGCCCTGACAATTCAAAAGCAGCTCGCCCGTATCCATGCCGACAAACTCACCCATAAGCTGACCCGGTTCGCCCTTCTGACTTTTTTTGCAGCCGTTTATCTCAACGTCCGAGATATTGCCCTGAGAAAGCGGAAGCGGCTCATGAGTATCGCCGTCGCAGATAGCGTGACCGAGCCCCGCAAAAATACCCCTTTGGGTATCAATAAAACTCATTGTGCCTATGCCCGCAGAACTGTCGCGCACCCACATTCCCGCGCGGTAGCTGCCTTCCGAGTACACGGGAACAAGTTTACAGCTGTAATGCTCCTGTCCTCTGCGGTAGCTTACGCTGCATTCCGCGCCGCCCGAATCCTTGATTATCTCGCCTACGCGGGCGTTTGAGGTGACCTTTTCGCCGTTAAGGGTCTCTATAACATCACCTATTTTAAGCCCCGACTCTTTAGCGGGACATCTTCCGCCGATCTTTTTCATATCTATTATCATTACGCCGTCGGTGACAAGTCTTATGCCGAACGTTTGTCCGCCCGCGGCAAGAACGGGTCTGTTCACTGTTTCCTCCCTGACCTGTTTGATAGGTACGCTGCCGAACAATTTAAGGTCTAACTCTCTGCTGTTATCCGTATTGAACGGATCCGAATACGCCTGACGGCTTTCAGCACATTCAAAAGCCGTTATCGGCAAAACGGTGTCAAAATCTATCTCTCCGTCCGCGCCTGTAAGGTAGCTGTCGGGCAAAGCCGCGTTATAGTAGCTCACGCCCGCCATCACCACGGTACAGACCAGACCGACAGCCGCTGCGGCGCAGCGCGAAGCGGCAGCCAAAAGAGGATAGTAAGATCTGTGCATTTTAGATCGTTCCTTTCTTTAAAAATTTTACAAGGGAAAATATTCATCTGCGGCATTAAATGCTTTCAAAATAATTTTCTGCCGCATTAAATGCTTTCAAAGCATTTAATGCGGTCGTCAATTTTATTTTTGACCGCTTTAAGAAGTTCATTCACTTGACCGCTGCAAGTATTATTTTCATTGGGTAAGATGTTATAAAATAGGGGGGATTGGGAAAATTTGAAATTTAAAAAAAGGGAGTGAATGGGAAAATTTATTTTAAATAACATCAGAGCTTTCCCTCCTAACCCCCTCATTTCCCCCAAGAGAAAGGGGGCAAGCATGACATTTTCAAGATAGCTTATCACAAAAACGTAATATTGTACGAACATTTTTCAATAGATTCACAAAATTGGGTGAGCCTACGCTTGGGAAGTTTCTCGGTGACGCGAAGCGGCATTGAGGTCTTTGACCTCAAAGAGAAACTTCAAGGGCGGGGGACTGAAAAGCTCAAACAAACGTCAGTCCCGCCCCCTTGACTTTTTTATGTATTCTGTGCTATAATATATCTGTTGCCGTTTTATTACGGCTTGTACTTTTTATTATAATCTTTTTCAGAGGTATTTTATGTCAAAAAAAAGCAGACTCGATAAACAAAAAAATAAACAAATGCAGCTAAAAAAGCTCGCCGAGCTTGAAGAGCTTGAGGAAAAGGCTGCGGCCCGTGAGAGGGAGAGCAAAAGCGCAAAGAAGCTTCGCCGCTCCGCTAAACACGGGTATGCGGATATATGGTTAGTTGTTTTTACCGTTATTATGCTTGCCGCATTCTGCTATTCGGGATTCTTCTGGGGCGGCGTGACCGTTGTCGCTTCGCTCGAGGGTCTTGCACAGCCTATCGCTCACCGCACCGTTTATATAATGCTGGCGGGGATAGTACTTATGCTGGCGGGTATCATCATTTCATTCCGCAAGGGCTATAAGCTGCAAGCGCCATTTACCCTCGCGGGTTTCGCGCTCTATTTCTACTCGGCGCAGGTCATCATAGCCGACATCAGAAAGGCTCTTAACTCCCGCGCCGTTCCGCCCGAACTGCTCGGTATGGATAAGGAGTATGTGCTGAGACATTACCCGATAATCATAACGGCGGTATTCTCCGCGCTTATTTTTATCATCTCGCTTATTATTACGCTCAGAAAAAGACATAAGGCTAAGCTTGAACGGGATAACGCGCCCGTGGCAAGCATCGTGGACGATCGATAGTTTAAAAAATATAAAACATAAAAAAGGAAAGGACGGAAAAAATTTTGACAGCAAAAACAAATCGGCAGCGGTTGGCGGCTATCGCAGCCGCATCAGCTATCGCTGCCGCAGGTACGCAGCTTTATACGGCGGCTTCTCCGAACGATAATACATCTGACGGCGCTTTGGAGGATAATTATATCAGCGTTTCCGAACTTGGTGCAGACGGCAGGGACGATATTGACGATTTTGACGCAATTCAGCAGGCGTTAAACGCCGCGTTCGGGCAAAGCGGTCATACCACCGTATACGTCCCCGAAGGCAATTATCTGATAAGCTCAACGCTGAGGATATATTCAAATACCACCCTTCAGCTTGACGATAATGCGCGGATAATACGAATGGACGAAAGCAAATATATGCTTTCCAACGGCGCGGATATTGACGGCAGCGATACGGGCTACGACCGTTCGCACGACATCACTGTTGAGGGCGGTGTCTGGGACGGCAATGTGACCAATGCGCTTACCGCAAAGGGGTTAGTAAAGATGTGGAACATCAAGAACGTTACCTTTGCAAATACAGAATTTTCCGAGTGCTGCGGCACGCATTTCGTGCTTTTTAACGGAGCAGACGGCATAACGATAACCAATTCCGTTTTCAGCAATTTTATCCGCTTCGCGGGAACGGAAAGAGAGTATATCGCGCAGACAAAGGCAAAGTTCAACTACAGGTACTGCGAGGCGCTGCACCTCGATTTTATCCCGAAGGAAAGCGATCCTCTCGGGGAGGGCGTTGCGTGCAGGAATATTTCTGTCAGCGGCTGCCGCTTTGAAAATATCCCTGCGGGGATAGGCACTCATCATAATTATGATTACATGAAAGCCGATAACGTGAACATTCATGATAATTTCTTTATCGACTGCGCCTTTTACGCCGTTGACGCGTCAAGTTTTTCAAATATAGATATGTACGGCAACACCGCCGAGAACACAGGCGGTCTTATATATGCTTCAAATTCCGACGGACGGGTGTATGACAATACGCTCGAAGCTAATACCTTTCTCACCGAGCCGATATATTATCATTCAAAGGATACGAATTATCTCAACTCGGCAATGTTCTCCAAGAACTGTGATATTGATTTCAGCGGCAACGCGCTGAGCGGCGCGTCGGGCAGCGGGTTGTGCATACTTGACGATTCGACCGCAGATGTATATGACAATACCATAAGCGGCACGCAAAAAAGCGGCATTATAATCAGCGAATGCAGCGGATCAACGGTATATTCAAACAGCATAAGCGGCTGCGGCGAAAACGGCATACTGCTAAGGAGCGGCGCGAATATCAAGGAGATAAAATACAACCTGATAAACGCGGTCAGCGGTCACGGTATCGCGGCGAGCAGATCGAACTTCACCGCGCGTCACAACGATATATCCGACTGTGCCAAACACGGCGTATATGTCACCTCATCTACCGAAGGTATCGTAAAAGACAGCCGCATCAGCGGCTGTAAAAACGGCATTTATGTCTCATCTTCCGCAGCGGTCACGGCAAGCGGCTGCGAGATAAGCGGGTGCGCAAAGAATGCGTTCAGCATAGCGGGGGCAAAGCGTGCCAAGCTGGTCGATAACAGCATAACCGAATGCGGCGGGCTTGACCTGAGCGTTTCAAAAAAATCAAAAAACGTTACGTTTAAAAACAACGGCTCGGACAAGTGCAAGACCAAGGTAAACAAAGGCAGCAGAGCGGAAATATCCGCGCTGAAAAAGACGCTTGCGGGGCAAACCTTCACCGCGTCCAAAAGCGCCGTTTACACGGGCAGCGAGATAACGCCTGCGGTCAAATGCAAAAAGCTTAAAGAGGGCAAAGACTACACGGTCAGCTTCAGTGACAACATAGATATCGGAAAAGGTGTAATAAGGATAAAAGGGAAGGGCAGCTACAGAGGAACGGTGCTGATCTATTTTGACATTATCCCGCCGCAGCCGCAGCTTGCGGTCTCGCCGCAAAGCGGAGCGATATCCGCCCAACTCTCCTGCTCGGTTGAATGTACGGGCTATGAAATAAGCTGTTGGCAAAACGGCGCGGAGGACGATGCGGACGTCCTGATACTGCCATATTCTCCCGAAGATCCCGCTAACGATCTCACGATAACCCCGAGCGAACAGGGCAAGCTCTACTACGTCAAAGCGAGAGCTTACGCCGACACGCCGGGCGGAAGGATATACGGCAAATGGAGCGCAAAGCGTGCCGTCAGGGTGTGAGCGTTGCAAAGTCTTCATCATAAAAGTTGCGGAGGACAAATCATGGAAATACGAAATATGCGGCTCGATGACTATGATAGCGTTTATGCCTTGTGGCTGAGCTGCTCCGGCATGGGATTAAACAATTTGGATGATTCACGGGAAGGTATTGCAAAGTATCTTGCTCGGAATCCTGATACCTGTTTTGTTGCAGTGGAACAAGGCGATATTATCGGTGCGATCCTCACAGGACATGATGGTCGCCGCGGATATATCAGCCACACCGCAGTATCTCCTGCTTACCGGCGGCAAGGTATCGGCAGGCAAATGGTCGAAACTGCTCTAAGCGCCTTAAAAGTGCAAGGCATAAATAAAGTTAATTTAGTGGTTTTTGCTCATAACGACAAAGGCAATGCTTTCCGGGAAAAGATAGGTTTTACACAGCGGTCGGATCTGATATATCGGGATCGAACGCTTGCAGAAATGGTACGCATTGATACTTAATAAATTCGGTTTTATCGTTCATTTAAAAATGCCGAATAAACTGTTTGCTGCAACATAGCCAAACAACAAAAAGCGGAACATCTGCCCTATCGCGGATCTTTCCGCTTTATTTTTTATATTTTTATTATTTTCACATTATCTTCGGGTTCTGATTTCTGACCTCTAATTTCTAACTTCTAACTTCTAATAGGTGTTCGCGAACAATACGCTCGTCTGCCCCTTAAAAGGGGCAGGCGGCTCTTGTTTGCGATTTAAATCGGCGGGTTTTGACTGCGATTTTGCGGGGGTTGATGTCGCTTTTCTGTTGGATTTTTTTACCCTATGTTGTATTTTTCGCCGATTTAAAATTTTACTTTTGCGTTCTCGGTCTATATTGATTTGACTTCTTCTTTTGCGCCTTGACGGGGACGCTGTCCCCGCGCCCCTGCAAGGGGAACCCCTTTAAAAAGGGTTATCCCCCTTGACCCCTATCCTAAACTGATATGCCCCACGGTTGTTGGACGTCCTAATTCTGATTTTTTACCTCTGACTTCTATCTCCTGCTAAATACCCGCTTTTTCATGAACCTATTCGCCCTTCGCCGAATATTATATATCAACCCCTCTAATCAAGGGCTCATTTTGTCGGGGAGGACTATTTTTATGAATGTGGATAAATTTAAACCGCTGTTCTTGGTTTGCGGTTCCGATGCTCGTCAGCTTTATGCCGCTAAAAGACTTTCTAACTTCGCTGACGTGTTTACCTATAAAACTGATGGCTCTGTCGAGGGCGTTGCGAATATCTCTGACCTCTCTCAGCTTCCGCATAAGGCGGATCTGCTCCTTTTGCCCGTTCCTTGCGGTAACGGTCTTAATGTCCCTTGCGCTCTCGGTCAGCTTAGCTGCGCAGAACTTGCTCAGTGCTTGAAAAAAGGTGCTGTCGTCGCGGGCGGTAAAATGGGTACGCCTATGATCGAGTTTTTTCACTCCCTCGGTTTCGATACCGCTGATTATTTCAGACGCGAGGAACTTGCTGTCAAAAATTGCGTGCCGACTGCCGAGGGTGCTCTCGCTCTCGCTATGCGCGAATCAGACGTTACCATTAACGGAACAAAAACTCTGATCTGCGGCTGGGGCAGGGTAGCTAAGGCGTGCGCACGCCTTTTTTCCGCGGCGGGTGCATTAACGGCTGTCAGCGCAAGAAATGCAGGACAGCTTGCCGAAGCACAGACGTGGGGTCTTGACGCGTTTGATCTTAGTCAGCTTTTTGCCCGTATAGGCAGCTATAGGCTTATCATCAATACCATTCCCGCAATGGTGCTGAACGAGGAGGTCGTGCGTGAAACGCGCAAAGACTGCCTTATTATCGACCTTGCATCTCAGCCCGGCGGAACGGATCTTGACGCTTGTCATAAATATTCGCGCAAAGCCATTCACGCTTTATCACTTCCCGGAAAATGCGCTCCCGTCACGGCAGGCGAGATAATCGCCGATACTGTGATGAATATTTATCATGAAAGGAGCGGCATTAATGTCACTTAAAGGAATCAGGATAGGCTTTGCAATGAGCGGCTCTTTCTGTACCTTTTCAAAGGCGTTCGACCAAGCGCAGCGGCTTTGCGAGGCAGGCGCACGGCTCACCCCGATAATGAGCTTCAACGCCGCTTCGCTGGATACCCGCTTTGGTCCTGCTAAAGAAAATGTTAAAAAGATAGAGGATATCTGCGGCGCAAAAGCCATAACCACTCTTGAAGCTGCCGAGCCTATCGGCCCTAAAAAAATGTTTGATATTTTTCTGATATGTCCCTGCACGTCCACCACAATGGGCAAGCTTGCCCATGCTATTTATGATACGCCCGTAACGCTCGGTGCGAAATCACATCTGCGCGGCGAGCGGAGCGTACTGATAGCGGCATCAACAAATGACGCGCTGTCGGCGGGAGCAAAAAACATAGGTCAATTGCTCAATACCAAGCATTATTATTTTGTACCGTTAAAGCAGGACGACCCGCAGGCGAAGCCGTCATCGCTCTGCTGCGATTTCACGCTGATACCGCAGGCTGCGGAAGCCGCGCTCGGCGGCGTGCAGTTACAGCCGATACTCTTTTAAAAAAAGCAGCGCCGCTAAATGCGGTGCTGCTTTTCCTATCTATCTCATTTATTGGAAAGTTGTAAAATAAAATGACACAAAAAAAGAAGACTCAAAGTGAAAACTGTGATATAATGTAAGTGACGAAACAAACAAAAAACACAGGAGGTTCACAATGAGTCACTT
>CANPYF010000071.1 GCA_947587925.1 uncultured Ruminococcus sp.
GCCTGCGGTACTTGGTAAGCTCGCCTACAGCTTCGTCAAAGCCCTGTGCGTTTACGGCAACGGCGCAGGGGACGCTCTCAAAGCTTTCGCCCGGCGCAAGTTCCTTTGACCAGTGCGATTCTATCTCGCTCGGACCGCTCAATTGCAGATAAAGATGTCCCTCGCGGTCTGATATTTCCCAGTGCCAAGAGCCGTTATGCTCTATCTGCCAGAAAAGATAGCTGTTTGTTTCGGTATTTTCAATGCAGCCGAGAGGTATGTACTCCTTTGACGACCAGTTGCCGACATTTGAACAGGCAAAGACCTTTGACGAATGTTGAAATTCCTTCGGCTGAGAAAGTTCCAGTCCGACCTGCGGCAGGGTATACATCTTCCATTGAAGTTCGCGCTGCCATGAATTATGACAAACGCCTATCCTTATTTTTTTATCCTGTTCAAGTTCGCCTTCCTTTTCAATACCCGTCAGGCAAAAGGACGAGAGATATTCAAGCGTCTGAGTTTTATCGCCTTTATTTGTCACAACGGTGTAAGAGCGCACAACAGAAACGCCGTTAAAAAATTGAAAGTGTGATACCACTTCTGTCATGGTATCCTCGTCAAACTGCGTTATCTCCAATTTTCTGCCAAGCTGATTGCAGGTATCCTTAAAATCGACAAATTTAAGAGTATTGCCGGGGGCGGTGATGATATATTTATTTCCGTGACGCTCATCGGCTCTGTCTATTCCCGACATCTGCACCTCGGCAAGCGTGAAGCCGTGCGTTTTTTCAAACAGCGCAAAGCCCTTTTCTTTATTGAACGGTTCAAGCTTGCTTTCGTCAAAAGGCAGCGCCGAAAAATGCAGCAGTCTTATCCGCTCCTTATCGTCTATCTCAAAGACCGCATATATCCCGTTTTCAAAAATTTCTATCCTTTTCATATTTTGTTTTCCCTCATTTCTGTCAGCCTGTCAAATATTATGTCGGCGGCTTCGGATTTGCTCATTTTTTCAAGCTTTTCCTCGCCCTTGTCGGTAATAATGGTAATTACATTGGTATCTGTGCCGAATCCCGCGCCCTCTTCGCGTATCGAGTTTGCGCATATCATATCGCAGTTTTTAGCTTTCAGCTTTTTAGCCGAATTTTCTATCAGGTTTTCCGTTTCCATTGAAAAACCGCATATAAGCTGACCCGGGCGTTTATGTTCGCCGAGATATTTAAGTATATCCTTAGTTCGTTTAAACTCTATCGACAAATTTCCGTCAGTCTTTTTTATCTTATTATCCGCCTTTGTCAGCGGAGTATAATCCGCTACGGCAGCCGCTTTTACTATAATATCATATCCGTCCGAACGGCTCGTGACCTCGCTGAACATATCCTCCGCGCTCACAGCTTTAACGGTATTTATATACTTGGGTATCTGCTCTGAGCAGTCAGCCGCTATAAGCGTTACGTCCGCGCCGCGCATTGCCGCAGCCTTTGCAAGAGAAATACCCATTTTCCCCGTTGAACGGTTGGTGATATATCTGACAGGATCTATAGCTTCACAAGTCGCGCCTGCCGTGACAAGCACTTTAAGACCGCTCATATCGTGCGGCTTGGCTATTTCGAGCAGTATGCGGTCGATAAGCGTGCTGACAGGCGGCAGCTTTCCGTCGCCTATATCACCGTTAGCAAGCATACCGTTATCCGAAGGGATAATGCCGTAACCGTAATGGGCAAGTTTTTTGATATTATCCTCAACTATAGGGTTATGCAGCATATTATGATTCATTGCGGGCGCGACAAGTTTTTTGCACGGGCAAGCCGAAACGGTAGTGGTGAGCATATCGTCGGCAATGCCGTTAGCTATCTTTCCGATAACGTTAGCGCTTGCGGGTGCGATAAGGACTATATCGGCAGCCTTGGCAAGCGCAACGTGTTCAACGCTGTATTGAAAATTGCGGTCGAAGGTATCTGTAAGGCATTTGTGACAGGTGAGTGTTTCAAAGGTTATGGGATTGATAAAATTTTTGGCATTTTCTGTCATAAGCACATGGACCTGTGCGCCGAGTTTGGTAAGCTCTCTTGCGCAGTCAGCCATTTTATATGCAGCAATGCTGCCCGTCACGGCAAGCAGAACGGTTTTTCCTTTTAGCATATTTTTCTCTCCTCATATTTTTTATATGATATTATTATAACATAAATTTTCCCTTTTGTGTAGAGCCCTGCGAAAAAATTTTCTCGGAAAATAAATTTAATACAGGCATTTTTGCGTTGAGCAGGCGTATCCCGCCCGCAGACAAAATACGTTAAAAACAAACAGCAGTCTGCACGTTTTGCACAGACTGCTTGCTTTAAGTCATATTTTATCGAGAGCCTGCGAAATATCCGCGATAAGATCGGCGGAATTTTCAAGACCGCATGACATACGCACAAGATCCGATGTGATACCTGCGGCTTCAAGTTCCTTATCGTTCATCTGACGGTGTGTGGCGGAGGCAGGGTGCAGACAGCAGGTACGCGCGTCGGCAACGTGCGTTTCTATAGCGGCAAGTCTGAGGTTTTTCATAAATTCTTCAGCCGCGCTCCTTCCGCCGTTAAATCCGAAGGATACAACGCCGCAGCTGCCGTTAGGCAGATATTTCATAGCGGTCTTATAATATTTATCGCCTTCGAGCGACGGATATGTGACAAACCTTATCTTCGGGTGATCCTTTAAAAATTTAGCGACGGCAAGACCGTTTTCACAGTGCCTGGGCATACGCACATGAAGACTTTCAAGTCCGAGATTGAGTATGAACGCATTTTGCGGAGATTGTATCGAACCAAAGTCGCGCATAAGCTGTGCGGTGCATTTTGTTATGAAAGCGCCGCCCAAGCCGAATTTTTCAGCGTATGTAACGCCGTGATAGCTGTCGTCGGGGGTGGTAAGCCCGGGAAATTTATCCGCGTGGGCAAGCCAGTCGAATTTGCCGCTGTCCACAATGCAGCCGCCTACTCCCGCGCCGTGACCGTCCATATATTTCGTTGTGGAATGTGTAACAATGTCTGCTCCCCATTCAAAAGGACGGCAGTTGACAGGCGTTGCGAAGGTGTTGTCCACTATCAGCGGAACGCCGTGAGCGTGAGCGGCTTTTGCAAATTTTTCTATATCAAGAACGGTAAGAGCGGGATTGGCGATAGTCTCACCGAAAACAGCCTTTGTTTCGGGACGGAAAGCCGCGTTAAGCTCTTCTTCCGTGCAGTCGGGGTCGACAAATGTAAAATCAATGCCCATTTTTTTCATTGTTACATGAAATAAATTATAAGTTCCGCCGTAAATTGTCGAACAGGCGACTACATGATCTCCGCAGGAAGCGATATTAAATACCGCAAAAAAGTTCGCCGCCTGACCCGAAGAGGTAAGCATAGCCGCCGAGCCGCCTTCAAGTTCGCAAATTTTTGCAGCGACCATATCGTTAGTCGGGTTCTGAAGACGGGTATAGAAATATCCGCTTTTTTCAAGGTCGAATAGTTTACCCATTTCCTCGCTTGTCGAGTATTTGAATGTGGTGGATTGTATGATAGGTATCTGGCGCGGCTCGCCGTTTTCGGGAGTATATCCGCCCTGTACGCATTTTGTGTCGATAGTATAGCTGTCCATATCCGATTTCCTTTCTTGATTTTTTAGTATTGGCAACATAAAATATCCGATATATATTATACCTTATTTTTTCATAAAAAGCAATAGCATATGTGAAAATTTACGTTATTTTAACGACTTGCCCTGCCGTTTTTTAGTTTACAGAATACTTTTGACATTTACCTTGCATTCTATCGGCACTTTAAGGCTGGTGAGCAGCGCACAGCGGCAGGCGGATATGATATGCGGTATATCCCGCGCGGGCGATTTAGAACTGCTGCGCAGATACTCCCTGTGTGCCTTTTCAAGATAGCGCATACATTTTTCATAGCTTTCAAAGATCGGCGCGGCAGGGTATTTTTCAAGCATATTTTCCTTTTCAAAAGCGTGGTGCATATCGTTTTCATAACTGATATGCTTATAAAGATCGCCGTCAAATTGTTTATTGTGCGGATAGGTAAAAGCGTCGCAAAGATAATGCGCCGCCACTCCCAGCCGATAATAGAACACCGCTCCCTCGCCGTTAAAATGCCTGCTCTGCCAAGCTTGCACAAGTTTTTTGCGGGCGGTAGAAAATCCGTGTCCTATGCTTTTGCAATAGGTATGATAGGAATAATCGGGCAGCAGATTTCCCACGCGAAAGAAAAAAGCTCTTATCGGATCTTTTATTTCAAGCACCTTTTTTGAAAGCTGCTTTGCAAGCCTTGCATGATCTATAGTTCTCATATAATTACCACCTCGGCGATTATTTTTTGCTTTATCACATGATTTTATTCAGAAGAACTAATTTAAAAAAACGCGCGGGCGTTTTTTGTACGTCCGCGCATTGTGTTTTATCAAAGCTCTATTATTACCTTTCCTTTATATGTCGGAGAAACAGAAACTTCCTTGTCGGTATTGGCTATCTTTATCTTGAATGCGCTGCTTGTTTCGCTGTATTCACATTCGATAGTATTGCCTGTTCTCGAAGCGGTCAGTTCAAATACCTTTTCAGCTTCGGTGTTGTATATTACCGCATTGGCGGTCTTGCCGTCCTCAAGCTGATATATTACAAACTCCGTACCGTCAAGATAATCATATTCAACATCGTTTACGAAATTGCCGTAGGCAATTATGCTGTTAGGCTTTGCAAGAGCGGGCATTTCAAAATAGCTGCACTTGTGCGTATACCATTTGCCGCCTTCAAGCACCTTTCCGGTGATTATATCCGTCCATTTGCCCTCGGGCAGATAATACTGCGCTATGCCGTCCTCGTTAAGTATAGGCGCGGCAAGGATATTGTCGCCGAACATATACTGTCTGTCGAGCGTAAGACAGGTCGGGTCGTCCGCATAGTCTATTACCATAGCACGCATTACGGGAACGCCCGTGTTGTGCGTTTTGATAGCCTGCGCCCAGATATAAGGCATAAGTCTGCCTTTGAGCTTTGTGAAGAAGCGAAGTACATCACAGGATTCCTCATCAAAGAGCCACGGCACGCGATAGCTCTGGTTGCCGTGCAGACGGCTGTGCGAGGAGAACATACCGAACGCCGCCCATCTCTTGTAAATGTCGGGAGTAGCGGTAGCCTCAAAGCCTGCCATATCATGCGAAGTATAGCCGAATCCCGAAATGCACAGCGACAGACAGCCGCGGACAACCTCCGCCATAGAGTTGTAGTTGCCCGAGCAGTCGCCGCCCCAGTGTACGGGGAACTGCTGACAGCCCGCAGTTGCCGAACGTGCGAACAGGCAAGCCTTGTTTTCTCCGTAATACTCTTTAAGCACATTGAAAACGCATTCGTTATAGAGATATGTATAGTAATTGTGCATCTTTATCGGGTCTGAACCGTCAAAATATTTTATTCCTCTTGTGGGTATTCTTTCGCCGAAGTCGGTCTTAAAGGTATCTACTCCCATTTCGCAAAGCGCACGCAGCTTGGAAGCGTACCATTCGCAGGCGGCGGGATTGGTGAAATCCACAACAGCCATACCCGGCTGCCATTCGTCGCACTGGAACACGCTGCCGTCCTCGCGTTTTATGAAATATCCTTTTTCCAGACCTTCGTCAAACAGCTTTGAACGCTGACCGATATACGGATTTATCCATACGCAGGTGTGCAGGTTCTTATCCTTATGAAGTCTTTCGAGCATTGCGGGAGGATCGGGGAACTGAGTTTTATCCCATTCAAAATTGCACCATTCAAAACCTTTCATCCAGAAGCAGTCGAAATGGAATACCTGAAGCGGTATATCGCGTTCAGCCATGCCGTCAATGAACGAATTTATAGTTTCCTCGTCATAGGTCGTGGTAAATGATGTGGTCAGCCACAGACCGAACGAAAATGCGGGCGGCAGTGACGGCTTGCCCGTGAGGGTGGTATATCCTTCAAGAGCCTGAGCGATATTTTCGCCGCCGAAAACGAAATATTCAAGATTTTCACCCGGGACGGTCATGGATACCTTTGAAACGGTGTCGGAACATACCTCATAGGATACCTTGTCCGAACTGTTTACAAATATTCCGTAGCCGCGTGACGATACAAAGAACGGTACGCATTTATAAGACTGGTCGGAGCAAGTGCCGCCGTCGGCATTCCATGTTTCTACCGTTGCGCCGTTTTTGGTGAACGAGGTAAATCTTTCGCCGAAGCCGTAGAAATATTCTCCGACAGATGTGTCGAGTTGTTCTCTTATGTAAGTCCTGTGTTCGTCGGCAGGATAGCTCCAGAAGGTATCATCAGACTGCAAAGCGAGCCTTGCCTGCTGTCTGAACGCATTTTCAAATATAACGCCCGTTGACCTCCATGCGCCGCCCGTAAGCCGCTTATCGTTATAATAAAACTGGAAACTCCATGTTTCTTTGGAAACCACAAGCTTTGTATTTCCGCTTATCAGCACAGCCTGTTTATCGTCAACGCTCACCTGCGGCTTATAGCTGCCCTCGTTAAGTTTGAAATGAGGACCGTTGTCAACATATCCCTTATGGTGGGTTATATTGACCTTGATGCAGTTTTCCTGAGTTGATGTGTAAACAATTTCAAGGTTCGCGCTGCCGAGCATCATAGCGCGGTTGTAGACCACGAACGGCGTAGCTATGACCTTAAAGCCGTTTTCAACGGGTTCGATCTCAAACGCCTGATTGGCATAGTTTACCTCATAGCCTCGTTGATTAAGCCAGAATCCGTCAGCAAATTTCATTGTCGATTACCTCCGTATCTTTCAAGATTATAAAAATTTTAAAGCGTGTCAGAAATTTTTTATTTAATAGCAAAAAAGATCTGCTATATCTATTTTATATTAAAATCCTCCGAATTGCAATATTAAAATAGTGATTTTCGGTAATATTTTAACATAAACGGCTGTTTTTACCTAAATTTTTTGTGAATTGGTTAATTACACATATAATTATTTGAAAATCCGAACGCTTTATCATGTTTTTTATTTTTTCACGCCTGCCCTGTGAAATACCTTTTTGCCCTTTTTAATTATAACATCATCTGCGCTCAGATCAACGCTGCCTTTAGGGTCGGTAAATTTCACATCATTTACGGCAATGCCGTTTTGCGTTACCAAGCGTCTGGCTTCGCTTTTAGAGGGCGCAAGTCCGCAGCGCACCAGCAGGTCGAGGATATTCATACCGCCGTCAACAAGCTCGTCCGCCGCTATCTCCGTAGAGGGCATATTCTCCGAAGCGGAGTTTGCGGAAAACAGCGCACGCGCTGCTTCGAGCGCCTTGTTTGCCTCATCTTCGCCGTGAACGAGTTTTGTAAGCTCATAAGCGAGCAGTTCCTTAGCCTTGTTGAGCTGTTCGCCCTGCATGGTACGCTCCATTTCCTCTATTTCTTCAACGGGTACAAATGTAAGCATTTTCAGGCATTTCATAACGTCTGCGTCCGAAACGTTTCTCCAGTACTGGAAGAAATCATACGGCGGAGTTTTTTCGGGGTCGAGCCAGACCGCGCCTTTTTCGGTCTTGCCCATTTTTTTGCCTTCCGAATTGAGCAGCAGCGTTATCGTCATAGCGTAAGCGTCCTTGCCGAGTTTTTTACGGATAAGTTCCGTACCGCCGAGCATATTCGCCCACTGGTCGTCGCCGCCGAATTCCATATTGCAGCCGTAATCATTGTACAGCTTGTAGAAATCATAGCTTTGCATTATCATATAGTTAAATTCAAGGAAGGTCAGACCGCGCTCCATTCTCTGTTTGTAACATTCAAATGTCAGCATTTTGTTTACGCTGAAATGTACGCCGACATCTCTTAGAACGTCAACGTAATTAAGGTCAAGCAGCCAGTCGCCGTTGTTTACGGCAATAGCCTTGCCGTCGGAAAAATCTATAAAACGGCTCATCTGCTTTTTAAAGCATTCGATGTTGTGGTTTATTTCCTCCTTGGTAAGCATTTTGCGCATATCCGTTCTTCCGCTCGGGTCGCCTATCATGGCAGTACCGCCGCCGAAAAGCACTATCGGCTTATTGCCCGCCATTTGCATACGCTTCATAAAGCAAAGCGCCATAAAGTGGCCGACATGGAGCGAATCGGCAGTCGGGTCAAATCCGATATAGAAGGTAGCCTTGCCCGCGTTGACAAGCTCCTCGATCTCCTTTTCGTCGGTCATCTGGGCTATGAGCCCTCTTCTTTTAAGTTCTTCAAAAACTGTCATTTTCTTTTCCTCCGTATCATTTTTTATTATTAAAATCATATCGTGCAATTTTTCTTCCCGTGTTATCACATCAAAGGCCCTTATTGATATAAAAAACGCCCTCTGCAAGCCGAAAGACTTACAGAGGGCGAAAATATCCGCGGTACCACCTCAGTTTATCCTGCACTTACTGTACGTTTTTTTGTACAGCAACAACAAGACCTCATTAAACCTTAACGCGGCAAAACGTTTTGCCCTAATCACGCTTAAAGCGTCTTTCTCGGACAAAAAGCTCGGGGAGGTAATTCGTCAAACGCGTGCGCTGTCTGCTCACACCTTTTACGCAGACTCTCTGAAAGCCGCCGCCGCGCCGCTACTGATTCCCGTCAAAGCTTGTATCATATTACACTTACAATATCATAACACAGTTTTTTTATTTTGTCAAGATATATTTTATTAATATTACAATTTTGGCAAGAAGTATTGTGTTTCAGTCCCCACCCCCGCCTGCGGCGGGGAGCAAAGCTTTATATTGTTTCACACCTATAGACGATAGTAAGCCGAATCTCTGCATCGTCAAATAATTAATTTTTCATTTGAAAAATTAACAATATTACTATTGACAAACGAAAGCGGCTGTGTTAAAATATATATGTATATGAATAAAATAAACGCTGTGAAGGAAATTAACCGAGTTAAGCGGCTTGCGCAGAGAAAAAGCGGTCGGTGTAAGCTTTTGTTGCCGTATTCGGGGGCTGCTCCCGAGCATCGCCGTGTAAAAAGCGGCGGCGTTCGATCCGCGTTAAGGATCTAATGAGTGGACGGCATATTGCCGTCAATACGGGTGGTAACACGGAACAATTATTTGCTTCGTCCCATTTTGCGCATAAAAAGCGCTTTATGAGGGCGAAGTTTTTTGATTTATAACAGGAGGATATCTATAATGGAATGGACAGGATTAAATGAATTGCGCGAAGCCTTTCTCAGCTTTTTTGAGAGCAAGAACTGCCTCAGAAAAAAGAGCTATTCGCTTGTGCCGCAAAATGACAGATCGCTTTTGCTTATCGTAGCGGGCATGGCGCCGCTCAAGCCGTATTTTACGGGTCAGGAAGTTCCGCCGCGTACAAGAATGACCACCTGCCAGAGATGTATCCGCACGGGCGACATTGAAAATGTCGGCAAAACTGCGCGTCACGGTACTTTTTTTGAAATGCTCGGCAACTTCTCGTTCGGCGATTATTTTAAAGAGGAAGCGATAACATGGGCTTGGGAGTTTTGCGTCGATGTGCTGAAGCTTCCGAAGGACAGGCTTTATATTTCCGTTTATGAGGACGATGACGAAGCTGAAAAGATCTGGCACGAAAAGGTCGGAGTGCCTATGGATCACATTTTCCGCATGGGCAAGGAGGATAACTTCTGGGAAGCGGGAACGGACGGTCCCTGCGGACCTTGCTCCGAGATATATTTTGACCGCGGCGAGGAATACGGCTGCGGCAAGCCCGACTGCACCGTCGGCTGCGACTGCGACAGATATATGGAGTTCTGGAACCTTGTGTTCACGCAGTTTGAACGCCATGAGGACGGCACATATACTCCGCTTGCACAAAAAAATATCGACACGGGAATGGGACTTGAACGTCTTGCGGCAATAATGCAGGGCGTTGATTCGATATTCGATGTCGATACCGTAAAGGCGGTAAGAGATCACATTTGCGAGATCGCAGGCTGCAAATACGGCGATGAATATAAAAAGGACGTATCTATCCGTGTTATAACCGACCATATCCGCGCGGTGACTTTCCTTGCGGCTGACGGCGTGCTGCCTTCAAACGAGGGTGCGGGCTATGTTATGCGCCGCCTTGTAAGAAGGGCTATCCGCCACGGAAAACTTCTCGGTATCAACGGCTCGTTCTTAAAAGATCTTGTACGGACTGTCGTTGACTGCAATAAGGTCGAGTATGACGAACTGGAAGAAAAGTATGATTATATCGTAAAGGTACTTACCAATGAAGAAATGAATTTCAACCGTACCATAGACCGCGGCATGAAGCTGCTCGATGAGCTTATAGAAAAGCTGACGGCGGAGGGTAAGACCGTACTCAGCGGAGAGGATTGCTTCAAGCTTTCCGATACTCACGGATTCCCGATCGACCTTACGCGCGAAATACTTGAAGAAAAGGGTATGACCGCCGACGAGGACGGTTATTATAAATGTATGGAGATACAGCGTACCACGGCAAGAGAAGCACGCGGCGGTTCAAAGTATATGGGCGCTGACGAAACGGTATTCCATAGGATAGACAAGGAATTTTCCACAGAATTTTTAGGTTATGAGGTTATCGAAAGCAGCGGCACGCTCGATTATCTTGCAAATGATGACGAGCTTATAATGCGTGCTAATGAAGCCGATAAGGTGTATGCCGTTCCCGCATCAACGCCGTTTTATGCCGAAAGCGGCGGACAGGTCGGTGATACGGGAGTTATCACAACTCAGACGGGAAAAGCAAGGGTCGTAGATACTCAAAAGGCTGTCGGAGGTAAATTTGCACATACCCTTATCGTTACCGAAGGCTATATCGAAGCGGGACAGCAGGCGCAATTTTCCGTTGACAGCAAACGAAGAATGGCTATAGCAAGAAACCATTCGGCGGCACATCTGCTGCAGGCGGCTCTCAGACAGGTGCTCGGCGACCATGTACACCAGAAGGGTCAGCTTGTTGACGCGGACAGAGTACGTTTCGACTTTTCGCATTTTGAAGCGATAACAAAAGAACAGCTCAACGAGATAGAAAATCTTGTAAACGAAAAAATAATGGACTGCACCGAGATCTCGACCCGCGAGATGCCTATCGAAGAAGCGCGTAAACTCGGGGCAATGGCGTTGTTCGGCGAAAAATACGGCGAAACGGTAAGAGTTGTAAAAATGGGTGATTTCTCACTTGAATTTTGCGGAGGTACTCATCTTTCCAACGCTTCGCAGGCGGGTCTGTTCAAGATAATCTCGGAAGGCTCGGTAGCTTCGGGCGTAAGAAGAATAGAAGCGGTAACAGGCACGGGTGTTTTAAAAATGCTCAATGAGGTCAACACGCGGATAGCCGAAGCGTCACATCTTCTGAAACTCAACGACGCAGCCATGCTTGCAGACAGGATAATCGGAGTGTTAGAGGAAAATAAAGAACTCAGCCGTCTTTCCGAGCAGCTAAAAAAACGTGTTGCGGACGGTATTTTCAGCGATATGATAGCCCATTGCCGCGAAGTAAAGGGAATAAAGGTAATGGCAAATATGATGTCAAATGTCGGCTCGGATATGTATGATAAATTCTCCGAAGCGATACAG
>CANPYF010000072.1 GCA_947587925.1 uncultured Ruminococcus sp.
GCTACATCGGCGGTGAAATTGTTGAGGATTTTCAAGGATATTCCCACTGGATAACGGTAAACGGATTTCGGCTCACCGAGGACGGTTATGAGTTTCGCTGCGAGGATACGATAAGCCTTGAACAGCGCTGGATAAAGTCCGAATTTTTGGACAATTCCAACAAAAATGTCGTCTACGGATTCGGAGATCCGCCCACGAGGTATATTTCATCTTTGGATCATGCGGTTGTCGAGAGTTTTGTCTGAGGTCAAGCGGGTATCTTGGCGGGAAAATAATTCCACTGCGTATTTCATATTTTTAGCGAAAAGGCAAAAAGAAAAAAGCCCGCAAAAACGGGCTTTCAGAGTGTTTGCAGCGCAGCGACAGCGGAAGTATACGTTTGCTATTTAATATACACAGGTAGGGCTACGGAAAGAACTGCATTTATCAATTCTTTAACGCTCATTTATCAACGCCTCGATCTCCGCCCTTTTCGGCATTACTTTCAGCGCACCGTTCCTTGCCGTGATAAGCGACGCGCCCGCGTTGGCGAATATAAGCAGTTCCTTCAGCTTTTCTTCGGTAAGATCTTTAATGCCGCAGTCGAGAAAGCAGCTTAGCATACAGCCGGTAAACGTGTCGCCCGCGCCCGTTTTCTCTATCGTTTTCACATTGTTAAATGACGGAGCGCAGACCGCAATGTCCTTGTAATACGCGCGGCTGCCGTCCGCACCGAGAGTAACGAACATCAGCGGGATATTGTATTTTTCACGCAGCATACGCACCGCCGCTTCATGGTCGCTTACGCCCGTCATAAATTCAAGCTCGTTGTCGGAAATTTTGAGTATGTCGCACACCGATAACCCGTATTCTATCTCGCGCCTTGCATCATCGAGCGAAGCCCACAGCGGCTCGCGCAGATTTGGGTCGAAGGACAGAAATACCCCGTTATTTTTCGCGGTATCTATCGCATACCTCGTTGCGGCGCGTACTCCGTCATGCGTCGATGAGAGCGTGCCGAAATGGAATATTTTTGAGTTTTTTATAATATCCGCGTTTACCTCGTCCTTTTTCAGCATCATGTCTGCGCCGGGGTTGCGGTAGAAACTGAACTCACGTTCACCGCCTGCGTATGTATGCACAAACGCAAGAGTTGTACGCACATTTTTATCCATCAGCAGGTTTGTAACGTCCGTGCCGCTTTGCTCGACAACGTTTTTCAGCATATGTCCGAAGCTGTCGTCGCCGACCTTGCCGATAAACGCGGTCTTTTTGCCGAGTTTATTCAGCATTGCAAGCACGTTGCAGGGCGCACCGCCGGGGTTGGCTTCAAGCAGCGGATCTCCCTGCGGACTTGTACCGCTTTCGGTAAAATCTATCAGCAGCTCGCCGAGAGCCGTTACGTCAAATTTTTTCATTTTCCTCTCCTTTAGCCAAAGTAAATATCTCGCATTTTCCGTCCGCGCGGACGTATTTTCCCAAGTCGTACACGACATTGCTAAGCACATACTCGCCGCCGTTTATGTACGTTTCGATAAGATTTTCGTCAACGTATATATCAAGATGAATACCGCCGTTTATTTCGGGCGTTTCAAATTCCGTTTTTATTTCCCCATGCCCGCGGAACACATTCGTGCGGTCGGCGCGTATCTTTTTACCCGCGCGTGAGATGATATACCCGCCTATATCAACGCGTTCCCCGTCATTTATATCAAGGCTTACGCGGTATCCCGCTTTGTCCGCCGCATTAATATCGCTTATCCGCCGAGAAAATTTCTTTTCAATATTCGGGTGAACGCTGAAAAATATATGAGAGTTTTTCACGCTTACGACCCTCGGGATACAGAACATACCGTTCCTGCCGCGCTCGTCAGGTTCGGGCATTCTCGCCCATGCGACCATTACGCGCCTGCCGGCAGCGTCTGTCGTGCTTTGCGGCGCGTACAGGTCAAGCCCGCAGTCGAGCATTTCATATTTATCGGGGAGCTTCATTTCGCACTGCTCCTCATCAAAATCGACCGTCATGCACACGGACAGATTCTGATACCCGACATCACTTATCCCCATCGGGGAAAATATAAGCACCCGCGCTCCGTCAACTTCAAAATAGTCGGGACATTCCCACATAAAGCCGAGATCGCCGCGCGTTGTAAAATTTACATACTCCCAGTTTTTGAGATCCGCACTTTTGTAAAAAAGCAGTCTGCCCTTTCTGCCGCTCCTGCTGCCCAAGACCATGTACCACGCGTTTTTGCCGCGCCATACCTTAGGGTCGCGCGTGTCGGAATAGCTGCCGACAGCCGTATCTTTTATCGGCTCGACCGCCGTAAATTTCCTGTTCATGTTGTCAAACTTTTCGCCGTCGTCGCTTATAAGCATCATCTGCGAGGAGGCGAAGTTATCACCCGGGCAGGTGTGGATATCCTCGGGGTTTTCGGTCAGATACCTGACCCCCGTGTAATATATGTACATTTTTCCGTCATGCTCGACTGCGCTGCCCGAAAAACAGCCGTTTCTGTCCGCGCTTTTTGACGGGAACAACGCAATATCCTTATGCTCCCAGCTTACAAGGTCATCACTCACCGCGTGTCCCCAGTGCATAGTCCCCCAGCGCGGCTCATACGGAAAATGCTGATAGAACAGGTGATATTTGCCCTTGTAATATATAAATCCGTTCGGGTCGTTTATCCAGTTTTTCGGTGCCTTCAAATGTATTTTATCCATGCCGTCCCTCCTTATTAAATATAGCACAATTCCGTGTCTTTGTCAAAGAAATGTATTCTTGTCGGATTGAACACAAATTCTATTTTATCGCCTGCTCCGCTTATCTCGTATTTTGACACTCTCGCGACCGTTGACGCGCCGCCGAAGGTGAAGTACAGATTATTCTCGTTGCCCATTACCTCCGCGTTCTCTACCACCGCGCTTTGTTTATCCGCCTTGAAAAGGCTGATATTCTGCGCGTCAAGCTTTATATCCTCGCCGCGTATGCCTAAGATAAGCCCACCCTGTCTGCCGCCAAGCTTTGATGTTACCGATTCGGGCAGGGTCATTTTATTGCCGTCCTCAAATGTTACGACATTATCCCTGAGCGTTACGTCATAGAAATTCATCTGCGGCGAGCCGATAAAGCCTGCTACAAATTTGTTGGCGGGGTGCTCGTACAGTTCCATCGGCTTGCCGACCTGCTGAACAACACCGTCTTTCATTATAACGATACGGTCAGCCATAGTCATGGCTTCCACCTGGTCATGTGTTACATAAATTGTGGTACTGCCTATCTGGCGGTGAAGCTTGCTTATTTCGTTTCTCATGCTCACTCTCAGCTTCGCATCGAGATTTGAAAGCGGTTCGTCCATTAGGAACAGTTTAGTATCCTTTACGATAGCGCGTCCGAGCGCTACTCTCTGACGCTGACCGCCCGAAAGATTTTTCGGCTTTCTGCGGCGGTATTCTTCAAGTCCGAGGACTTTAATTGCCCAATCCACCTTTTTCTTTATCTCGTCATCAGGCACTTTCATATTTTTCAGACCGTAGGAGATATTCTTTTCGACCGTCATGTGCGGATAAAGCGCGTAGTTCTGGAAAACCATTGCTATGCCGCGATCCCTCGGCGCAGTCTCGTTCATTTTCTGCCCGTCTATGTACAACTCGCCCGATGTGATGTCCTCAAATCCCGCGATCATTCTTAAAGTCGTCGATTTGCCGCAGCCCGAAGGTCCGACAAACGCGATAAATTCCTTCTCCTCAATGCTGAGGCTTACGTCAGTTACCGAGTTTTTGTCCGCACCGGGGTATTTTTTATTTATATTTTTCAATTCTATAAAGCTCATGGTATTATTCCTTTCTAAGAAATGTCGGTTTGCACCGTTAACCTTCCTTTGAACCGGTAGACATAACGCCCTCCACGATCTGTTTTGAGAACAGCGAGTATATTATAATTACCGGTATCGTTACCATAGTGATAAGCGCAAGCGTCATGCCCATTGTGGTGTTTACGTTGGCGGTTATCGAATTAAGACCTATCTGCGCGGTAAGCAGGTCGCTTGACGTGAACACGAGCGAAGGCCAGAGATAGTCGTTCCAGACGCTTAAAAATGTGAACACGCTCACTGTCGCAACGACAGTTTTTGACATCGGCAGCACCATTGTGAAAAAGTATTTTACCGCGCTGCAATGGTCAAGCTGTGCTGCTTCCCAAACGTCGTCGGGCAGACTTATAAAAACTTGCCTGAACAGGAATATGTTGAACGGGTTTACGATCATCGGCAGTATGTAGCCTACCACAGTGTTCAGAAGTCCCATTTTCGCAATGAACAGAAAATGTATAGTTATAATAGTTTCCGCGGGGACTATCATCAGCATCATGATGATGAGCAGCCACCTTTCGCGGAAGGGGAAATCAATTTTTGCAAGCGCATAGCCCGCAAGTCCGTTTACTATCACGCTCAAAATTATCAATGCCGCCGCATAAAGCAGGGTGTTGCCCATATATCTTAAAAATGATGTGTTCGTTATTATCGACAGATAGTTGTCAAAGAGATCACCGTTTAGCGTGGGCGGGATAAACGCGTTGACCGTATTCATGTCCGCCGTTATCTGAGCGTCAGGCTTGAACGAGTTGGCGATCATCCACACCACAGGGAACAGGAAGAACAGCGAAAGAATTATCATCACTATTGCAAGCGCCCATTCAATGCGCTTTTGCTTTTTTGTAAGTATCATTTTTTCTCCTCCTTATCCTCCTTATCCCGCGTCAGTATCGTCTGTATGACAGTCAGCACCACGATAAACGCGATGAACACTATCGCCATTGTTGATGCAAGACCTATTTCCCAGTTGACCGTGCCTGTTTCGTATATGTCATATACAAGCGTGTATGTCGAGTGCGAAGGTCCGCCGCCCGTCATGACCATAGGCTGTACTATCATCTTAAATGCACCTATAGTTATTGTGATGAATACAAACACGCAAAGCGGTTTCAGTTCGGGAAGTGTGATATCCTTGAATTTTTTCCACGCGCTTGCATGATCCATTTCCGCCGCTTCGTAAAGTCCGGGGTTTATCGCCTGCAAGCCGCCGAGGAATATTATCATCTGATATCCCATGCCCTGCCATGAACTCATTATCGCGATAGACGGCAGTGCCTGATCTGCGCCGTAGATAAACGGCTGCGGGTCGATACCTATTTTTCCGAGCAGTGTATTTAATATACCCTCGGGGCTGTAGATCTGCATCCATAAGGTCGATACGACCGCCAGCGACATTACGACAGGCACGAAAAACGCGACCTTGAAATATTTTTTGCAGTATGTGACTCTGTTTATCAAAAGCGCAAGAGCCAGTGCGCCGCCGCCCTGGAGCGGAACTATTATAATTACAAATTTGACCGTGTTTATAAACGCCTTCAAAAACATCTCGTCTTTAAATATCGAGATATAGTTGCCGAGTCCCGTAAAATGCGTGAGGGAGGGGCTTAATGCAAAATAATCGGTAAAGCTGAATATCAGTGTCAATATCATGGGAATAAATAAGAATACGGTAAGCAGTACGAGCGCAGGTCCGAAAAATGCCATTCCCAATATCGAGCTTGAACGTTTTTTACTCATTGTTCCTATTGTAGCGCGAAAGCTTCGCGTTTATCCTTTCTACAGATTTATCCAGTTCCTCGCGCGCGTCCATTCCGCTCAGCGCAACATCCTCGATCGTCTGCTGAAACACCGTGC
The DNA here is from genome assembly GCA_947587925.1 of uncultured Ruminococcus sp. Lineage (GTDB taxonomy): Bacteria > Bacillota > Clostridia > Oscillospirales > Ruminococcaceae > YE71. The sequence goes on from CANPYF010000072.1 coordinate 5,706, forward strand.
TCACCTGCGGATAAACAGGCGTTTTCGGTCTGGGGTGACCGTAATCTCTTAACTGCACATAAAGCGCCTTGTAATTTTCGTCCTCGGAAAATTCCTTTATTTTTTCGTATGCTTCATACGTTGACGGCAGACTTTTATATTTTTCAAACAAAAGCATACTGCTGTCCGTGCCGCTTATCCACTTTATAAGCTCCGTTGAAGCTTCAAGATCGTTAGTGTTGGTAGTTGCGGCATATGCCCAAGATCCTGACGGCGCGTATTTTTCGCCGTCCCAGTTATCGCCGACGATATACGGCGCAACGCCCAAATTTATGTCGGGATAGCTCTCATAGATGATATTTACCTCCCACGCTCCGTCTATCTTGAACGCCGCTCTGCCGCTTTCAAAAAGCTGTTCTATCGGCGTTTTTGACATATACCCCTTATCCGCGAGCATTTTGAAATATTCAAACGCTTCTAAATTGGAGTCGGAATTGAAATATCCGTCTGCCGTCAATCCGTCGGGACTTACCAGATCTCCGCCGTTTGACCAGATAAACGGCGCGTACAGATAAATGCTCGTTTCGCCGACAGGGAAGGTCATGTCTATCGGATAGCCGTTTTTTTCTTCCATTATCGGTTTGAGCTTTTCGAGGATCTCCGAAAACTCCGTCCATGTCCACGGGCGGGCGGCATCGGGAATGTCTATTCCCGCCTGTGCTAAAATATCCTTGTTGTAGTACAGTCCCACGCTTGATTCCATAGCACCGAGCGCATAGAGTTTTCCGTCAACTGTTCCTTGATCTATGATAGATTCAAGATAAACGCCCTTTTCCTCATCGGTAAGTTCCGCGAGCGGCTGAATTATCCCGTTTGCCGCATACGCGGAAATGTTCGGACCGTCCACCGCGATAACATCGGGCAGATCTCCGGAAATGACAGATGCATTGATCTTGTCCGCATATCCGCCGCCGTTGTCGTTTCTCGGGATAAATTGAACATGGGCAAAATATTTTCCGTCAAACGCCTCGTTGAAGCTTTCGACCGATTCCTTGCAGGCTTCGCCCTCGGGAGTATCCTCTATCGTGTACGTCCACATTTCGATATACTTTTCTCCCTCGTCAAAACCCGCAATGCTCCCCGGCTCGGGCGCTTTTTCGGTGCAGCCGCTTATCGTCACCGCGGCAGATAGGACTGCCGCTAAAAATACCGCTTTTTTCATAACTCCTCCTTCTTCTTTGATGCTTATTTCGTCCATTCTTGTAACCGGTAAAGTAACCGGTTACTTTATGCCTTTATTATACACCCTTCATTATCCTTTGTCAACCCTCTTTTTTCATTTTCGTAAAAAGTATATAGAAACGGCAAACAGGTTTTATACACATTCCACAAAACCGGTTACAAAACCGGTTATCCCGTTGACTTTACGGAAAAAATGTGTTATCCTATATATTAAGAACAGCTTTGAAAGGACTAAATATTATGAAGAAAAAAACAGTTACATTCAAGGATATTGCCGAATATACCGGCTTTTCAAAGACGACGATCTCGCGCTATTTCAACGATCCCGAGTCTGTAACTCTTGAAAATCAGGAAAAAATAGCGGAAGCGCTCGAAGCGCTCGATTACAAGGAAAACAAGGTCGCGCGTATCCTTGCAAACGGGCAGACGGAATATGTCGGCGTTATTATCCCGAATTTGTATTTTCATTATCATGCCGCAATGTTAAACTGCATTTTATCCACCTATGAACAATTCGGTTATAAATTTCTCGTGTTTGTCGGCAACGAGCATAAGGAAACGGAAAGGAAATATATTTCCGAACTTTTGGCGTACAAGATAGAAGGCATGATAATTTTGAGCCATACTATCCCTTCGCAGGAACTTGCGTCCTACAATGTACCTATCGTGACTATCGAACGCGAGGATAAATATGTTTGCAGTGTAAATACCGACAACTACGCAGGTGCAAAGCAGGCGACAGAGCTTTTGATAGACAACGGCTGTGACGTTCTTATCCATCTTAATTCCGACATGACCGATGAAATTCCCGCATACGGCAGAGTCAAAGCGTTCAAGGATATTTGCGCCGAAAGGGAAGTTGAAAATGAACTTATAATTGTCGATCTCGGCGCGGAGCATAACACTGCAAAGGAAAAGATAACGCGCATAATAGACGGGCTTGACGCAAAATATCCCGGTCGGAAAAAGGGCATTTTTATGCCCAACGACACATATGCAAATATTATGCTGAATGTCCTGATACGCAAGCACGGCGCGTTCCCCGATGATTACAGGATAGTCGGCTTTGACAATTCGCCCATCTCCGCCGAAGCGGTCATACCCATAAGCACGGTTGACCAGCAGATCAGCACGATGGCACATGAAGCTATGGAGCTTCTTGTAATGCAGATGAACGAACGCAAAAAACGCCGCCCCGAGCCTTTGGAAGCACCGATACACAGAATAGTGACACCGATACTCGTAAAGCGTGAGACGACGGATCAAAGCTGAGATCGAAGCGTTTTACTTTTTGTGACAAGCGTGATTAGAAAACAACAAAAAGAAAAAAGCCCGCACCCACGGGCTTTTTCCACAGTGCAGGTGAAGGGACTTGAGCCCACACGACCTTGCGCCAAATCTATCGTCAACATTCGATCTATACTTTTTGTTCATCACGCTTGCCCGCTCTTTTCAAAATCAAAGACAGATAATACCCCGCGCAGACAAACGTAACCATTACCGCAAGATAGTCGGCAAGATAAAATATCAGCGGTTCGCTAAGATCAAAGTAGACAAAATGAATTTTCAAAAACATATACTCAGGAAAATTTCGCTTGAAAAAAGCATATATCCCATAAGCCGCAGCAGCCCAACCGAAAATGCGTACTGCCCAACTGCGGACGGGAGATCTTTTCTTGAAAAACCGCTTTGACATATTCAAAATATTGCTCCAATGCAGACCTAAATGCAGCGACAAAAACACAAATCCCCAGTATGCGCACAGCATATGCATTTTTTGCGCCTGCGCCAAAAAGACTCTGTCACGCAGATAATCAAGCGAATCATATTCAAGCTCCACCACTTCGCCCTGCTGATCTGCCGTTTGCTTATATTCATCGGGAACAGCCGCGGTAAAGCCCGTCTGAGACGCCGCAGTCTGCGCGGCAGAGCCTTGCCCCGAATCGCCGACTGTCCCTTTATTTGTACTGTTATTGCACCCTGTAAAAGCCGCCAATATCGCCGATAACAACATAATTAAGACCCTTTTCATTTTGCCTGCCTCACCGACATTCATTCAAGATATCGAGCAATTCTTCCTTCGTAAATTTCTTGCAGCAGCCGCCCGTTAAGACCGTGCTGTCCGCTATCGCCTTAAAATCGGTATCGGTTATTCCCATTTCCGAAAATTTTGTCGGCAGACCGACTTCTTTTATGAAGTCCGACAGCGCATTTATAAATCCATCGGCAAGCTGATTTTCGTCCTTGCCGTCGGGAGAAATTCCCCACACGCTGACCGCAAGACGTGCAAACTGCGCCTGCGCTTCGGGCAGCATATGTCGGTACAAAACGGGGTGGATGACCGCAAGCCCCTGACCGTGATTGCAGTCGGTGTACGCGCCAAGCTGATGCTCCAGCATATGCGCCTGAAAGTCGGTCACTTTGCCGATCTTGAGCATACCGTTTTCAGCCATTGCCGCTGCCCAGACAAGCTCGCTCCGCGCGGTTACATCGTCATTATTTTTCAGCGTCGCACGCAAATTTTTGATAATATTTCGCTGGCAAGCCTCGTTAATTTCGTCCGAAAGATTTGTTTCCCTCGGACTGCCCATGTAGGTTTCCATGCAGTGCGAAAGCGCGTCAAACGCGCCCGATATGACCTGCTTCATCGGCATTGTCATGGTGTACGCAGGGTCAAGCACCGCAAAGCGGTAGAACGCTCCCCAAAGCGCACCTTTTATCTTCTTTTCCTCGTGCGTAATGACCGCGCCGTTGTTCATTTCCGCGCCCGTTCCGAACGCCGTGACCACCGCTCCCATGGGTATAAATTCGCTCGGCGAGCCGTGCTTTTGCGTTTCAAATTCCCACAGATCATCGGGAATTTTCGCCTGCGCGGAAATTACCTTACAGCAGTCAATAACGCTTCCGCCGCCGACTGCAAGAATAAAATCTACCGCATTTTCCTTAGCGATCTTCGCGCCCTCCTGCACCTTTGCGTAGGTCGGATTTGACATTATCCCCGAAAATTCAATGACGTTTTTCCCTGCACTTTTCAATATATCCGTAAGCTTGTCAAACACGCCGTTTTTCTTTATCGAACCGCCGCCGTATGCAAGCATAACATTTTTGCCGACTTTGGCAAGTTCGGCAGGCAGATTTTTTGCCGCGCCCTCGCCGAAGTAAACCTTTGTCGGATAGCTGTATGTAAAAGTATTCATAGTCTGACCTCCGTTGTTCAAACGGCGCACTGTTTTTTACAGCACCGCGAATCAAATTCGCCGCAAATATTATTTAAATCTTCCGTGCAATGCCCTGACAAAATTCGGATCGAAGTGGTCAACGATCTCGCTGTGACCGATATCCATTTTTTCAATTGCAGCCATATCTTCGTCCGAAAGCGTGAAATTCCAGATGTCGATATTCTGTTCCATGCGCTCGCGGTGAACGGATTTCGGAATTACCACAACGCCGCGCTGAACGTTCCAACGCAGTACCACCTGCGCCGCCGATTTGCCGTATTTTGCGCCTATTTCGGTCAGGGTCGGGTCGCTGAAAATGCCGTGCTTACCCTCCGCAAAAGGACCCCACGCTTCGGGCGTTACATCATATTCCTTCATCAGTTTAAGCGCATTTTCCTGTTGGAAAAACGGGTGCAGTTCTACCTGATCCACCGCAGGGATAACTTCAACTGTCTCACAAAAATCCGCCAGAACGTGCGGATAAAAATTGCATACGCCGATAGCGCGGATACGACCCTCTTTGTAAAGTTCCTCCATGGCTCTCCATGCGCCGTAATAATCGCCCATAGGCTGATGGATAAGATACAGATCGAGGTATTCAAGACCCAGCTTTTTCAGCGAAGTTTCAAACGCCGCCTTTGCCTTGTCATAGCTTGCGTCAGATACCCACAATTTTGTGGTGATAAACAGATCCTCACGGCGCGCGCCGCTCTTTTTTATCGCCGAACCGACCGCTTCTTCGTTGCCGTAAGATGCCGCAGTATCTATGAGCCTGTAGCCCGTGCTGACAGCGTCAAGCACCGCTTGTTCGCATTGTTTGGGGTCGGGGACTTGGAAAACTCCGAAGCCCTCCATGGGCATTTTTATGCCGTTGTTTAAAATTTTGTGTTCCATAAAATTTCCTCCTTAAATTGAATCTTTCGCCCACTGCGAAATTATTTTTTCCGAATTTTTTGTGTCCGCGCCATGTATAGCAAGACCTTTTGCGAACGCCGCGCCTTTGCATATCTTTTTAATATCGCGTTCACTGCTGCCCATTTCCCCGACCGCGCAATTTATAAACCCGGTCCGTTTACCCATTGAGTCACTTCGTCCTCGCTTGCGTTTTCGGAAAATCTCATACCCTCAAGCCAGTCGCCCGTACCCGCTTTGTCGGCAAGCAGCTGACCGCTTTCGCCGAGTCCCGAAGTGGAAGATGTGCAGAAGGGAACGACCGTCTTGCCGCTGAAATCATTTGCGGTAACAAAACCGTCAACTACCCATGCGGCGTTTCCCCACCAAATGGGATAGCCGATAAACACCGTGTCATAGCCCTCCCAGTTGTCGGGAACGGGGTTTTCAAGCTC
>CANPYF010000073.1 GCA_947587925.1 uncultured Ruminococcus sp.
CTCGTCGTGACGTACCCTTTCATTCAGCTTATTGATGATCGTCATCTGAAGTCTGAACAGGTCACGGTACGGCTCGTCGAGAAACGGAAGGTAGTTTTCTATGAACATATCCTCGTTGCTGACGTAGCCGCCTGTTCTTCTCAAAGTTGGTAAAATCGTGGCTGTGACCCAACGCTTAAACTCCTTGGCTCTCGGCATTTTGCTTGAAAGGACTAAGCTGTAAAAGCCGCTTTCATTGATGATAGTGGTCTTGCTCTTGTAATTTGAACCACTGTCGGAAATCACGACGGTGGTTTTATCCTCGGTATCCACATGACGTGAAAGAGCGTCCCTTGTGTTGGAATACCCTAAAATCTCCGCCACATCTTTTCCTACAAGCCACGGTTCGCCGTCCTTAATGACTGTTCTCACTTTTCCGAATTCGTCATTTTCAAATATTTTTATCATATTCTTCATTTGCATTCTCCTTGTCAATTTCTAAAATAAACCTTGCAAGAGCCTCAATAACATTCGTAGTAACGGCATTTCCTGCCTGCTTGTAAAGCTGCGCGTCGGACATTCCCGTTGCCGCCACCTTGTTGAACTGCTCGTCTGTAAAGCCCTGCAAACGCCAGCATTCCAAAGGCATGAGCCTGCGGATATATCCGCAGTAAATTACCCCGTGTTTATCGGTGACGGTTATCGTGAACATAGGCTCATCAGGTAACTTAAACCTCCTGCCTTGCTGTCTAACCTTTTCTTTCGCAGGAGTAAGCACCGCTATCGGCTCGGTAATGACGATCACTCCTGATTTTTCTCCCTTATGGTGACCTATTCCGCTGTCCTGCCTTGACGTTATGCACCTCGCAAGTTCAGTCACCTTCGGTTCGGGATTCATATCGATGCACATAGCGTAATATCCCTGATTACAGCTTGTTGTAATGGTATGAGCCATGTCTTTCCCGACCCTCCCACGCCTTGAATTGAGGTTAGGGTAGGCAAGATCAATACTGTCTCCGGGCAATGCTATCTGATATCCGGATTTTGTCTTTACCTTGATGGGAAGTCCTATGATCTCGTAAAGTCCCGTTTTTCCGCCAAAGCCTCCTGCTGTTCCCGTAAGCGTTATGCTCAATCCGTCGGCGGAGTACACTCTGCAGCCCTCTCGCCCGGGTATGCGCTGTACAAGAGTTTTTGGATTTGCGTCGGTGAAAGACAGTACTTTTCCGGAGCATTTTTCTCTAAGAAATCCGACAATGAACACTCTCTTTCGGGATTGGGCAACATGGAAATCTGCGCTGTTAAGCACCTGCCATGTGACATCATACCCCAATTCATCCATCGTACTGAGGATGGTCGCAAACGTCCTGCCGCTGTCATGCGATAGCAGTCCGGGAACATTTTCAAGGAGCAGATACTTAGGTTTCTTAACGGCAGCGATTCTGGCAATTTCAAAGAACAGAGTTCCTCTTGCATCGTTAAATCCGCCCCGTTTTCCAGCGATTGAAAAGCTTTGGCAAGGGAAGCCTCCGCATATAAGGTCGATATCGGGCAACTCATTTGGGTCGATTTTTCTTGCGTCATCGTAATACACCTCACCTTCTGTATCGTACATTGCTTCGTATGCCTTTTTAGCATATTTGTCTATCTCGCAGTAACCGACACACTCGAAGCCGCCTGCCCGTTCAAGGCCTGAGCGGAAACCACCGATTCCTGCGAAGATATCGAAATACTTTATCAAGCTGCACCACTTCCTTTCTGCGATTTTTTAATAAAAAAACAGCTAAGTCTTTTTCAAAACTTAACCGTTACATTGATATATCCATTTCTTCGTTTTCTTCAAAATCCTCCGCTTCTGTAATTTCCTCAGAATCAATATTTTCCTCTGTTTGCGCATCAGTCATAATCTGTTCCTGATCTATTTTATGGAACTGATCCACATCGGGGATAACTCCAAGCGTTCTGCCATTATCGAATTTACAGTGCAGAGTTCCCTCATCGTCCACGAACTGAACTGTTCCGCAAGTACCGCTTTCCACAGGACACAAGTCCTCCATATGATCAAGGCAAATTCGTGTGCCTTCGGGATACCTTTGCCTGAGCATTTCTACTTTCTTTTCGTTGTAAATCATATTCTGCCTCACATCGTTTTTCCCATATCGGGTCTTCGGTCATGTCATCGGTCTGACTACTGTTCATTTCTTACTTAATCACCCCCAGTCGTTTTGGTTTCCTTTTAATAGTATATTTGGTATCACGCCTCCTTTTAAATAAAAAAGACCGCTTTGTCGTTTATCACATTTCGTGATATTAAACAAAACGGTCTTTCAAACATTGTGAATGTTTTTTCATTATAAATCGGCAAGATAAAAGCTAACTCTGCTCAAAGCTTGCCGATTTATTTGACAATATTTAATTGTGTAGCGTTCAAATCCTTCTGGTCAATTAAAATTGGCGAAAAGCATCTACGGTTTTCACCTTGAAAATTTCGGCTCTAAAGCGCAAGAAAACCGCGTAATTACGCGGTTTTCAAGGTGTGCATCTATTTTATTGCACCAATATGGCAGGGGCAGAAGGATTCGAACCCTCGGCACGCGGTTTTGGAGACCGCTGCTCTACCATCTGAGCTATACCCCTATTCTATTAGAAGTTAGAAATAAGAAGTCAGAGAATAGAATTTAGAATAGATATTCCCTAACGCTATAATATTATAGCATAAAAAAAGCGAGGTGTCAATAGGTTTGAGAGATTTTTAAAAAATAAAATTATTTCATAAAATAAAAATATTTGTATAACCTGTCGTGAAATGTAAATATTAACAAAATAATAATTGAATTATGCAGTAATATGTGCTATTATAAAATATATATATTCTGAATTATCGGAAAATTATCCTTTCCGGAATAAAAAAGGAATGAAATGCTATGAATAATTACGACGTTATAATAGTTGGCGCAGGTGCGGCGGGACTTTATGCCGCTTATAACCTCTCACATGAGCTTAAAGTCCTTGTTATCGCTAAAAGAGAGCTTACGCTTTGCAATTCTTCTCTGGCACAGGGCGGTATCGCAGGCGTGTATGATTCGCCCAATGATTCCCCCGAAGAACATAAGCATGATACTTTTGTTGCAGGCGGCTATGAAAACGATCCTCTTTCTACCGACGTGCTTGTAAACGAAGCGCATATCGACATAGGAAAGCTGATAGAGCTTGGCGCGGATTTTGACAAGACCGCCGAAGGTGATTTTCACCGCACGCTGGAGGGCGGACACAGCAAGCACCGCATTTTTCATCATGCGGATTCTACGGGATCGGAGATCGAAAACACCCTGCTGAAAACAGTCAAAGGTCTTGAAAACGTTACTATAAAAGAAAACGCGCTCGTCTGTGATATGGCTAAAACTTTAACGGGATTTTCATTCCTTGTTTTGGAAAACGGCGGATACATTACCGTAAATTCGCATTTTGCACTGCTTGCAACGGGCGGTATAGGCAGAGTTTACGAATACACCACCAATTCCGCTATCGCTACGGGCGATGGAATTGCCATGGCTTACCGTCTTGGCGCGGAGATAAAAAATCTCAGCTATATCCAGTTCCACCCGACCGCTTTCAGCGACCACAGAACCCGCGAATGTTTTCTTATTTCCGAAGCAGTCCGCGGAGAAGGGGCGTATCTGCGAAATTGCAACGGCGAACGCTTTATGCAGCATTATGACAAACGGCTTGAGCTTGCCCCTCGTGATGTGGTGTCTCATTCGATAATATTTGAATCTCAGCGCACGGGCAGCGAAAAATTTTATCTCGATATAACCCACAAGCCTGCCGATTTTATAAAGAAACGCTTCCCTATGATCTATAAAAATCTTTATGAAGCAGGATTTAATATGACAACCGATCTTATCCCGATATATCCCTGCCAGCATTATCTTATGGGCGGTATAAAAGTCGATACATACGCGCGTACCGATATTGACGGACTTTATGCCTGCGGAGAATGCTCCTGCACGGGCGTTCACGGAAATAACAGGCTTGCCAGCAATTCTCTCCTCGAAGCACACGTCTTTTCCAGACGCGCCGCAGGCGATATTAACCAAAAGGCTGCAAACGCTCCGAAAGCCTTTGCGCCGCACAGCTTTGAACTGCGTGAAAACGCGCCGAAGCTGCCGCACGGATTCCGTACCAGAATACGCCGTATAATGCAGCAAAATTATTTTGTCATACCAAATGTCAAAGGACTTATGGAGGGTCTTGAAGAAGTCAGCGATATTCTTGCAGTGCTTGACAGCGGCAGCTTTGCGATAGACAGAGATTACGTTGAAGCACGCAGCCTTGCGACTGTGGCTTACATAATCCTCACGGAAGCGTTTAAAATATGCTCAAACAGTGAGGAGATCCCCAATATGCCTATATTTGAAAAGCCCGATACGGAATAAACATTCCTATGAAATTCATACTATGATAAGGAGAAGTTCAGATGACATTCATGCAGTTTCAGATAGACGATATAATTAAAAATGCACTCGCAGAAGATATAAATTACATTGACGCGGCGACCGATAACCTTATTGCGGAGGACAAGACCGACACGGCAAAATATGTTGCCAAGGCAGAGGGAACACTGTGCGGTATAGAGATCGCCCTGAGAGTATTCACTCTGCTTGATCCGACTGCATCATTTAAAATTTATATCCGTGACGGAGAAAAGGTAAAAAAAGGCGATGTAATAGCTGAGATCACCGCACACACACGCGCTCTCCTGAAAGGCGAACGCACTGCGCTGAATATCCTTCAGCACCTTTCGGGCATTGCAACGACAACAAACCGCTGTGCCGAGCTTGTAAGCGGCACGAATGCAAGCATTGCAGATACGCGCAAAACTCTGCCGGGGCTTAGAGCGCTGCAAAAATATGCCGTAACGGTCGGCGGAGGAAAAAATCACCGCTTTAACCTTTCTGACTGCGCTATGTTAAAGGATACACACCTTGACGCTTACGGTTCTATAACGGGAGCGGTCAACGCTCTTCGCAAAAAACTCGGACACACCGTCAAGATCGAGGTCGAGGTGGAAACACTTGACGCACTGAAAGAAGCGCTTTCGGTCGGCTGCGATATAATCATGCTCGATAACATGAACTGCGAACTTATGACGGAAGCGGTAAAGATAACTGACGGGAAAGCGCTGCTCGAAGCATCGGGCAATGTGACGGAAGAAAATATCGCGCAGATCGCACGCACGGGTGTGGACATAATCTCTATCGGCGCACTTACACATTCTGTCAAAGCGTTCGATATTTCGATGAAAATGGTCAAATAACAAATAACTTTTATCATTTTATACAAAAAAATCATTCGCTTTACCCAAAAGAATTTATAAAAAAATAGTTGATTTTAAACCGTAATTATGATATAATATAGTGTAACATAAATAGCTTGATTTCGGGATGGTAAAATAATGGAGATAATAAATAAATCGGATAAAAAATTATTGGCAGAATATGAAAAATTTGCCGAGAATTGTAAATACGGAAATTTTATGCAGTCGCTCAACTGGCCGAAGGTCAAGGATAACTGGGGTTGGGACGCCGTTATCTCGCGTGATGCTGACGGAAAAATACGCGGCACCTGCCTTTGCCTGATAAAACGCATACCGTTTTTTCGCTGCTCATTCCTCTATGCTCCTCACGGACCTTGCTGTGATCCGTCAGATAAGGAAGTGATAGCAGATCTTTTTGAGGGCATAAAGGCTCTTGCAAAAAAACATAAGGCATATCAGTTCATGTGGGATCCCTGCTTTGAGGAATCGGACACCAAACTTACGCAGATGTACCGCTCAATGGGATTTACGCATATCGACGACGCACCCGAACTGTCTACCATTCAGGCAAGAAATAATTATATGCTGAGAAATATAGCGGGCAAAACTCCCGACGAGGTCATGGCGACCTTTAAATCTGACTGGAGAAACCGCATACGCAAGGCAAGCCGAAAAGGAGTTGTCTGCAAAGCCTGCGGAAAAGAAGCGTTAGATGATTTCTACCCAATGATGCAGGCTACGGGTATAAGGGACGGTTTTTCTATCCGTTCCAAAGAATACTTTGCAAAAATGCTTGACGCGCTCGGCGAAAAGCACTGCCGCCTTTTTGTTTGCTACCTTGAACAGGAGGGTCAAGAGCCTATCCCCGTTTCGGGCGCGGTGACTACTCAATATGCGGGAAAAACCTGCTATGTATACGGTGCGTCATCAAATCACTACAGAAACACCTATCCGAATTATCTTATGCAGTGGACAATGATAAACTGGGCGATAGAAAACGGCGATTTTATTTATGATTTTCAAGGTATCCCGTTTTACAAGGACGAAACTCACCCGAATTACGGTGTTTATAAATTCAAAAAAGGATTTAACGGCGAGGTCGTGACATATGTAGGCGAATTTTACTGCGTCTTTATGCCGATACGCAAAAAGATCATAGACTTCGCGCAGCATCTTGTTGAAGCAAGACACGCTAAACATACAAAAAAGCTCATTGAAAACCGCAATACCGATACAGACGCATGAACGAAAACAGTGAAAGGAGATCGAGTTCTTCTATGCTTAAAAAATTCATGACCGCTGCGATAGCAGCAACCGTTGCCGCAGGAGCATTTTCTTCCTGCACCGATCTTACCCTGTCGGATTTTATGATAGATCCGTCGTCGGCTGAAAGCAGCGATACTCAAACAAATGCTCAAAATGACAGTTCTTCTTCGCAGGAAGAAAATGACATACCGCAGGATGGAGCATCAGCCGAGGACTCTGCCGCGCAGACCGATCAGCCCGAGGCTGACAGTACATCAGACGTTCAGCAGTCCCCGCCCGATCAGGAAAATTCCGATACGGACACTCAGACTCTTCCGCAGCAGGCTGTTCCGTCTGATACCGAAAGCGAAGCTTCTTCGGAAACCGATTCGTCATTGACCGAAAGCAGACCGGGAGCGCTTACGGAAAATATCGGACTTCACGGAAATGCGGGCGCGGCTATGGACAGCTATGCTCAGCTAATTGATGAAGCAGGAAAAAAATGCGCGGACGATCCGCTGTATAACGAGGAATTTTGCCGCTATTATCTTGCCGATATAGGTTCGGACGGCGTAACGGAACTTATAATCGAAACAGGTACCTGTGAAGCCGACAGAATGGCTGTAGTCTATACATTTGACGGCACTGCCGCAAAGGAACTCGGAAGTTTTATAACATGGCACGCCGAACTCGGCTATGAAAACGGTGTACTTTACAGCGAAACGTCAGCTATGGGCAGCTTTACGCTCAACACTGTCACTATTGTGAACGATCAGCTTGAATTTACAAAGGGCGAAAGTTCCTTTGAATCGCAGATAAGACAAAAACTTGCTTATTATCCGCTTACCGACGCTTCGGGAGTTAATTCAAACAGCGGCGTTCAGGCAGGAATATAAAGCTTAAAATGCTGAAATTTCAATACATATAAAAAAGCCGATACTGTTTTTTTAAACGGTATCGGCTTACTTTTGTTAATAATTATGCGCTCTTTTAAGCACCATATCCTTGACTTTCATCAAACTTGTGGTATTGCTTCGCTCATTCTCCGAAAGCTTCATGGTAATGTACTTTATGGTATCTTCATAATCGGGTATCATGATATGCTCCAGCGCATTTACGCGGCGGCGCGTCTTTTCTATCTCGTCAGCCATAAGCTGGCAGGATTTTTCGATCTCGGCAAGTTTCAGCAGCTTTGGAAATACCTCGCTGAGCGCTTTTACCGCATCATCAAGATCGCATGATGTAAACGCCGTGCCGTATGAATATATACCGCCCTCGTCCGCAGTACGGAATTTTGCGTCAAATACAGGTATCTTTACACTCATAACATTCTGCTCATGTATATCAAGCGAAAGCTCCTGCTTTGGCAGCATAAGCGCGGTTTCAAGCTGGGCGGTCTGCATTACCGACCCTGCGATCGCCATATGAGCGTTGGCTTCTTTTATCAGCGCTTCCACTTCTGTACGCAGCTTCTGGTTTTCACGGACCATATCCATAAACCGCCGCATAAGTTCATCACGCTTATCTTTAAGCAGTTTATGTCCGCGGCGTGCAGAAGCAAGTTTTTTCTTCAAATTGCCAAGTTCCATTCGCGTTGGATTTACGTTAAGTCTTGCCAAAGCCTACCTCACTCCTCGTAATACTGCTCCAAAAATTCCTCATGTATTCTTCTCAGTTCACTTCTGGGCAGCATTCTAAGCAGTTCCCAGCCTATAGAAAGCGTTTCCTCAATGCTTCGGTTGTTATCAAAGCCCTGTGAAACATATTTCTTTTCAAATTCATCAGAAAATTTAGCGTATATCCTGTCAATAGGCGTAAGCGCGGCTTCGCCGAGAACGACCATAAGTTCCTTAGCGTCCTTTCCTCTTGCATACGCCGAGAAAAGCTGATTCATGGTATCAGAATGATCTGCGCGGGTCTTTCCCTCGCCTATTCCCTTATCTTTAAGACGCGAAAGCGAAGGCAGAACGTCTATCGGCGGATTTATTCCCTTTCTTGAAAGTTCGCGCGAAAGAATTATCTGACCCTCGGTGATATATCCGGTAAGGTCGGGTATCGGGTGAGTTTTATCATCTTCGGGCATGGTGAGTATCGGTATCATTGTGATACTTCCCTCTTTGCCCTCCTGCCGTCCCGCACGCTCATATATCGTTGCAAGGTCGGTGTACATATATCCGGGGTAGCCTCTTCTTCCGGGGACTTCTTTTCTTGCCGCAGATACCTCACGCAGTGCGTCGGCGTAGTTGGTAATATCAGTCAATATTACAAGAACGTGCATATTCTTTTGGAAAGCAAGATATTCCGCCGCAGTCAGAGCCATTTTGGGCGTCGCAAGACGCTCTATCGCAGAGTCGTTCGCCAGATTTATGAACAGTACCGTTCTGTCGAGCGCACCTGTACTGCGAAAGCTGTTTACAAAATATTCCGATTCTTCAAAGGTTATTCCCATTGCGGCAAATACAACAGCAAACTGTTCGTCCTTTCCGCGTACCTTAGCCTGTCTTGCTATCTGCGCTGCAAGCTGCGCATGAGGAAGACCGCTTGCCGAAAAGATCGGCAGTTTCTGACCGCGCACAAGCGTATTAAGTCCGTCAATTGCGGATACACCCGTCTGAATGAACTCCTGCGGATATTTTCTCGCAACAGGGTTCATAGGCAGACCGTTTACGTCGAGCCGCATTTCGGGGATTATCTCGGGTCCGCCGTCTATCGGCGTTCCAAGACCGTCAAAAACTCTGCCAAGCATATCCTCCGATACGCCAAGTTCCATTTGCCTTCCTGAAAATATAACGCTTGAATCCTGTAGATTTATACCTGCCGCATTATCGAAAAGCTGAACGAGCGCATTAGTGCCGTCTATTTCAAGCACACGGCAGCGGCGGCGTTCCCCGTTGGCAAGTTTTATCTGAGCAAGTTCATTATATTTTACTCCCTCAACGTCTTTTACAAGCAGCAGAGGTCCTGCTGCCTCTTCAATAGTCCTATATTCTCTCGGCATCAGATATCCTCCTTCCGCTCACCGACAGCCTTTTGAGTTTCGGCAGTTATCTCTCTCGAAAGCTTCTGGTATTCTTCATCAATGCTGTCTTCGGGCGTATATTTAAAGCGTCCTATCTTTTCTCTTACCGCAAGGTCTGAAAGCACGTTCTCATCTGCTCCCAAATCCGCTGCTTCCTCCGCCTGATCGTGGAATTGAAGTATAAGGCGCATCATATAAAGCTGTTTTTTCATACTTGAATAAGTATCTATCTCATGGAAAGCAAGCTGATGGAGGAAGTCCTCGCGAATAGAACGCGCAGTTTCCATTTTAAGCCTGTCGCTTGACGAAAGCGAATCCATACCGATAAGCTTTACTATCTCCATAAGCTCCGCTTCCTCGTGCAGTATAGCTATAAATCTCGCTCTGAGTTCGGGCCAGTCCTCCGCAACGTTTTGTTTATACCAATCGCTGAGACTGTCAGCATAAAGCGAGTAGCTTGTCAGCCAGTTTATAGCGGGGAAATGTCTTTGATAAGCAAGCGAAGCGTCAAGTCCCCAGAATACCTTTACGATACGGAGCGTTGCCTGCGAAACAGGCTCTGAGATGTCGCCGCCGGGAGGTGATACCGCTCCTATTACAGACAGCGCACCCTCGCGTTTATCAGATCCGTTTGCCACTATGCGTCCCGCACGCTCATAGAATTGAGCCAGACGGCTGCCGAGATAAGCGGGATATCCTTCGTCGCCGGGCATTTCTTCAAGTCTGCCCGACATTTCTCTGAGCGCTTCCGCCCAGCGTGATGTGGAATCCGCCATAAGTGCGACAGAGTAACCCATATCTCTGAAATATTCTGCGATAGTTATTCCCGTATAAACAGACGCTTCACGCGCCGCAACGGGCATATCGGAGGTATTGGCAATAAGCACCGTGCGCTCCATAAGAGATTTTCCCGTATGCGGGTCAATAAGTTCCGGAAATTCGTTAAGAACGTCGGTCATCTCGTTTCCGCGCTCTCCGCAGCCTATATACACTATTATATCAGCCTCTGCCCACTTTGCAAGCTGATGCTGAGTAACGGTCTTTCCGCTGCCGAAAGGTCCGGGGATAGCCGCAACGCCGCCTTTAGCTATCGGGAAAAGGCAATCGACTACTCTTTGTCCCGTTATAAGCGGCATATCGGGCGAAAGCTTTGACGCATAAGGTCTTCCGCGGCGGACAGGCCATTTTTGCATAAGCGTAAGCTGCGTTTCGCCGCCCTTATCGTTTTCAATAACACAAACGGTCTCGTCTACCTTATATTCGCCCGCAGAAATGCTCTTGACAGTACCTTTAAGACCGTTAGGCACCATAATTTTATGCAAAACGATATCCGTTTCGGGTACAGTACCTATCACATCGCCGCCGATTACCTTATCACCGACCTTAACAGTCGGGGTAAAGCTCCACACCTTGCCGCGTTTAAGAGAAGGTACTTCAACACCCTTCTGAAGATTGCTGCCGCATAATTTTCTTATGTCGTCAAGCGGACGCTGTATTCCGTCAAAAATACTGCCTATAAGTCCCGGTCCGAGTTCGGCGCTCATAGGTTCGCCGACCGATTCGACAGGCTCGCCTGTGCCAAGACCCGAGGTTTCCTCATATACCTGTACGGATGCACGGTCGCCGTGCATCTCGATTATCTCTCCGATAAGTCTGCGGTCGCTGACGCGCACCATATCGAACATATTTGCATCGCGCATACCCTCCGCTATTATAAGCGGACCTGCTATCTTTACGATTTTTCCTGTGCTTGCCGCGTTCATGTAAGGCAATGCTCCTTTCATTTCAAAATATCAGAGCCGACCGCCTTTTCGACCGACTGATGAAGATTTCTCATTCCTTCGCCCGTGTTGGAATTTACTCCCGGGATAAGTATTATCGCAGGAAGCTTACGGCTGCGGAATTTGTCTATGGTATCGCGCACGC
>CANPYF010000074.1 GCA_947587925.1 uncultured Ruminococcus sp.
GCTTATAACGCCGACTTTGACGGCGACCAGATGGCGGTGCATCTGCCGATATCGCCCGAAGCACAGGCAGAGGCGAGATTCCTCATGCTTGCGGCAAACAATCTGCTCAAACCCTCCGACGGACGGCCTGTTGCCGTTCCTACACAGGATATGATACTCGGTTCTTATTATCTGACGCTGCAAAAGGACGGCGAGCCGGGCGAAGGAAAGGTATTCAGAGACGTCAACGAAGCCCTTATGGCTTACGACCAGGGACTTGTTTCGCTGCACGCGGCTATCAAGGTAAGGATAACCAAGCAGGTCGGCGACAGACAGGTATCCAAGATAATAGACGCGACGGTCGGCAGACTTATTTTCAACGAAAATATCCCGCAGGATCTGGGTTATGTTGACAGAACCAGTTCGGATAAGCAGTTTGATCTTGAAGTAAGCTTCCTTGTAAAGAAAGGACAGCTTTCGGATATCGTTGAAAGATGTATACATCAGCACGGCACGACATATACCTCCGAGGTGCTTGACAGGATAAAGGCGCTCGGCTTTAAGTATTCCACTAAAGCCGCGATAACGGTAGCGGTTTGCGACGCGGAGATACCCGCCGCCAAAAAGACGATACTCGAACACGCGGACGAGCTTGTAAATGCCGTTGATAAGCAGTATAAGAGAGGATATATTTCCAGAGAGGAAAAATCCAAGAGATTTATCGAGATATGGAACAAGGCGACCGACGAGGTAACAAAAGCACTTAAAGACGGACTTGATCCTTACAACCCGATAAACATGATGGCTGATTCGGGAGCGCGTGGTTCTATCAACCAGATACGTCAGCTCGCGGGTATGCGCGGACTTATCGCCAACACATCAGGTTCGACGATAGAAATGCCTATAAGGGCAAACTACCGTGAGGGACTTAATATACTCGAATACTTCATCTCGTCGCGCGGCGCTCGAAAGGGACTTGCCGATACCGCGCTGAGAACGGCAGACTCGGGTTATCTTACAAGACGACTTGTTGACGTATCTCAGGACGTTATTATCAGACAGAACGACTGCGGAACGACAGACGGCATAGACGTTTTCGAGATAAAGAACGGCAGGGAAAAGATAGAGCCGCTTAAAGAAAGACTTATCGGCAGATTCCTTGTTGAAGATCTGAAAGATCCCAAAACGGGCGAAGTCGCCGTTTCAAGAAATAAGCTGATGAACGAGCATGACGCTGACAGAGTACAGCAGATACTTGAAGCGACAGGCAGAGATAAGATAAAGATACGTTCGGTGCTTGCCTGCAAGGCGAAAAACGGCGTATGTGCAAAATGCTACGGCGCAAACCTTGCAAACGGCAAGGTGGTAAGAGTCGGAGAAGCGGTCGGAGTAATTTCCGCGCAGTCTATCGGCGAGCCGGGTACACAGCTTACAATGCGTACCTTCCACACGGGCGGTATCGCGTCGGCAGAGGACATCACACAGGGTCTTCCCCGTGTCGAAGAACTTTTTGAAAGCAGACGTCCCAAGGGCGCTGCCATAATCACAAGGATAGACGGTACTGTAAGGATCGAAGAGGTCAAGAAAATGCGTCAGGTCATTGTGACGAGCGAAAATACCGAAGATCCGCAGGAAGAGATCTATTCCGTACCTTACGGATATAAGATGAGAGTCAAGGACGGCGATACCGTCAAAAAGGGCGATCCGCTGACCGAAGGCTCGATAAATCCCGTGGATATACTTGCCGTAAACGGCGCGGAAGCCGTACAGAACTACATCATCACCGAAGTACAGAAGGTCTACAGGCTCCAGGGTGTTGACATCAACGATAAGCATATCGAGGTAATAGTACGCCAGATGATGAAGAAGGTCAAGGTAGAAGACAGCGGTTCAAGCTATCTGCTGCCCGGCAAGCTGGTCGAAAAGAGCGAGATAAACGAGATAAACGAGGAGATACAGAAGAAGATAGACGAGGGCGACATAAACGCACGCCTTGTTACGGCTTCGCCGGTATTGCAGGGTATAACAAAGGCGTCAAGCTACTCGGATTCCTTCCTCTCGGCGGCTTCCTTCCAGGAAACCACAAAGGCTCTGACAGACGCGGCGATAAACGGCAAGACCGACCATCTGCACGGTCTTAAAGAGAACGTTATTATAGGTAAGCTGATACCTGCCGGAACGGGTATGGACGTCTATAATAATGTCGAGGTGGTAAAAAATGAAAGCCTTCCTCATGTGTCCGCCGATCCCTTTTCGGGGATATGACGGCTTTTGAAATAAGCTGATTTGACGAGAATAATTCCGCGCCGACCGTTTAAGCAGGCAGAAAGCTTGGCGGCGGCGCGGCTTTTTTCAGCGGAACGCGTTTAAAATGATAAAAAAGGGTAAAATAATTGTATAAAACCTGTGAACGGCTCTTGACAAGCCTGCCGAACAGGTGTATAATTTATATTATGTGGGCATACTGTGCCCGCATGAAATTTTTGAGGAAAGGAGAGAAACCATGCCAACCTTTAACCAGTTAGTTAAACAGGGAAGAGACAGCTTTGAAACAAAGTCTACCGCGCCCGCACTTCAGAAGGGTTACAACTCCAAGAAGAAAAAGGTAATAGACCAGAGCTGCCCTCAGAAAAGAGGAGTCTGCACCGCAGTAAGAACGGCTACCCCCAAAAAGCCTAATTCCGCAATGAGAAAGATCGCAAGAGTTAAGCTTACGAACGGAACGGAAGTTACCGCTTATATCCCGGGGATCGGTCACAATCTGCAGGAGCACAGCGTCGTTCTCATCAGAGGCGGACGTGTTAAGGATCTCCCCGGTACGCGTTATCACATTATCAGAGGCACACTTGACGCTCAGGGCGTTGCCAAGAGAATGCAGGCGCGTTCAAAATACGGCGCTAAAAGACCTAAGGCAGGCAAGTAAGCGCTGCAAATATCGGGCGGCTTAAAAATTGCCGCACACCGATAAAAAATTATTTTATTTAAGGTTAAAACTCATTGTCGCAGTTGATGCGAAGACCGCGTAAATTTTAAAAGCGGAGTGATTTATATAGATAGATCGCCTTGCCGCTTTTGAGTACGAACGGGGCTGCGGGAAAAGCCCGCGGAAGCGAGTACCTGTGAATTCATTTTATGTGAAGGAGGGAATTACAGTGCCAAGAAGAGGTAAGGTATCCAAGAGAGATGTTCTTGAAGATCCTGTTTACAAGTCAAAGCTTGTTACCAGACTGGTAAACAATATCATGCTCGACGGCAAAAAGGGAGTTGCTCAGAAAATAGTTTACGGCGCTTTCGAGATCGTTGAGGAAAAGACAGGACGTCCCGCTCTGGAGGTTTTTGAAGAAGCAATGGAAAACATCATGCCCGAACTGGAGGTAAAGGCTCGCCGTGTAGGCGGCGCTACCTATCAGGTGCCTATGGAGGTCCGTCCCGAAAGAAGACAGACCCTCGGACTCAGATGGATAACCAAATATTCTCGTGAAAGAAACGAGGATACCATGAAGCAGAGACTTGCCGCAGAAATAATGGACGCCGTAAACGGCGTGGGCGGCTCATGCAAGAAGCGTGACGAAACACACAGAATGGCAGAAGCCAACAAGGCGTTTGCTCATTACAGATGGTAATAGCAGTATACAAATAGGAGGAAAATATGCCAAGAGATTGTTCTTTGCAGGATACCAGAAATATAGGTATCATGGCTCATATAGACGCCGGAAAGACAACGACTACGGAGAGAATCCTGTTTTATACGGGTATTACCCATAAGATAGGCGAAGTCCACGAGGGTGCTGCCACGATGGACTGGATGGCGCAGGAGCAGGAAAGAGGTATAACGATAACCTCGGCTGCAACCACCTGCTTCTGGAACAAACACCGTCTTAATATTATCGACACCCCCGGCCACGTTGACTTTACGGTCGAAGTTGAGCGTTCGCTGAGAGTTCTCGACGGTTCGGTAACAGTGCTTTGCGCCAAGGGCGGCGTTGAGCCGCAGACCGAAACGGTTTGGAGACAGGCGGACAATTATCACGTTCCGAGAATGGTATACGTTAATAAAATGGATATCATGGGAGCGGATTTTTACAGAGTTCTTGAAATGCTTCATTCAAGATTAAAGGCAAATGCGGTCGCCATACAGCTTCCGATAGGAGCTGAGGACGATTTCAAAGGTCTTATAGACCTGCTTGAAATGAAAGCATATATTTACACCAACGACCTCGGTACGGACATTCAGGTGACCGATATACCCGAGGATATGTTAGAACAGGCGGAGGAATACCGCGCTACCCTTCTCGACGCTGCCGCTGAGCAGGACGAGGAGGTAATGATGAAGTATCTTGACGGCGAAGAGCTGACCATTGACGAGCTTAAAATGTGCATAAGAAAAGGCACTATAGCTAACACTATGGTACCTGTTTGCTGCGGTACTTCCTACAGAAACAAGGGCGTTCAGAAACTGCTTGACGCGATAGTAGACTATATGCCCGCGCCTACGGATATACCCCACATCAAGGGCGTAAATCCCGAAACAGGCGAAGAGGTAGAAAGACCTTCGAGCGATGAAGAGCCGTTCTCGGCGCTTGCGTTCAAGATCGCTACCGACCCGTTTGTCGGAAAACTCTGCTTCTTCAGAGTTTATTCGGGCGTACTTCAGGCAGGTTCAAACGTATATAATGCCACAAAGGATAAGACCGAGAGAATAGGACGTATCGTTCAGATGCATTCTAACCACAGAAAGGATATAGATACCGTTTATTCGGGAGATATCGCTGCGGCTATCGGCCTGAAAAATACCACTACGGGCGACACTCTTTGTGATGAAAAATATCCCGTTATACTCGAATCAATGGAATTCCCCGAGCCTGTTATACAGCTTGCTATCGAGCCTAAGACTAAAGCAGGTCAGGAGAAAATGGGTATCGCGCTTTCCAAGCTTGCCGAGGAAGACCCGACCTTCAAGACATGGACCTCCGAGGAAACAGGACAGACGATCATTGCAGGAATGGGCGAGCTTCACCTTGAAATAATAGTAGACAGACTTCTCAGAGAATTCAAGGTCGAGGCTAACGTAGGCGCTCCGCAGGTTTCTTATAAGGAAACTATCAGGAGCAAGACAAGCGTTGATTACAAATACGCCAAGCAGTCGGGCGGTAAGGGTCAATACGGTCACGTTAAGATCAATGTTGAGCCTAACGAATCCGGCAAGGGCTATGAGTTTATCAACAGCGTTGTCGGCGGTGCAGTTCCCAAGGAATATATCCCCGCCGTTGACGCAGGTATCAGAGGCGCTATGGAAGCAGGCGTGCTTGCAGGCTATCAGGTAGTCGATGTAAAGGTAGAACTTTATGACGGTTCTTATCACGAAGTTGACTCGTCCGAAATGGCATTCAAGCTGGCAGGCTCAATGGCGTTCAAGGAGGCTATGAGAAAGGCTGACCCTGTTATCCTCGAGCCTATCATGAAGGTAACGGTTATCGTGCCGGAGGACTACATGGGAGATGTTATCGGCGATCTCAACAGCCGCCGCGGACAGATACAGGGCATGGAGGCAAGACCCGGAGCACAGCAGATAAACGCGCTCGTTCCGCTTTCCGAAATGTTCGGCTATTCAAACGATCTTCGTTCAAAGACGCAGGGACGCGGACAGTATTCTATGGAGCCCGACAGCTATATCGAAGTGCCTAAGTCGATCTCCGAAAAGATCGTAAGCTCCCGCAAAAAAGCCGAATAAGCTTTTGTAACGAGGAAAATTTGTAATTTTTTTCAAAAACACTTGCAAAATCGAAATGAATCTGCTATAATACAATTATAGGGATTTCGTATTTTAAATATTTTATTTTTAAGGAGGAAATAACCAATGGCTAAGGCTAAATTTGAAAGAACAAAACCCCATGTCAACATCGGTACAATAGGCCACGTTGACCACGGAAAGACAACTCTTACCGCAGCTATCACCAAGACTCTCGCTATGAAGGGTCAGGCTCAGTATGAGGCTTACGACATGATCGATAAGGCTCCTGAGGAAAGAGAAAGAGGAATCACAATAAACACCGCTCACGTTGAGTATGAGACTGACAAGCGTCACTATGCTCACGTTGACTGCCCGGGCCACGCTGACTATGTAAAGAACATGATCACCGGTGCTGCTCAGATGGACGGCGCTATCCTTGTTGTTGCCGCTTCTGACGGTCCTATGGCTCAGACAAGAGAGCATATCCTTCTTGCTCGTCAGGTTGGCGTTCCTGCTATCGTTGTTTTCATGAACAAGGCAGATCAGGTTGACGACCCCGAGCTTCTCGAGCTCGTTGAAATGGACATCAGAGATCTTCTCTCGTCCTATGACTTCCCCGGAGATGATACTCCTATCATCATCGGTTCGGCTCTTGCCGCACTCGAAGCTCCCGACGATCTCTCCAACGAAGCTTACAAGCCCATCCTTGAGCTTATGGACGCTGTTGACGAATTCATTCCCGATCCTGAGAGAGACGACGCTAAGCCTTTCCTTATGCCTATAGAGGATACAATGACCATTTCCGGACGCGGAACCGTTGTTACCGGAAGAGTTGAAAGAGGAAAGCTCAACCTCAACGAGCAGGTCGAGATCGTTGGACTTTCTGATGAAAAGCAGACCACCGTTGTTACCGGTATCGAGATGTTCAGAAAGACTCTTGATTATGCTGAAGCAGGTGACAACATCGGCGCACTTCTCAGAGGTATCACCAGAGATCAGGTTGAAAGAGGACAGGTTCTCTGCAAGCCCGGCTCTATCCACCCCCACACCAAGTTCTCGGGACAGGTTTACGTTCTTAAAAAGGACGAGGGCGGCAGACACACTCCGTTCTTCAACAACTACAGACCCCAGTTCTATTTCAGAACTACCGACGTTACCGGTGTTATCTCGCTTCCTGCTGACAAGGAAATGTGTATGCCCGGAGATAACGTAACTATGGACGTTGAGCTTATCACTCCTATCGCTATCGAAGAGGGACTCCGTTTCGCTATCCGTGAAGGCGGCAGAACCGTTGGTTCGGGCGTTGTTACGGCTATCAACGAGTAATTAGTTTAGCTGAAAACTATTTTGCAAAAATAAATTTTTGCTTAAAATCAGAGCCTGCTGAAAATGCAGGCTCTTTTTTGTTAATAAAAAGTAAACAAACGACCGCGTTTGTAGACGTTTATGCGCTTTTATGATATAATATTAATTAGGTTTAAGGAGTATCATAAGCGCCGGAGGTGTGCAAAATGGCGGATAAGCGTGATTATGCGAATAATCGCGATTATATGATAGATGTTGCGGGTCAGCGGCACTATCACGGACAGGGCAGCGATTATGCCGAAGCATATACGGCATGGCGCAACGATCCCGAAAATAAATATGCCTACAGCTTTGTTCACGACAGCCGCGAGCATACCTATATAGACGGAGAGGGTTTTGCCGACAGACGCGCTGTTACGGCTGAAAAAGAAGCGCTCAGGCGCTGCACGAATTTCCTCGGATTTTCAATGCTTATACTGCTTTTGTTTCAGGTACTGCGCTTTAACATAATGAAATATGCTTTTAACTCCGATTATCTCGGCTGGGTCTATTATTCTCAGCATGACGACCTTGAGACCATTTCGGCGGCGCAATCCTATGTCTATATCGCCCTGCGGGTGATCTCGCTGCTTTCGGTGCTGCTTATCGCGCATTTTACGCTTAAAATGCCTGCCAAAATATCTCTGCCGCATGAAAAACCGGGAGCGAAACTGTTCATCTGCGGACTTTGTATCGCGCTGATGTTCCTTATAATAAGCAGGGTATTCGATTATGTTCTTATACAGGTATTTTCACAGGTAAATATAGACGTTTCCTTTTATTATTATCTTAATACCGATGACAAAACGGCGCAGACCGTTTATTACCTTTCGGAAATGATCGTCAGTTCGGTACTGATAGAAATTATTTTCAGAGGGTATATCCTACAGCTTTTCAGGCAGTTCGGCGACCTTTTTGCTATCATCATTTCCGCCTTTGCGTCAGCCTTTTGCTATCACGATATTTCAAATATAATGTATATGTTCTTCCTTTGCATAATTTTGGGCATTATAACCGTTATAAACGGCTCGGTCTATGCTTCGATATTGACAAGGGTCGTGCTTATGCACGTTGAAGCGCTGCTCAACGAGCTTTCGCTCGTCCCCGATGATCTGCCCAAACGCTTTATCGAAGCGATAATATGTCTGGCGGTATCGGCGGCGGCGGTCTATTCTCTTCAAAAACTTACGGCTGAGCCGTACCCGCGATTGAATATACACGATGAAGAAACGGAAATGACTATCGGTGAAAAAACGCGCTGTCTTATTTATTCAAATCTTTTTATGATCTGGCTTATGCTCGATGTTGTCGCGGTAGTTTTTTCGGTGAGGTTCATATAATGTATGATGATGAAAAATATATGCGCCGCTGTATAGAACTGGCAAGGCTTGCCGCGCAAAACGGTGACGTTCCCGTCGGTGCGCTTATAGTCAAAAACGACAGCGGAGAAATAATAGCCGAGGGTTATAACAGGCGGGAAGCCGACCGTTCGTCACTTTCGCACGCCGAATTGATCGCGATAGACGCAGCTTCAAAAAGGCTCGGCGGCTGGCGGCTGATGGGCTGTACGCTGTATGTAACACTTGAACCGTGCGCTATGTGTGCGGGCGCGATAGTCAACAGCAGACTGGAGCGGCTGGTTTTCGGCGCGGACGATATGCGATTCGGCGCGTGCGGTTCATCTTTTGACCTGTTCGCACAGCGGCTCAACCATGTCCCGCAGGTCGAAAAGGGCGTGCTGAAAGAGGAATGTGCGCAGCTGCTCAGCGATTTTTTCAGACAGCTGCGTAAAAGGAGCGGAGGAGAAGGTAACAATGGCTGAATATTGGGACTTGTATGACGAAAACAGACAGCCGCTTGGCAAAAAAGCGCTGCGCGGGAGCATGAAGCCGATGAGCGGCGAATATCATGTCGCTGTAATGATAGTAACTATGAACAGTCACGGCAAGTTGCTTTGCACTCTGCGCTCGAAGGATAAGGATAATGGGAATTTACGGCAGGCTCTGCGCTTGCGGGCGAAAACAGCGAACAGGCGGCGCGGCGCGAGCTTTTTGAAGAAACGGGTATAGACGCGGGCGACCGTCTGCGGTTTATCTGTTCGATAAAAGAAAATACCGCGTTTATGGACTGCTTCTTTTTAAGACATGACGCGGACATAAGCGAAATAAAGCTGCAAAAGGGCGAGACCGAGGGCGCAAGGTGGGTCGGCAAGGCGGAACTGGAAAACATGATAGCGCAAAAAAAGGTCGCATTTCCCGTGACGAGAAGATACAGCGAGCTGTTTTCTTTTCTTATGCAGGAGGGCTTTATCTGAATTTTGACATAATATTTTAATATCGGTCGGACAGTTCGTCAAAATACTGTAAAAAAATTTATTAAATCACTTGACAAATTTTTCGGCTTGTGATATAATTATGCTAACGAATTTACAGAAGGACGCTAAGATCTTGAATTTTGTCTGTAAAAACGCCTGCGTTACCGTATTTTAAAAGGAACGCATATCTCAGCAACAGGATTATCTGTCAGTTAAGAAAGGTTTTGATAGCTGTGTTTTGCATAAACTGCGGCGGATCATGACCTGCGAATAACATCAGCAAATTAATTTGGAACAAGGAACAATTGTGAGTGAAACTAAGGAGGAGAATTTTCATGATCAAAAAGTCATTTTTAACGCCCGTTCTGGCAGGCGTTCTCGCCGTTACCGTGGTCGGTTCGGGAGTCGGCTATTATTTTGAATTTGTAAAGGATAACGGCGGCAAGGCTGAAAAGGACGGCGGCAAGGACGGCAAGTCCAACGCTTCGCTTACCATAGATCAGGCGGCAAGCAATATAGAAGATCAGCTTGACAAGGTACAGCAGATCGCCAAGGGCGAACTTGAAGGCGGCTACAGCATGGAACTCAGCTACACTCCGGGTGCGGACGTACCTGACGTAAAAGCGGTAGCCATGTCCGTTGAAGCCAAGCAGAAGGATAAACTTTCCGCAATGGATTATTCCATAAAGTATGATTCTCAGAACGTTGTATCGCTCAATGTTGTATATGACAACGAGAACGAGACCGCGTATGTTAAAGCGCCTGAGCTCAGCGACGCTTATGTCACTGCAACTGTTGAGGATATGGAGGCGGCTATGCAGGATATGTATAGTACCGAAATTGACGGCAGCAGCACCGGCGTTGATGCGACAGAGGATACGCCTGACATTGACGCGCTTGAAAGCATCGATTTTGACGCACTGTTTACCGATATCGAAAGCTACGGCGACACGATAAAGGAGAACGCTCCCGCCGCGACAGACGGTGCGAACCGCAAGGTAGAGCAGGGCGGCAAGTCGGTCGAGCTTACCACCAAGGCTTACACTGTGACCTATGACGATTATGTAAAGGTAGTAAACGCAATAAGCGACAAGTGGAAGTCGGACGAGACTATGAAGAGTTTCATGGTCGATTCTCTCGGCGCTGACGAGGAAGAATACAACAATATGTGGGATTCCATGTTAGAGGAAAGCACCGAGGGTACTGATGAAACGATCAACTTAGAGATCTACTACAACGGCGACGAGATACAGGGAATCGGCATGAAAAATCCCGAAGAAGGCGGCGAACCCGAAGAGGTTTACGCTATCTGCGCTGCGACTGATGACGCTTACATAGTTGACTGGAGCTTTATGGAAGAGGACGGCACGGGCATGACCGCTGCGGGCGCACTTACCCTTGACGGCGACACCCTTGACGGCAGCATAAGCGTTGTAAGCTACTCCGAAGATTACAGTGCATACGACTATGAAAACCCTGACAGCGAACTCCCGATAATGCAGGAGACCGTTACCTTCACCTGCGACCAGCTGACCGCTACCGAAGATTCGCTGACGGGAACTATGAAGATAACCGCTGATGACGGCGAAATGGTATACACCTTCAACAACAGCGGCGAAAACTTCGACATGAGTTTCTCAATGAAAGCGGACGGCGAGGACTTTGGCACGTTCAACATGAAGGGTCAGACCACCGACGCATCCGATATAACCATACCGACAGGCACAATGTACAAAGCGACTGACGAGAACGAGATGAACAGCTACCTCGAAGGCTGTGACGTTGAAGGCTGGCAGGCTTCCGTTAAGGAAATTCTCGGCGAAGAGCTTTACAATGAGATCTTCGGTTCGGAAGTCGAAGATTACGGTGATTACGGCGATTATGGCGACTATGATTTCAGTCAGGATTACGGCGGAGGAGTAGGCGACTACGACTTTGACGATTACGATTTTGACGATTATGATTTTGATGAATCGCTGTACACCGATGATAACGATTATGAATCGGGCGATTTCGGCATAGGCAAGGTCGTTTGATAACACGGAAATCAATTTTCAAAATAAAAATCAAAAAAATCACAAATTTATTACAAAGTGTACAGATAAGTGGACAATTT
>CANPYF010000075.1 GCA_947587925.1 uncultured Ruminococcus sp.
CCACTGCATTACCGCGCCGCCGACAAAAACGCTGCCCTCGAGCAGGTACTGCTGCTGTTCTCCGCGTACCGCCGCCGCCGCAGAGGCAAGCAGTCCGTTTTCGCTGTGTTTTATGCTGTTACCCGTATTCATCAGCATAAAGCAGCCGGTGCCGTAGGTATTTTTTACCATACCCTCCTCAAAGCAGCACTGACCGAAAAGCGCAGCCTGCTGATCGCCGACCGCCGCAGTTATGGGTATCTGACAGCCGCCGATATCCGCCGTGCCGAAATCATCACCCGAGCATCTGACCTCGGGCAGCATAGAGCGCGGTATGCCGAACAATTCAAATAGCTCCCCGTCCCATTCGAGAGTGTGTATATTGAACAGCATTGTGCGTGCGGCGTTGGTGTAATCGGTAAAATGACTTCTGCCGCCCGTGAGCTTCCACAAAAGATAAGAATCTATCGTTCCGAAGAGCAGTTCGCCGCGCTCAGCCTTTTGGCGTGCGCCGTCAACGTTATCGGGTATCCAGCGTATTTTTGACGCGCTGAAATAGGCATCGGGGAGCAGTCCTGTTTTTTGGCGGATCATTTCGCCCGCGCCGCTTTGTTTAAGCTGTTCGATATAGTCAGCGGTACGGCGGCACTGCCATACGATAGCGTTACAGACAGGTCTGCCGCTGTTTTTATCCCAGACAATGGTAGTTTCGCGCTGACAGGTTATCCCCACGGCGGCGATATCGCGCGGGTCTATACCGCTTTGAGCGACCGCCTCATTCATTGCCGAATACTGCGACGACCATATTTCCTCCGGGTCGTGTTCAACGTAACCCTCTTTAGGGTAATACTGAGTAAATTCATGCTGAGCTATCGCGGTCATGCCGCATTTTTCGTCAAAGACGACCGCCCTTGAAGATGTTGTACCCTGATCGAGAGCAAGGATATATTTCACAGCGTTCACCTGTCTTTCTTAATTTTTATTTATTATACCATAAAGCATATAAAAAATCAAGGGGGGCGAGAGCGTCACTCTAAGTTTGATAAATAGGAAAAATGGTGCATATACCGAATAATTATTATCCATGTCGGAGGGATTGTCAATACCCCCTCCCACGGGAGGGGTTTGGGGTAGAGTTTTAAATTGCCGCGAAGCGGCAACCTTTTTAAAAAATATCTATTGACATTCCCGCATAAATATTATATAATACAAAATATAAAAGCAAAGCTTTTTGCATTGATATTTTCGCAAGTAAAATTTATTTGCCGGTATAAGAAAGGACGTTGTTATCTATGAGCACTGTAAGACTAACGCTTAATCCGCTTGATAAAAAAAGCAAGATCAACAAAGAGATCTATTCAAATTTTTCCGAGCATCTCGGACGCTGTATCTATGACGGTATTTATGTCGGCGAGGACAGCGATATCCCCAATATAGAGGGCTTCAGGGCTGATGTTGTCGAGGCTCTGAGAGATATAAAACTTCCCGTACTGCGCTGGCCGGGCGGCTGCTTTGCGGACGAGTATCATTGGAAGGACGGGGTCGGCGATAAAAAAGACCGCGTTAAGGTGGTTAACAACTGGGGACATATCGTTGAGGATAACAGCTTCGGTACGCATGAATTTATGCGCTTCTGCGAACTGGTCGGCTGTCAGCCGTATATCAGCGGCAATGTCGGCAGCGGCACGGTGCGCGAACTTATGGATTGGATAGATTATATCACCTTTGACGATACTTCGCCTATGGCTGACCTTCGCCGCAAAAACGGCAGGGAAAAGGCGTGGAAACTTAAATATCTCGGTATCGGCAATGAAAGCTGGGGCTGCGGCGGA
The DNA here is from genome assembly GCA_947587925.1 of uncultured Ruminococcus sp. Taxonomy (GTDB): domain Bacteria; phylum Bacillota; class Clostridia; order Oscillospirales; family Ruminococcaceae; genus YE71. Next base: position 1,812 of record CANPYF010000075.1, read on the forward strand.
AGTATGTCCCCCGAATATTACTGCGATCAATATAGAAAATATGCCGCATTCTGCCGTGAATTCAGCGGCAATAAGCTTTACAAGATTGCCTGCGGCCCCAATGCGGACGATTATAACTGGACAGAGGTCTGCATGAAAAAAATAACCCCGTGGAATATGGACGGACTTTCCATGCATTATTACACCGTGCCTACCGGCAATTGGGATCATAAGGGCAGTTCGACGGAATTTGATACGGCTGAATATTATTCAACGCTGAAATGTACGCTGCGTATGGAGGAACTTGTCAGCCGTCACAGCGCGATAATGGACAGATACGATCCGCAGCATAAGGTGGGTCTTATCGTTGACGAATGGGGCTGCTGGTATGACGTTGAGCCTGACACTCACCCGAGTTTTCTCTATCAGCTGAACACCATGCGCGACGCGATAGTAGCCGCAATAAATCTCAATATTTTCAATAAACATTCCGATCGCGTTTATATGGCAAATATTGCGCAGGCAGTAAACGTTCTCCAGGCGGTACTGCTGACAGAGGGCGAAAAGACCATAAAAACTCCGACATATCACACCTTTGATCTGTTCAAAGAACATATGGAAAATACGCTGATATACTCGCATATAGAAAACGAATACGCCGCCGAGGGCGTACCCGCACTGACGCAGAGCGCGAGCGTAAATGAGAATGGGGATATTGTAATAACCGCTGCCAACTGCTCGCTTGAAAAGGACTATGATGTTGAAATTGTCGGCGCGGAAGCCTCAACGGCTTGCGGAAGGATACTCACGGGCGAGGTACATTCGCTCAACACCTTTGACGACCCCGAAGCGGTAGTTATCAAGCCGCTTGAAGTAGCACAGGGTTCGGGCAAATTCTCCGTAAGGCTGCCCGCCTGCTCGGTCGCAGAGATAATACTGAAAAAATAATTATGGCTCAAAAGAAGATCTGCAAGCGGTGCTTGCTCGAAAAGGCGGGCGAAGCCGACCTTGCCGCGATAGCAGCCGAGCGTATCTCGCTCATACCCGATGAGGAAAAAAGCAGCGAAGAGCTTTACCGCAGCCGTCTTGACACCTGTCTTGCCTGTGACGAGTTAAACGCGGGGATATGCGGCAGATGCGGCTGTTTTGTCGAGATACGCGCCGCACGCAAGCACAGCAGCTGTCCGTCCGAGAAAAAACTCTGGCGTCAATAGGCTGTCAACAGGCTTTTGAATAAGCATTTGAACAAGCGTTAATACAAAAAGTCCCCTTGAAAAGAGGGGACATTTTTGCGGACGGCAAAGCCGTTTACGGCTGTCAAATTTTAATTTCCCAGTAAAATTTACGGTTACATTCGGGAAAATCATCAAGAACGCCATGTTCGGGGTCATAAAATTTTCCGTCACAATACAGCGACCAATGCCAGCAGCGCGGAGTTTCAAGGCTAAGCAGGCAAAGGGGCGGAAGCTCGTCTTTACGCTCCGCCGAAAGCCGCTGCGGGGACACGGCAGCGCCGTACAATTCAAAAGTATTTTTCATTTCTTTAAAAGTAGTTTCGCGTTCGTTCCCAATAAGGCTCACTATCTCGCCGACGGACATACCGAGAACCATTGCAAGCACAGCCTGACCGCACTGTAAGTCGGTCGGTTCGTGTATATATTCTATATCCATAAACATCACCCGATAATATTTTAGCATATTTTGCGGGGAATTTCAATACTAAAGTTGCGCCGCAGTGGCGGCGAAGCAAGGTGCGCCCCTGCGGGGCGAGTTTAAAACTCTACCCCAAGCAAACATCGGCAAAGCCGATTTTGCGTCCCTCATCAAGGAGGGGCTTGCCCACCCCCTGCCCCATCCCGTGGGAGGGGGAGTGCGCTCTTCCCAAGGTGGATAAATAGGGGAGAAATTCGCCCACGGCGAATTTCAGTTTTTGACGCGTGTACGACGCGTCAAAAACCCTTGACAAAAAGGTTAAAAAATGGTATACTTTTTATATGACCGCGCAGTATGGCACGGAATTTTTGATAAATTTTTGATAAAATATTAAGGCTTAAAAATTTAAAAGCTGAATAAATCGAAAGGTCTGGTAAAAAATGCTTACATTGGATAAGGTGTATAAGGCTTCGCACGTTCTTAAAGAGGTCATAAGACCTACTGAATGTATAAAGTCAAAGCATATCAACCCCGAAGCTGATGTTTACCTTAAAACGGAGAATCTTCAGGTCACCGGTTCGTTTAAGGTCAGGGGCGCTTATTTTAAAATTTCACAGCTTTCCGATGAGGAAAAGGCACACGGCGTTATAGCCTGCTCGGCGGGCAACCATGCGCAGGGCGTTGCCCTCGCGGCACAGAAAAACGGGATAAAGGCAGTTATCTGCCTGCCTGACGGCGCACCTATCTCAAAGGTGGAGGCGACTAAAAGCTACGGCGCTGAGATCTGCCTTGTAAAGGGCGTGTATGATGACGCTTATAACGAAGCGTTAAGACTGCGCGATGAAAAGAATTATACGCTGATACACCCGTTTGATGACGAAAACGTCATTGCAGGACAGGGTACTATCGGTCTTGAACTGCTCGACCAGCTGCCCGATCTTGACGCCGTTGTCGTTCCCGTGGGCGGCGGCGGACTTATCTCGGGCGTTGCGTTCGCACTTAAATCGCTCAACCCTAACATAAAAGTGTACGGCGTTCAGGCAAGCGGCGCACCTTCTATGGTAAAATCGCTTGAAAGCGGCAGGATAGAATGTCTTGAAAATGTGTCCACCATTGCCGACGGCATAAAGGTAAAAGAACCCGGAGAGCATACCTTTGAGTATTGCAAACAGTTCGTTGACGATATAGTCACCGTTACCGACGACGAAGTTTCCAGCGCGATACTTGCGCTTATCGAGGAGCATAAGCTGATAGCCGAGGGCGCGGGCGCGGTATCCGTTGCGGCGGTCATGTTCAACAAAGTCCCCGTCAAGGGCAAAAAGGTAGCCTGCCTTGTTTCGGGCGGCAACATTGACGTTACGATACTTTCAAGAGTTATAAAGCGCGGTCTGCTCAAATCGGGCAGGTCGGATACACTTACCATTCAGCTTGAAGATAAGCCGGGTCAGCTTAAAGGCGTGTCGGCTATACTTGCCGACCTCGGCGGAAACGTAGTTTCCATTCATCATGAACGCGCCAGCGAGGACAGCGACATCACCGACTGCCTGCTGCGTATAGTGCTTGAAACACGCAATTTCGAGCATATCAAGGAAATACGCAATGCCCTTACTGCGGCAGGATTCAGGATAGTCAATAAATAATTTACCGCAAATTTAAATTATAATTTAAATAATAATTTAAAGATTTTCATAAAGGAGAGTAATTAAAATGGCAGAAACCATCTACACCAAAAACGCACCCGACGCTATAGGTCCTTATTCGCAGGCTAAAAAGGTCGGCGGACTTGTTTTCACTTCCGGACAGATAGCGATTGACCCCGCGAACGGAAACGTTGAAGCGGACACTATCGAGGGACAGACCGAACAGGTCTGCAAAAACCTTGCCGCACTTCTTGAAGCCGCAGGCACAAGCATAGACAAGGCTGTAAAGACCGTATGCTTCCTTAAAGACATGGGCGACTTTGCCGCCTTTAACGAGGTATATGCAAAATATTTCACCTCAAAGCCCGCGCGTTCATGCGTTGCCGCAAAGCAGCTCCCCAAGGACGTCCTCGTAGAGGTCGAAGTTATCGCCGAGATCTGATCGGCTCAAAAATTTTGCAAAAGAATAACCGCTTGCAATTTTTACGGGCGGTTATTTTTATTTAAAAAGAGGTCTGTATAATGCACACAAGGCGCATAAAGCGCAAGCTTTCGGCTGAAACTCATTCGGCTGAAAAGTATACGTTCATTTTTTTCAAATGGGTGATAATCGCCGCCGTGACGGGTATCGTCGGCGGTATCGTAGGCAGTCTTTTTCATATGAGCGTCAACGCCGCAACGGAATTTAGAAAGGAAAACCGCTTTGTGATACTCCTGCTGCCTGCCGCGGGCGTTCTGATAACGTTTATATATCATATTTTCGGCTCGGATAATGACGGCGGCACTAATCTGATAATAAATTCCGTGCGTACAAAGGATCATGTTCCGCTCAGAATGGCGCCGCTGATATTTGTTTCGACCGTCATGACGCATCTTGTCGGCGGCTCGGCGGGAAGAGAGGGTGCGGCTTTGCAGCTCGGCGGAAGTATAGGCAACAGCATAGGCGAACTTTTCAAGGTCAAAAAAGAGGATATAAGCATTTCGGTGATGTGCGGCATGAGCGCACTTTTCTCCGCGCTGTTCGGCACGCCGCTGACCGCCTGCTTTTTTGCAATGGAGGTAATAAGCGTAGGCGTTATCTATTACGCGGGACTTGTACCCTGCATGACAGCTTCGCTGACCGCCTTCGGCATTTCGCGGCTTATGAAGGCGGAGCCTACCCGCTTTGATATTTCAGAGCATACACCTGCGCTTGACGCGTGGATATTGATACGCTCCTGCTTATTTGCCATAATCTGCGCGGCGGCAAGCATACTTTTCTGCGTGATGATGAAAAGCGTCAGAAAATTTTTTGCCGAAAAAATAAAGAATAAATATCTTCGCGCGGCTGTCGGCGGAGCAGTCGTACTGCTGCTCACCATAGCTGTCGGCAGTACGGATTATAACGGCGCGGGAACGGATATTATCGAACGGGCGGTCTATGACGGCAAAGCCGTGCCTGTCGCTTTTATCCTTAAAATGATATTTACCGCAGTCACTATCGGCACAGGCTTCAAGGGCGGCGAGATAGTCCCGACTATGTTCATAGGCGCGACTCTCGGCTGTTCGGCTGCGCCGCTGCTCGGCATAGACCCCTGCTTCGGCGCAGCCCTCGGTATAGCCGCGCTGTTCTGCTCGGTGGTCAACTGTCCTGTCGCGGCGATATTTTTAAGTCTGGAACTTTTCGGCAGCGGAGCGACCGTTATCTTCGCGGCAGTCTGCTGTGTAAGCTATATGCTTTCGGGCTATTACGGACTTTATTCAAGCCAGAGGATAGTTTATTCAAAGCTGCACACGAGATATATAAACAGAAAAACAAAGTAGCTTTAATTTGGGAGAACCAATATGAAAGTGAATATCTACAGAGATTACAAGCTTATGGGCGCGTTCGGCGTTGAGCTTTATTATAAAAAGATCAAAAAAAGGCGGCGTATACTCTGCACCATACCGCTTGTCCTGCTGATCGCGGAAGCGATAGTGTACGGCTTTTTAGGCTGGGCGTCATATGCTGCACTGCTTCTCGAGGCGGGCAAAAGCTCTCCGAATTTTATCGCGGCAGGTATCATGCGCTTTGCCGCATACGCGGTCTGCGCGGTAATGCAGTCGACAAACGACCGAAAGCTGACGATAAGCGGCGCGGTAATTATGGCGGTCTATACCTTTATAGCCGAGCCGTTCGCCAAATGGTGTCTGGAATTGGACGGCGGCATAGACCTCACAACGATAGTACTTTTGGCATTAACGCTCATCGCTTCATATTTTCATCTTAAATACACAAAGGAAGAGGAATTTATCCGTGATCTGCCCGAAGAGTATAGAGACCCCAAAAAAGAAGCGGAGATAAAAACCGAGAGCGCCGTTAAAAAGGCTGCGGAGAAAAACGTTGAGAAGACCGACCATGTTGCCTATGACAGCACCAAGACCGAACAGGTGCTTTCGACCTTGCCCAAGCGTTCCTATGAATCGTATAAGTTCAGACAGGACGAAATGGACGAGATAGACGAGAGCTTTGAAGGGGATATAAAGAAAACCGACAGAAGATACCGAAAACGTCCGCAGATGAAGGACGCGGGCAATAAATTCAAAGGGGATATATCAAGAAGCACCGAGCCTGCCGAGTATGTCACGCAGGACGAGATAAGCCTTGATTACGCGGGAGATATATCCGTACTTGCAGACCCGCTCAGCGTAAATTATACTGATGATATTGAGGAAGTGCTGCCGCCCGCGCAGGAAAATCAAAGCTGATAAAAATATTTCAAAATTATACAAAAAACCCCTTGCTATTTGAAAAAAATTATGTTATAATAACATATAACGGACGGGAGGTACTCCCAATTGTTATTTTTTGTAAAATAGGAGAAATAAAAAAATGAACAAAGCAACGGAAAATTATATTATGAAAGGAGTACCCTGCATAAGGCTTGAAGCGGACAGATATTCCGCGGTCATTTCGCCGCTTTACGGCTCTTCGGTATGGAGAATGCGCGACGAGGTCAACAATGTCGAGGTCTTTCGGTACAGCGATGAATGTACCGCCCGCGATATAGATAAAGCGCGTGAGATCTGGGGTCTGCCGACTCTTTATCTGCCCAACCGCTTTGACGGCGGTCTGTTAAAGACCTCTGACGGCGAATATCATCTCCCTGTCAACGAGATAAAGCTTAAAAATCATCTCCACGGCTGGGTACATAAGCGTGCGCATACGGTCGAAAAGGTGTATGCAGATGACCAAAAAGCGGTCGCTGTCACCTCCTTTACGCATGACGAAAACGACGAAATGTTTGCCTGTTTTCCGCTTAAATTCAAAATAAGCTATACCTTTGAACTTTCCGCAGACGGATTGAAGCAGACGGTCAGACTGGAAAATCTCGGCGATAAAAAGCTGCCCGTGTCTGTCTGCACGCACACCTGCATAAATGCTCCGCTGATACCGGGTACAAAGCAGACGGGTCTGCGCCTTAGCGTGCCGATAGTCGAAAGGTGCGAGCTTGACGCCCGCTGTCTGCCGACCGAAAGGCTGCTGCCGCTCGATACAAAGGATATGCGCTATAAAAACGGAACTATGCGTCCCACGCTGCATATGATCTCAAACGATATGTACACCGCCTGTGACAATGAACTTGACGGCAAGCCGTTTTACGGCGTTATCATCACCGATAAAAATTCGGGCGTAAGACTTTGCAACGAGGTATCAAAAGAATATAAATTCTGGAATATGTGGAACGACCGCGGCTGCAAGGGATATTTCTGTCCCGAACCCATGACGGCGATGATAAACTGCGCTAACCTGAAACTTTCCGATGATGTTACAGGCTATAGGGAACTTAAAAACGGCGAAGCGTTTGAATGTTGGCAGAGATTTTTCACTATAGCGTAAGCGCTCTGACCTTTGGAAATTAAAAATTTGATTTCTATGGCTTTAAATCTAAAATATGATATTATGCGGCAATATCGTTTAATGTCATTAATTATAAAAGTAAAGAATTGAAAGGTGGATATTTGTATGAAATTCGGTTATTTTGACGACGTAAACAAAGAGTACGTCATCACAAACCCCAAAACTCCCTATCCGTGGATAAACTACCTCGGAACACAGGAATTTTTCTCGCTTATCTCAAACACGGCGGGCGGCTATCATTTTTATAAGGACGCAAGACTGCGCCGCATAACGAGATACCGCTATAACAACGTGCCTGTAGATATGGGCGGAAGATATTTCTACATAAACGACGGCGGCAAGATATGGTCACCGGGCTGGTCGCCCGTCAAGGAAGATCTTGACAGCTATTCCTGCCGTCACGGAATGGGCTACACCGTTATAAAGGGAGCAAACGCGGGCATAGAAGCCGAAATAACTTTCTTTGTTCCACAGAATTTTAACGGAGAGGTACAAAAGGTCGTACTTACCAACACTTCGGCTGAGACTAAGAAGTTCAAACTTTTCTCGTTCATTGAATGGTGTCTGTGGAACGCACAGGACGATTCGACCAACTTCCAGAGAAACTTCAACACCGGCGAAGTAGAGATCGAAGGCTCGACCATCTTCCACAAGACCGAATACAAGGAACGCCGCGACCACTTTGCGTTCTACACGGTAAATGCGGATATATCGGGCTACGATACCGACAGAGAATCCTTCATGGGACTTTACAACGGATTTGAAAATCCGCGTGCGGTAGTTGTCGGCAAGTCTTCCAACTCCGTTGCGGACGGCTGGAGCCCGATAGCTTCCCATTGTCTGGATATAAAACTTCACCCCGAAGAGACAAAGGAACTTGTATTCCTGCTCGGATATGTTGAAAATCCCGTTGAGGAGAAATTCAACGCGGACGGCAGCATGAACAAATCCCGCGCGTATGCCATGATAGAGCAGATGGGTACTCCCGAAAAGGCGGACAAGGCTCTTGAAGAACTTAAGGCTTACTGGAACAGCCTGCTTTCGCAGTACACGGTAAATACCTCTGACGACAAACTCAACAGAATGGTAAATATCTGGAACCAGTATCAGTGCATGGTAACGTTCAATATGTCGCGTTCGGCTTCTTATTTTGAAAGCGGTATCGGACGCGGAATGGGCTTCAGAGATTCCAACCAAGACCTGCTCGGCTTTGTTCATCAGATACCCGAAAGAGCGCGTGAGCGCATACTCGACCTTGCCGCAACTCAGCTGCCCGACGGCGGATGCTATCACCAGTATCAGCCGCTTACCAAAAAGGGCAACAACGAGATCGGCGGAGATTTCTCGGACGACCCGCTGTGGATGATACTTTCCACCGCGCAGTATATAAAGGAAACGGGCGATTATTCGATACTTGACGAGCAAGTACCCTATGACAACGACCCCGCACAGGCGCAGAGCATGATGCACCACTTAAAGCAGAGCTTCTGGCACGTTGCGGAAAATGTAGGACCTCACGGTCTGCCGCTTGCAATGAGAGCCGACTGGAACGACTGTCTTAACCTCAGCTGTCATTCGGATACCCCGGGCGAGAGCTTCCAGACCTACACTTCTCCCAAATACGGCGATCAGAAATTCAGCCGTGTTGCCGAATCTGTAATGGTAGCCGCCATGATGGCGTTTATCGGACCTGAGTATGTAACGCTTTGCAAATATAAGGGTCTTGACGATGAAGCGGATAAGGCACAGGCTGAGATAGACAAGATGAACGCAAATACCATGAAGTACGGCTTTGACGGCGAATGGTTCTTGCGCGCTTATGACGATTTCGGCAACAAGGTAGGCTCGCACGAGTGTGAAGAGGGCAAGATCTTCATCGAGCCGCAGGGCTTTGCGGTAATGGCGGGTCTCGGAAAAGAGGACGGCAAGGACAAGCTGACAATGGATTCGGTAAACAAGTACCTCAATTCAAAATACGGTCTTGTGCTCAACAATCCTGCCTTTACAAGGTATTACAAGGAATACGGCGAGATCTCGACCTATCCTGCCGGATACAAGGAGAACGCGGGTATATTCTGCCACAACAACGCATGGATAATCTGTGCGGAAGCGTCCATAGGCAACGGCGACAGGGCGTTTGAGTATTATTCAAAGATAGCTCCCGCTTATCTTGAAAGCATTTCCGACCTGCACAGGACAGAGCCGTATGTTTACGCGCAGATGATAGCGGGCAAGGACGCTAAGCGTCACGGCGAAGCCAAGAACAGCTGGCTGACAGGTACTGCGGCTTGGAATTTCGTTGCGGTTTCGCAGTATATACTC
>CANPYF010000076.1 GCA_947587925.1 uncultured Ruminococcus sp.
TAAAGCGCTATTGCGCGGGAGACGACCTCACTCGCGAGATGTGCCTGCAGTTGATAGACCGCGTCGCTGTTGGCGATAAGACCGTCATAGGCATAGGTATAAACATAACCGCACCTGCGGGCGGTTTCCCCGAAGAGATAGCGCAGCGTGCGGGCGCGCTGTTTGACGGCAAAGCCCCGAAGGGCTTTTATGAAACGCTTGCGGCAGCGGTGACGGATGAATTATTTTATGCGGTAAATGCGCCGCATGATGAAATATCTGCCGAATACCGCCGCCGTTCGTTGATGATAGGCAGGGTGGTCACGGCGCAGACAGGCGGCAGCGAGCGTGTATGCAGGGTACTCGATATAACCGCCGATACCGCTTTGGTGGTCGAGTACGAAAACGGGGAGCGCGGGCAGATACAAAGCGGCGAGGTCAGGATGATCCTTTGACGCTCAAAGTTTGACGCTCAACGCTTTTCAAGCGTTGTTCCGGGGAAATAATGCAGCAGTATGTCCTCGCAGGACGCGCCCTTTTCAGCCATGCTCTGCGCCCCGTACTGACTCATGCCTACGAGATGTCCGCAGCCGTGTACCTTTATCTCAAAGACTTTTCCGTTCCAGCGCAGTTCAAAATGCTGAGAGGCAAGCCCGAGGGCTTCGCACAGTTCGGACGCGGGATAAACGTTATCCCCTATGCGCATTTCAAGGATAGTACCGTGTTCGGTCTTGCGGCTCACGCTCATATTTTCCGCAAGCATATCCGCGTCAAGCCGCTCGGCGGCGCAAAGGTCTTTGACTGCGTCAAGAAACTCGTCTGCGGTAAGTTCGCAGCCGCTTTCACATTCAGCCATGTCTGCGTCTGACAGGCTTTCGACCGAGATAAGATAAGGCACGGCTTCTCCCCACATATCCTCCGCCGATTCGGTGTATCCGAAGGATATGCCGTGGAACGCGACGATTATCGGCTGGTCGTCATAGCACAGGCAAAGGTCTTGAGCATATTCGGCGGCGCTGCTGATACGTTCATAGGCTTGTTCGTACTCATCGGCGTATACCGAACGCGCTTCTTCTTCGGTAAAATAGGCTTGATATTCTAAGCGGTCATCACTTATCAGTGCGCCTTTCAGCTCTTTGGTCGGGGAAGTATTTTCCGCCGCCGCCCTGCGTTTTATGTAGGTCGAAGCGAGTACCGCCTGTGCGCGGAGCGCCTGTTCGTCAAAGTCGGCGGGCATCTGGGCGAAGACCGCGCCGATAATGTAATCCTTTAAGGATACGTTTACCACCTCGCCGCTTTGCTCGTACAATATCCCGACGCCGCCGCTGTCGGGTACAGTATGCTTTGCCGCATAGCTTATCAGCGGTATCATAGCGAGGATAACGGCAAACGCCGCGATAAGCTGCAAATGATCTTTCATTTTGTTTACCTCCTTTATTTTTAAAAATACGCCGAGGGCGTAACCGTCTTAACGAAGTTCGTACCACTAATTTCTAATTGCGGCGGGGGGAAGAAAACCCAAACTGTGACGTTAAAACGCTCCAAGTTGACAAAATAAAAAAAATAGTGTAAAATATAATTATGTTTTATTTACCGACTCAAATTTTAATGATATGACGCGGATATATCCTCCGCGCGGAAAGCGAGATGTTATTTTATGGCAAATGAATCAGCAAGAAATATGCTTTATCAGCAGTTTGTGGCAAATAATTCCATTGACCCTAAGCTCTATGATAAGTACCTTGTAAAACGCGGTCTGCGCAACGCCGACGGAACGGGAGTTGTCGCGGGTCTTACTAATATTTGTAACGTTCACGGATATGTTATCAATGAAGGTGAAAAATCACCCATACACGGCAAGCTGGTATTCCGCGGCTACGATATACGCGATCTTGTTGCCAACGCCGTAAAAGATGACCGATTCGCATATGAGGAGGTGGTCTATCTGCTGCTTATGGGAGATCTGCCCACGCATGACGAGCTTGACGCTTTTTCCGAACTTTTAGATGAAAACCGCAGTCTGCCGCCGAGTTTTTTTGAGGATATGATACTCAAAGCGCCCTCGCGCAATATTATGAATAAAATGAGCCGCGCTCTGCTCTCGCTTTATTCTTATGACGAAAATCCCGAAAACAGAAGTCCCGAATACGAAATGGCGACCGCCATTTCCATAATTGCCAAACTCCCCAATATAATGGTTTCGGCGTATCAGGTCAAAAAGCGTACATATGACGGCGAGAGTATGATAATGCACCCGCTGATAAAGGGTCATTCCACTGCAGAAATGATACTTTCGGCACTGCGCCCCGACCGTTCTTTCCGTGATGAGGAGGCAAAGCTGCTCGACATCATGCTTATGCTCCATGCTGAGCATGGCGGCGGAAACAACTCCACCTTCACCTGCCGAGTTCTGACCTCTTCGGGTACAGACCCCTATTCGGCATATTCGGCGGCGATAGGCTCGCTCAAAGGCCCTAAGCACGGCGGCGCGAATATCAAGGTCAATGAGATGTTCGAGTGCGTCAAGGAAAATGTTTCCGATTGGGACAACGAGGGCGAGGTCGCCGATTTCCTGCGCAAAATACTTAGAAAGGAAGCCTTCGACCGCACGGGACTGATATACGGCATGGGACACGCCGTATACACGCTTTCCGACCCCCGCGCGGTGATACTTAAAGAAAATGCAAGAAAACTTGCGGAGGGTACGGAGTTTGAAAAGGAGTTCCGCCTGCTCGAAAGCGTTGAACGGCTGACACCCGAACTTTTTGCCGAGGTAAAGGGCGATACAAAGGTCATGTGCGCCAATGTCGATATGTATTCGGGCTTGGTCTACAGAATGTTAGGCATACCCGACGACCTATTCACGCCGCTGTTTGCCGTTTCGCGAATGGCAGGCTGGTGTGCGCACCGTTTTGAAGAACTTGTAACGGGCAGAAGGATAATACGCCCCGCCTACAAATCCATCATGAAGGAAAAGCCGTATGTATCCATAGACGACCGCGGCTGATGATAATATTATAATACTTAACATACCGCATAATTGCTCGAAAAATAAGTAAGCATAAAAAAGTCCGGCGCAGCCTTTTGTTATGACTGTGCCGGATATATTATTTTTATTTGATTTAAGGCAGCGCCGCATAGGCGCAGTCTGAACGAGGTTCAAACGTCTTACCTCTAAAGATCAAAACGCCGTTTTTTCTTCCAGATATTTTTCAAGATCAGCTATAGCTATGCGCTCCTGCTGCATGGTATCGCGGTCGCGCACGGTAACGCAGCCGTCCTCAAGGGTATCGAAGTCGTAGGTTATGCAGTAGGGCGTGCCTATTTCGTCCTGACGGCGGTAACGCTTGCCGATAGAACCTGTTTCGTCATAGTCTATGCTGAATTTCTTGGTAAGGCTGTCGAACAGCTCGCCCGCCTGCTCGGAAAGTTTCTTTGAAAGCGGCAGTACGCACGCCTTGAACGGCGCAAGAGCAGGGTGCAGGTGCATTACCGTTCTTACGTCGGGCTTGTCCTCAGTACCGATATTTTCTTCGTCATAAGCCTCAACGACTATGGCAAGGAAAAGTCTTTCAACGCCGAGCGAGGGTTCTATTACATAAGGAACATAACGTTCGTTTGTTTCGGGGTCAAAGTAATCGAGCGATTTGCCGCTTGTCTTGATATGCTGATTAAGGTCGTAATCCGTTCTGTCGGCAACGCCCCACAGTTCGCCCCAGCCGAACGGGAAGAGATACTCAAAGTCGGTGGTCGCCTTTGAATAGAAGCAGAGTTCCTCGGGCGAGTGATCTCTCAGCCTGAGATTTTCCTCCTTGATATTAAGGCTCAGCAGCCACTGCTTGCAGAAATTGCGCCAGTATGAGAACCATTCGAGATCTGTACCCGGCTTGCAGAAAAATTCAAGTTCCATTTGTTCAAATTCGCGCACACGGAAGATAAAGTTTCCGGGGGTGATCTCGTTTCTGAAAGATTTGCCGATCTGCGCAACGCCGAAGGGTATCTTTTTGCGGCTCGTTCTTTGTATATTAGCAAAGTTTACGAATATACCCTGAGCGGTCTCGGGGCGCAGATAAAGCTCCGCTTTGGAATCTTCGGTAACGCCCTGGAATGTCTTGAACATCAGGTTGAACTGTCTTATATCCGTAAAGCTGTGCTTTCCGCAGTTGGGGCAGGGTATCTGCTTTTCCTTTATATAATCGGTCATCTGCTGATTTGTCCAGCCCGCGACGTTCGTACCGTCAAATTTTTCGATAAGATCGTCGGCGCGGTGACGCGTCTTGCACTCCTTGCAGTCCATCAGCGGGTCGGAGAATCCGCCGAGGTGACCTGACGCGACCCATGTCTGCGGATTCATCAATATAGCCGAATCAAGTCCGACATTATATTTATTTTCCTGTATAAATTTTTTTCTCCATGCGTTTTTGATATTGTTTTTAAGCTCTGCGCCGAGCGGACCGTAATCCCATGTATTGGCAAGACCGCCGTATATCTCGCTTCCCGCATAGACAAATCCTCTTCCTTTGCAAAGAGCAATAATTTTTTCCATTGTTTTTTCATTATTTTGCATAATTCAAAGCGTCCTTTCCGTTTTTTGCGCCCGCGATACCGCCGCGGACGTTTTTATCCTTTTTATTATACAACAAATCCCGATAAATTGCAAGGGTTTTAGAATATTTTTTGCTTATTGGCAGTCAGCTATCAGAAGTCAGCTATTAGAAATTAGAACGCCGCACTATTACAAGTAATAGCGCTTCGCTTTCAAGAAGTCAGAGGTTAGAACTTTGCTCAGTGGTCTGATCTTTGCTCATTGGTCTGAGCTTTGCTCAGGGGTCTGAACTTTGTTCAGACTGAGAAAACAGCGGTCATACGCCATACCGCCGGGCAAAAATTAACCGTTTAGCCCCAAAAAATTTACATAAAATTTTAAAGAGCGGTTCCGTTAGATAAATTTTAAAAAGTCATGAAAAAATTATTAGTTTGCTTGACAAAAAATATTATGTGTGATATAATGGTAAAGTAATCCCAAAAAAGTATGTTGCGCCAGGCGGCAAGCCTTAATTTTGATTTAAAAAATGCGGCATCAGGCTGATGTGTTGGAGCAAGGCTTATCCGCTGAACGTAAGGTCGGCACGCCCGCTGCAAGTAAATATTGAGTATGAGAGAAGGATAGCTGCATATGACAGAGCTTGAAAGAATCGAACAGGCGGAGGAATATTTTAACCGCTATTATCAGATGGAGGACGCTATAACTCAGAACAGGGAGAACGAGGAGTATCTGAAGACTTATATCCACGACGAAGCTTATGTAGTCAAAAATTTCGATCTGGCAAAAAAACGCGCGACGGGCGTTGCAATAGGCGTAGGAATAGGCGTGGTGCTGTTTTTGCTTATCCTGCTTATTTTTAACAGCTTTATCGCCGCGCTGGTGCTCGGACTTTTCGGACTGCTCGGCTTTTCGGTGTTCGCGGTATGCCTTCAGCATTACAGGCTTGACGCCGCCAAACGGCAGCAGGTCGAGGTAAACGCGGGCATAAACGAGCAGATAGAGATACTTAAAGAGCGCGAGCCGCAGCTTATCAAGACCAAGGACGATTACTATGCGGGTCTTGAAAAACGTATAGATTTCATGTCGCTCAGCAATATGCAGTATATCGGCGAGATGAAAAAATGGATAGAAAGCGGCGAGGCGCAGACGGCTGAGGACGCAAGTGCGCTTCTTGAACAAAAACTGCTTTTGGAGCAGTTCAATTCCATTATGAAAAAGAGCGAGATGGAAGTCAAGACCTATACGGAGGAAGAAAACAAGCAGCGTTTCGGCGACCCGCTCGAACTTATCAAAAAGAAGAAAAAACCTTTCTTCAAGAGGAAGAAAGGCTGACCTGTCGGGCTTGTATGACAGCGCAGACCGCTCCTGCAGACAAATACCGCCGTGTGCATTTCGGGTGCATACGGCGTTTTTATGTTAAAAAATACTGTTAAGACAAAAAAACCGCCGTGCCGTCGTATGAGGAAATAAAACCCGCTTTTTGGCAGGACGGGTAAAGCGCCCCGTAAGCTTCACGCTCCCTTCGTCCGCTCTGTTTTGCACGGCTTTCGCGGTGTCAGGCAGGAGGTCTGCAATCTTCTGTACGGAAACGGATCCCTATTACATAAGTGTTGGATTAAATGAACACCCATACTAACGAACACAGCAGTTGTTTACTGTTATTAAATTTTATGACGGCTTATGCACGCTATGCTATAACGCGGCGTTATACCATAACGCGGTATGCTTTAAATATTTATTCCCCGCAAGGCTCAGGAATATTCCTCGTCATCATCAAAATCGTAAAGCTCTTCGAGCCTTTTTAGAAAAATATTTCCGACCTTTTCGTACTCCTCGTCATCATCAATGGTGACCATGATCTCCTCGTCGTTTTCATACTGACTTTTCAGCACGACTATCTCCCCGTCATGCTCGAGCACCTGTTCGGGGGATTCGGCATAAGGCGTGAGCGCGAAATATTTTTCGCCGTTATATTCCATTACATCGAGCAGTTCAAAGGTCGATTCGACCCCGTCCTCGTCCTCCAAGGTGAAAAGATCGGGGGTGTATTCATTCATTCCGTCCTTTATCATATCATCGTTCATAGGGCAAAACCTCCATGAAAAATATTGTCGTCAGAGCAAAAGGCGTCCGAACATTATTATTATATCACAAATCGCTTTTTATGTCAAGCGAAATTTCTAAAAGAAATATTAAATAAAAAAATTCAAATTTTTTTGAAAAAACTATTGACAAGTCACAAAAAATGTGCTATACTATAATCAAGATAAAGGAGCAGAGCCAAAAACGAACCAAAGGCACTGCCGGAAACCTGGCAGAGTTTCGGGGCGGTCGGAGGTTAGCAAAGGGTTCGGGTCTCTTATATCGAATGTCACAAGATCTGTTCGGAGTCAAGCGGTCAGCGCAGATCGCTGCAAAGTTTCACCAATGCGCGGGCGGCACCGTATCCGATCTTAAAATGACTTGGAAGGAGCGAGTCCGATGGACGTATCAGAGATCGGGCAGGGCTTTTCGTTAGATTCGCTTAGATCATGATTTATGAGAAGGCAGGACGCAGGCGTAAGGACTGACAGCCTTGATCGGAAAAGATTTTTAAGCGGTCGGCGGATCTGCGATCACGTTAAAAGCAGCATTACAATACTGAAATTCTTGCCTTGCCTTAATTTTTATAAAATTTAATATTTTCCTTAAATGTATTTAACGGCTTTATTTTCGCCGATCATCATATAGCGAGGAGTGGTTTTTATGACAATGCTTATGAGGTTTGCGATCAAATAAAGGTTTGGAGTGATCCCAATGCACAATTCATGTCGGAGAGTGATTCTCTTTTAAAATAATTCGTGAGTAAGGACGTGGTCGTATGAAGATCATTATGAGGCTGACGAATAAATTTTAGATCGGAGTGATCCCAATGTACGGATTTGCGAGGGCAGGCCGCCTGCCATAGGATCTCTTGGCCGGGCGTTTGAATATCGGGCGGCTGTCGGTAATGTCACGGCGGCGCGGCGCGGTATCTCGGGCGGTCGGCGCAGGAAGCGGTTTAGCTGAAATATATCCGAAACGGAGTGATGCGCTATGATCAGACGCACAATGAGGAAATTCATTCAATGATAAAGGGGTGAGTCCGAAGGTTTATTCAGCTTGACATTACGTTTTTGAGCCGCAGGAGCGGCGACAGCTGTGACAGCAGTTGCGGCATACTTCAATGAAGGGAACGAGTCCGATGAGATAATAAGCTTTTCATAATTATAATTTAATGAAAGGTGTAAGTCCAATGGCTTAATGTATATACAAGTCCGCAGTTTTTCGGCTGCGGACTTTATTATGTAATGCTATATAAAAGGGTGAAGGATTTGGAACTGTATAGGAACGGGTATGTTGTGTCTGAAATAAAGGGTGACTATACATTTAATGCATGGCCGTTGGAGGACATGAGCGGTGACGATCAGGCTGTATCGCTGACAGAAGAGGTGGATAGTAAGTGGTTTTTAAAATATGATATGCAGCATATTGCACCCGATTTTCAGTTTGCATATAAATATTTTCGGTACTGTCAAAAAAAGAAAATAAACGCCGCCGTTTTGCTGTATGAAACGCCGTACAGCGATATTATCGTTCACGATAATGACCTGCAAACCGTATTTTTAGGGTTCGATTGTATCGGCGATGTATATAATTCTTATTTAAAAAACGAGTACAGCTACTTTAAAAAAGACTTAAATTCACAAGGCATATATTTAAACCGATACGGTTTATTTAAAACATTGGAGGATACTTTATTTTATATTGATATCAGGCGGCAGGATATTAACAGCGGTATAGCCCTCGAGGATTTTTGGGAGGAACTGCCGGTCAAGATCAGTCTTGTTAAAATATAAAATAAAATGGCGCAATGTGTATATTTTTCGGGAGGTTTATTATAATGATGGCTGATCTGCTGCAGGAATTGATAGATAAGACAGATTATTGGGATATGAGAATATTGGACGTTAAAGCATCTTACTTTGGAGATGAAGTGGAGCTTCTGATAGATAATAATGAGGAAATATATTGGAAAATATCCTTTTTATCATGCTATAAGGTATCATATAAAACGGATGCTGACAGACGAAAAATCAGTAACGTGAAAAATATGAAAAAAAGTCAACTTGGTTATTACGGACAGGATATTACCATTTGCAAAAGTGACAAAGAGAATTTTTATAAGGTCAATTTAGATCTTTCTATTATGGAAATGAAGATAGAATGTCGGGATATTTTTGTTGAACAGATATCAAAGAATGATTTGAATTTATTTTGGGAGAATAGCAGGTAATATACCTGTTCTTATATTGCTGAAATATCATACTTTTTTACCGCTCGAACAAAGCTCTGACCTTCGGAGATCAAGCGGTCCTGTTCCTGATTAAATATTAGAAAGCAGGTAGTAAAAATGAAAAAATATAAAAGTATTATTAATGAAAAAATTTTAAATGATTTTTCAGAAATACAAGGCCGCAGCTTGATGAATCATGTTGCTAACTCATATAATATTGAAACGGCTATTGGATTTGCAGCATTGTTCTGTCCTGAAATCATTGAAGTAGATAATTGCATATTCATTTCTGAATTTTATAATGGGAATATAGATGAATTAAAAAAAACCTATAACAATATTAGAGATATTGAGATGTTTGTGAATAGTTGGTCATTACAAAGCTTGGTAAAAGATTGTGGATCGTTGGATCATTCGGTAAATTATATTGATGAGTTTGCAAAGGCAATTCAATATTTTTGGCAAATTCGAGTAAACTTACTTTTTCCAAATAGAAATGTTGTTGTAGAAATCGGAAATGAAATTATGGGAGAAGAAGGACTTGCTGTAACATTATATCAAAAATAACCATTTTAATATATATATATATATTCGCGAGGAAATTGTTACAACCGAAACTCACCCGTTCTATGTGAATGATCGCGGCTTTGTAAATGCAGGCGAACTAAAAGTCGGAGACGAACTATTAGATTCAAACGGAAAAATACTTTTGATTGAAGATTATACAGTGGAGTTGACAAATGAACCCGTTAAGGTGTATAATTTTCAAGTAGAGGATTTCCATACTTATCATGTTTGCACATTGGGCGTGTTGGTGCATAATGCTAGCAGAAAATATTCTTCTACTAAGGAATTTAACGAAGCGATAAGCAAAATGGATTCAAATGAACGAGTAGCAACTGTTAAGCAAGAAGCTAGAGCTGTTGCTGATAACAAAGGTCTTTCTAAAAATAATAAATTATCAAGAATAAACAATAGGGATGTTTATTCAGATCCTAAAACCAAAGATTTATATGCGGTTGATAGTCAGCATGGAACCTTTGAGCATTGTAATCGTAGAGGCAAACATCTTGGAGAGGTAGATTTTGATTTTAATGATACAAAACCTGCTGATACATCGGGTCAACATGATTTAATAGTAAAGTAATGATATAACGAGGTGATATTTTTATGCACGATGATATAAAAAAAGCAATAGAGGATATATACATAAACGGAGATACAGAATTATTTACTTCAAAGTGCAGAAAAAAAGTTGATTTTCTTGATGAACTAATGGAAAAATTAAAAAACAAATCGGAAAGTATTGAGAGATTTGTTGATTTAAATGAGCCTTCTTCGGAGATTAGAATTATTGTAAATAGGTGTTCTTTTTCAGAAGGTGAAATTGAATATGTTTCGCTACTGCAAATAAACAAAATAGTTAAGTATTTCTATCTTCAAGATGAATTTTCTATTGACAGTCCAGATCCTGATGGAATGGATTCATATCTTGCTGGATTCAGAAATGAGCCGTATAGTAAAAAGCAATTTGATATCGACGAAATGATTTGCAATTATCTCACAGAAAAAGGTTATTCAAGATTATATATTAATGATATGGACGAAGTATATCCAGGTATAAAAAAGTTTAAAGACAGAGAAGAAACTAACCAAATGACTGTGGGAAATGCGTTGTTTATGGATATGTGGGAATTATGTAACAGTGATTAGATATTAGTTACGCAGATAACTCAAAGTTTCCAACGGTGTATAATTTTCAAGCAGAGTATCTCCATACTTATCATGTCAGTGAATTTGGCTTGTTGGTATATAATGCCGGTGGGTATGAAAGATCTCAAAAATATTCAAATAATTGGTCGGATGAAAGTTTATCTAAAACTGTTGATAAAATTGCACCTGATTCAAAACCGGTAAAGACTTCCGGCGGCAAGGAGATCGTTGAAATGAAACAAATGGCAGAAAGTAGTAATTATCTTATACTAAATGAATATGAAAAAGTATTTCTCAAATTAAAAGCAACATCTCAATTAATTTTAATTGGTGAATTCTATGGCGATCCGGATGCTGCTTTGATTTCAGACGATGAGACATACTGTGCTGTTGGCGGAGAAGGTGTGATCATTTATTATTTAAGAGATCCGTTTGAGGAATTTTCTGCTGATCACAAATCATCAAATCAATGGAAAATTTGGGGAAGAGACACCAATGAAGAAACAATGTGGGTGAGTGAAATAGATCAAATTGATAGTAAACATATTCGAGTT
>CANPYF010000077.1 GCA_947587925.1 uncultured Ruminococcus sp.
TCCCTTTGCTTCAAGATCTGCATAAAGATCTTCGGGAAAATGATCCTCGTCCTTTTTATCAATAACGACCGTCTCAATACCTTTTGAGAGAAACAGCTTTATCAGCGCAGTGTGACTTACTCCCACGCCTATAAAGCCGACTCTTTTGTTTTTGACCGCCGTAAAAAATTTCTGTGCTTTTGTCATTGTCATATCTCCTTAAAACATAATTACTCTATTTTATTATATATCATTCTGCCGAAAATAGCAAGGGTTTTTTATTAATTTTAACATATTTTTTTGTCAACAGCTCCCAAAGACCGCCGCAAAGCGGCATATCAAGCCCTTATCGCGTATAAACATGAGTGTCAAACGCATTGTATCGGCTGCAAAAAAGCCGCAGACCTTATATTGAATATCTCCAATAACAAGTCTGCGGCAGAAATTTTTTAATGATCGACACGCGGGCGCGAGTTTACGCTCAAAGGGGATCTTCGCCTGCACAAAGCGCATAATCCATTATCCTGCTGTAAAGTTCAGCCGTATCGGCAGTCATGCGCTTTTTTATATGCTCTGCCTGTTCTCTGTCAGGCGCAAAAAGCTTTAACTCCATAAGCTCTATGCCGTTATCCTCAACGGAGCATTTTACCATGCAGCCTTCTTTGCATTCCTCTATTCCAGCCTTTACGCTGCTTTCGTTTTTAAGTTTTGCAAACAGCCGCAGACCGCAAGCCAATATTCTGTCCCTTACGCTTCTGGGTACAAGATTTTTAAAACTTTCCGCGCCGTCTGCGCCCGCCTTGCTGAGGATATATTGCTCTACGCCTTCCTTTTCTTCGCAGATCAGCGTGCCGCTGTCAAGCATTTCCTTTACTGCCTGAGTATAGAGAAAATAGTCGATTATTCCCTCTCCCGTGGCTATTTCAAGCAGCTGTGACGGAGTGCAGGGACGTTTTATCTGATTAAGAAAATAAGCGATAAGCAATTTAGCCTCATATACCTCCTTCGGATTGAACACCTCAGGATTTATATCGGGATAAGCGAACATATACGTTCAAACCTCTTTTATCAAAAATTGGGATATTTTGTCATATGATCCAACAGCGCGATATTGACCGCCGCTTCAACGCACGGCACAGCGCGCGGAACTACGCAGGGGTCGTGTCTGCCCTTTATCTCTATCGTTTCATTCGTGAGATTTTTGATATCTACCGTCTGCTGCGGTCTTGCTATGGAGGGGGTAGGCTTGAAAGCCGCCCTGAGCGTTATGGGCATACCGTTTGATATCCCGCCGAGTATGCCGCCCGCGAAATTGCTCCTTGTAACGACTCTGCCTTTATCGTCAACATAAAATTCGTCATTATTTTCGCTGCCGAGCATTTTGGAAGCGTTAAAGCCCGCTCCGAATTCCAGACCCTTTACAGCGGGTATTCCGAAAACAAGCTGCGCTATGGAATTTTCAAGTCCGTCAAATATCGGAGAGCCTATGCCAGCGGGAACGTTTATGGCAATACATTCAACGACTCCTCCGACGCTGTCGCAAGCCATTCTCGCTTTTTCTATATCCCGCTTCATACGCTTGCCCTTTTCATCATTCAGCACGGGGAAATTTTTTTCGCGTACAGCTATTATATCTTCGCGCGTTGTTACGAGCGAATCAAAGCTGTCGTCTTTAATTTTATGTATCTCGGCGATATGCGCTCCGACATATATGCCGCGTTTTTCAAGTATCTGCGCGGCGACCGCGCCCGCAAAACAAAGGGGTGCGGTCAATCTGCCCGAAAAATGTCCGCCGCCGCGTACATCATTAAATCCGCCGTATCTGAGTGCTCCCGTGTAATCGGCATGACCGGGGCGAACAAGCGTATCGAGCTTGGAACGCATATAATCCTGCGAATGCTGATCGGTATTTGAGATCAGTGCGCAAAGCGGAGTACCGGTAGTCTTGCCGTTTAAAAATCCCGACATGATCTGCGGCATATCCTTTTCGCGCCGCTGTGTGGAGGTGGCGTCCTTTTTGGGAGCGCGTCTTGCCATAAACTGCAAAAGCTTGTCCATATCTATTGATTCGCCTGCGGGAAGGTTATCTATTACAACGCCTATTGCAGGACCGTGGCTTTCTCCGAATACAGAAAACGATATATTATTTTTCCATGTTGATGACATTGGCATATTCCTCCTGACGCGCGGTGAGCCTTACATTATTTTAAAGACCTCCTGCGCTTTTGATAGGTTCGGACCGTTCGGCTGACGAACGACCATTTATATTATACACTATTTTTTTCTTTATTTCAACGCTTTTTAAGCTTTGCAAAAAGATTTTACATCTTATCCCATTTTGTTCACAAATGGTCAAATTTCCTCTGCCGTCCCTCCGAGCGAGCAAAAGACCTCAAAAAAGTCGGGATAGGATTTTGAAACGCACTCCGCGCCTCTTATTATCACAGGCTGTTCACAGCAGGTCGAAGCTATGGCGGCTGACATGGGTATGCGGTGATCGGAATGTCCGTCGATCTCACCGCCGTGCAGTCTGCCTACCCCTTCTATCACCAGCCCGTCCTCAAGTTCTTTGACCTTTCCGCCAAGCTGATTCAATATCTCAGCCGTTACCGCGAGCCTGTCGCTTTCTTTTATCCTTAAACGCGCGGCGTTGGTTATGCGGGAAATACCGCTGCAAAAGCAGCCGAGTACCGAAAGAATGGGTACAAGGTCGGGAATGTCCGAACAGTCTATCTCAAAAGGACTGAGCCGTCCGTCCGAGCGGGTTAAACCGCGGCATATCTCAACGATCCTTTTATCGCCTTGAAAAGAGCCTTCATTAAGCCCGACAAGCTCTATATCAGAACCCAAAGCGTTTGCGGCTATGAAAAAGGCTGCCTGTGAATAATCGCCCTCAGCAGTCTGATCCGAAGAAGTAAAATGCTGACCGCCTTTTATAAAATAACCTCGGTCGGTCTCTTTTACCGTGCAGCCGAATCGGCGCAGGCAGTCTGCCGTTATATCTATATAAGGACGCGATTCAAGTTTTGAGGTAAGGATTATTTCGCTGTCGCCGTCAAGCAGCGGCAGGGCAAACAGCAGTCCCGTGATAAACTGCGAAGATATACCGCCGTCTATGTAAAATTCGCCGGGCGAAAGTTTGCCGCTGACCGTAAACGGCATGGTATTGTGATAATCAAATGTTATACCGTGCTTGGGAAGTTCTTCCAGATACGGGGTTATGGGACGCTGCGGAAGTTTTGCGCTTCCTAAAAATTTCGCTTCAACGCCGAGCGCACAGGCAACGGGTATAAGGAAACGCAGAGTTGAACCTGATTCGCAGCAGTCGATCACCGCTTTTTCGGGCGGCTGTGTTATACCCTTTACCGTAAGGGTATCGCCCTGCTGCGAAATATCCGCGCCGAGCGCTTCGAGCGCTTTTACGGTAGCGGAAATGTCCTTTGACATATATACATTTGAAATTTTTGAAGTTCCCTGCGCAAGCGCAGCCGCGATAAGAAGTCTGTGAAGCTGGCTTTTTGACGGCGGAATGTTCACCCGTCCTTTAAGTTTCGCAGGTGTAAGCTTTATATCCATTTGCTTATGTTCAGTCCTTTCCCTTCATCTGCTTTAATATCTCCGCGATCTGAGATTCCTCTATATCACGGCTGTATTTTCCGTTTTCAAACTCTACAACGCTGCCTATCTCGTTCTGGAATACAAATCTGAGCCTGCCGTTTTTTACCTTTTTGTCGGTATAAAGCTTTTTTACAAGCTCGTCGGCGTCAACATAATCGGGTATATCAACGGGAAGCCGTGCGGCTTTGTAAAGTGATATTACCCTGTTCATATTATTTTCGCTTATATATCCGAGTTTATTTCCGAGTCTGACCTGCGCCGCCATGCCGATAGCTACAGCTTCGCCGTGAAGCAGGCGATAACCGCTGAGCGTTTCTATAGCCCTGCCGACTGTGTGTCCGAGATTGAGCACCTCACGAAGCGACGCTTCGCGCTCATCTCGTATAACGATATCGTACTTGACCGCGCAGTTATGCTCCGCGATATATTGGCAAGCCTGCGGATCGCCCTCAAATATCCCTTCGATATTTTTTTCAAGAAAATCGAACAGTTCTTTGTCGCCAAGACAGCCGTGCTTTATCGTTTCGGCAAGTCCGCTGCTCAGCTGTCTTTGGTCGAGCGTTTTCCAGCAGTCGATGTCTATATAGACCTTTTTGGGCTGATTGAACATTCCTATAAGATTGGTCGCAAGAGGGGTATCCACAGCGGTCTTGCCGCCAACAGAGGCATCTGCCGCCGCAAGGAGCGTAGTCGCATAATTTGCAAAGGGCACTCCCCTGCCGAACGTTCCCGCGGTAAATCCTGCCAGATCGGTGACGACACCTCCGCCGACCGCAAGCACGGCGCAGTCGCGCCTTAGACCTGCCTGAAGCATAGAATCCTCGACATATTCCTTCATCTGTCGGGTCTTGCTCTCCTCACCCGCAGGTATCGTTATCATATGTACTTCAAAGCCCGCGGCTTTAAGTTTATCGGCTATTTGCCGCGCATAAAGATCATGCACGTTTGAATCGGTAACAACGGCTATCCTCCTTATGCCCTGAAAAATAACACCGTTTTTTATATCAAGTACGCATTTATCGGCAAGCGATCTTCCTATTTCAAGATCATACGAATCATCAACGACCTTTTTCAGTTCAACGCGAAACGTCATTTTTTCTTCTTCCTTTCCTTATATTAAGAATACCATTTATATAATTATACTACATTTTGCTGTCGATTGCAAGCGGTTTGAGAGAAATTTATGCAGAATTCAATTTTTCGCTTTTAAGAGGTAAGAGGTCTGAGCAAAGCTCAGGGTCTGAACCTATGGTTCAGACGGTGGAGATTTGTTCGAGCGGTCAAGATGTTATACTTTCTCTGTTTTTTATGTATAATTATATTGACAAACGTTAAAAGGTGTGATATAATTATTTTAAACGATTCGGCGAAATGCCGTTATAGTTCGTATAACGTTATAGTTCGTATAAATTTTATAAGGAGCATAAAAATGAGTTCACTTAAAAAAATCACCTCGCTGCTCGCGGCAGGCGCACTTGCCGCAGGCACAGTCGGAGCATTCCCTGCTTTTGCAGATGAAGCAAAGTCCCCTGCCGATATGACTACGCAGGAATTTGTAAGGGATATGGGTATCGGCATCAATCTCGGAAACACGTTTGAATCGTGCGACACGGGCAGAAAATATGATACTGTAGAAAGATATGAAACTCTCTGGGGCAGTCCCGTTATCACCGAAGACATGATAAAGGGATATAAGGAAGAGGGCTTCGGAGTATTGAGAATACCCGTTGCATGGTCGAATATGATGGCGGAAGACTACACCATTGATAAGGCATACATAGACCGCGTAAAGGAAGTAACTCAATGGGCGGTCGACGCGGATCTTTACGTTATCGTCAACATTCACTGGGACGGCGGCTGGCTCAACAACATTCCTTTGAATGAAGAAGAAGGATTGAAAAAATACAGCTCTGTATGGACTCAGCTGTCAGAAGCCTTTAAGGATTTTGACGAACATCTTATGTTTGAATCGCTCAACGAAGAACTTGGCGTATGGTCAGACGCAGGTCTTTGGAACCAGTACAGCGGCACCGAGGGCGAACTTAAAGAAAAATCGTATGACCTCGGCAACAGGATAAATCAGACCTTTGTTGATATTGTAAGAGCCTCCGGCGGAAATAACGCAAACAGGCATCTTCTCATCGCAGGATTTAATACTAATATTGATCTGACATCAGACCCGCTGTTCAAAATGCCGACAGACCCTGCCAACAGATGCGCTCTTTCGCTGCATTATTACGACCCGTTCAATTATACCCACGGCAGCGGCAAAAGCTGGGGCAGTGCTAACGACTATAAGCTGCTCAACGATAATATGGATAAAGTAAAGACAAATTTCATAGATAAAGGCATACCTGTAATTATGGGCGAATGCGGTTACGGTTCGGCGATCTCCGAAAAAGACCCGACAAGCGCGCACGAATACCTGACCGCCGTTTGCGACGCTATGTATTCAAGAGGTATCTGCCCTGTTCTGTGGGATACTCCTTGGAGCGCAAATGAGCAGGATAATGTTATATATAACAGATATGAACAAAAGCTTACCGATACCGCGCTTAAAGGCGATCTTGAAAAAGTAGTCGCTAACGGCTATAAAGAGCCTGCTTCAATAACGGCGACTACCGAATATGATGTTTTATACGGTGAAGGACCTATACAGCTTGACGCTGTATCATCAAGCGGAGCAGATTTACAGTATTCTACTTCTTCGTCGATAATTTCCATAGACGAAACCGGTCTTGTAACAATAACAGGTACGGGAAATGCAGTCGTAACGGTATACAGCCCCGCGACCGATGACAGCCTTGCGGCATTCTCGAGAATAGATATAAACATCAGCCGCAACCCCGTTCCGCCCAATGCGCCCGAAACTAATATGACGGTAGACGATTCGGTAGGATCGACTGACGATATACCGCTTGCAGACGGCTGGAGTTGGAGCGAAAAGTATGACATACCCGCAAGCGGTTCTGTTACCGCAAAAGCCGTTTACTCGGACAGAAATTACACAAACAGAACTGTTGAGGTAGTTATCTCGCGTGCGCAGACAAGCCCCGATACATCATCGGAAAGCGGCTCTTCATCAACGCAAAGCAATGCAAGCTCGTCAGCGAGCAGCAATACCTCCTCGGCTTCATCAACAGGCTCGTCCGCTAATACCGCTTCTTCAAAAGCGGCAGCAGCCGCCACAGATAACCCTGCAACGGGAACGCCCGCAGCCTGCACAGCCGCAGTAGCGATCTTGTTTGCAGCTGTTATGACGGTCAAAAAAAGAAATGAAAAATGATACTATGATCTAAACATATAGTAAGCTTTGATCTCCGCCGTTATTGTGCGGAGATCTTTTTTTGATACAGAGTTTGACAGAAGGTAAGATATGTGATATAATATAAATACCTTAAAGGCATTTTATGCCGCTAAATAAATGACGAAAGGAAATCTGAAAAATGGATTATGCAAAAGAATCACTGAAATTACATGAAAAATGGAAAGGAAAGATCGAAGTTACGACCCGTGTGCCGCTTGAAACGCGGGACGATCTTTCGCTTGCATACACTCCCGGAGTAGCGCAGCCGTGTCTGGAGATCCAAAAGGATATAAATAAAAGCTATGAACTGACACGCCGCTCGGATCTTGTTGCCGTAATAACAGACGGAACAGCCGTACTCGGTCTCGGAGATATAGGTCCCGAGGCGGGAATGCCTGTTATGGAGGGAAAATGTGCGCTGTTCAAAGCGTTTGGCAACGTTGACGCCGTCCCGCTTTGCATACGCTCAAAAGAAGTCGACGATATAGTAAAGACCGTCAGCCTTATCGCAGGCTCGTTCGGCGGAATAAATCTTGAGGATATATCCGCTCCGCGCTGCTTTGAGATAGAAAGACGCTTAAAGGAGATCTGCGATATCCCTATCTTCCATGACGATCAGCACGGAACGGCGGTAGTTACCCTTGCGGCAATGATGAACGCGCTGAAGCTTACGGGAAAAAGTCTTGACAGCATAAGAGTCGTTACAAGCGGCGCGGGTGCGGCAGGCATAGCTATCATCAAACTTCTGATCGCGCTCGGACTTAACGATGTTGTGCTTTGCGACAGAAAGGGCGCGATATACGAGGGCAGAGAGGGTCTTAATCCCGAAAAAGAGGAAATGGCTAAAATAACCAATCAGCAGAAAAGAAAAGGCTCGCTGTCAGACGTTATCAAGGGCGCGGACGTATTTATCGGCGTTTCCGCTCCAAACTGCGTGAGCGAGGAAATGGTAAAAAGCATGGCGAAAGACCCGATCATATTCGCTATGGCTAATCCTACTCCCGAGATCATGCCCGACATTGCCAAGGCGGCAGGCGCGGCGGTCGTAGGCACTGGAAGAAGCGATTTTCCGAATCAGATAAACAACGTGCTTGCCTTCCCCGGAATATTCAGAGGTGCGCTTGACGTCAGAGCAAGCGACATAAACGACACAATGAAAATAGCGGCTGCAAAGGCTATCGCCGACCATATAAAGCCCGAAGAGCTTTCAGCCGACTGCATAATCCCCTCCGCACTGGACAGAAGCGTAGCTTCCGCTGTTGCAGCGGCAGTGGCTCAGGCGGCAAGGAGTTCGGGTGTCGCGAGGATATGATACGGCAGGATAGACTATAAAAAGATACGGATAAAACCGCCCGATAACGATAAAAGCTTGAAAGGAGACGGACATGAAAGCTTCAAAAAAGCTCGCCTTGATATGCGCTTTGGCATTGTTGATGAGCGGCTGTGCAAATGCCGCAGGCATTAACGAAGAAACCTCGTCAGTAACTAAAAATGACTCATCGGCGGCTGAAAGCGTGCCCGATACGGCAGCTGAAAGCAGCTCTCTGACCGACAGCGATACTTCTTCTGAAACTAAGGAGCAAAGCACGCTTGTGCTGCCCGAAACGGAGGAGGTCGCGGGCGCGTCGTTTATTCTGCACAATGACGCTTTTTCACCAAAGGCGGAGGATATAAAATGCAGTCTGACTGCTGATACGGCAGCCATGCTTTATTCGGAAGCTTTGACAGCTTATCAGAATTCGGCAAAGGCATACGCTCCGTCAGACCTTGATTTCGCTGATTCGGTCTGCTTTATCGACAGCAGCGGCAAAAGACTTGTCCTCGGCTGTTATGAAACAGGTTTTGACGCAAGCTTTGCATGGCTGTCTGAAGACGGCGCAGCCGAATTTTTTCAGCCTGATAAAAGCACGGCGGACGATCTTGCGGAAGATATAAACACATATGCGGCTGTCAGCGTACTGCTCGATACAAGCTCCTTTGAAATATCCCAAGCAGACACGGACGGCGAACTGCTTAATAAGGCTGTCCTAAAATTATCCGTTTCGGACGTAAGCGAAAATACGGAGATCTATCTGTCAAAAACCGCCCGCTCGGTATGCCGGACAGTTAATGCTATTTCATCAAACAACGGATATGCCTGCTATATCCGCTCCTCGGACATAACGCTTGACGGCGAAGGTGCTGACAAAGAAGATGAGGTCAATGAATTTCTTTTCTTAAATGAATATTCCATGACGTATTCTTATGAAAAGATCGACGGAAAGTGGTGCAGTGTGGAAGAAATAAGCTATCCCGATAACTTCATTTCAATTATGCTCCAAACAGCCGCCAACAGCTTTGACTATTGCAAAGGCTTTGATGTGTCCGCAGACGGAAATAAATACACCTGCGAGGTCTTTAAAGATACCGATACCGGTCATAAATCGTATTTTCTGTTTGACAGTAAAGGGGAGATTTTCGCTGAGTGGAACGGCACGGCACTGATATTTTGTTCGTTATCCGCACCCGATAAGGAAACTATAGAGCAGATCATAGAGCAGGCTAAAGCTCAGGCGGGGGACAACAACACGTTTGGCGATATGCCCGAGCAGGCGCAAAAATATATGGACGAAAACGATCTGTTCGATATTTCGGGCGGAGTTGAAAAGGGCGAGAAGATAGATAACGCGCACCTTGTTTCCGACTGGCATGATTATTTCAGATCGCACAGAGAATTTTCATACGAAGCCTTTATGGTCGGGGAAGAACGCACCGAACACGAAATATATACCGATGACGGAAAAAATTATTACATATACAGCTATCTTGATATTTACAGCGACAACGACCCGTATTTTATCGAGGAGATAGTGGTTGACGGCACGGCATATTCATCGTGGGACAGCGGCGAAAGCTACACCTCCTACCCGGCAAATGAATATTATAAATGTACAATACCCGCCCCGTTTGATCCGAATATGGATAACCTTAGCTTTGTTGACGCTTATTATGCGACCATAGACGGCGTAAAATATCAATGCGAGGAATGGACTAACAATGTTCACCTTTATAAGGTATATTTCAAGGACGGCAAGCCGATAGCAATGCAAACTGATTTTTACAGCGCCCCTGTGGTCTATACCTTTAAAAAGCTTGAAAAAACTGCCGACAGTTCGCTGATAAAAGCGCCCGCGAGATCACAGCCCCATGTTCCAAACGATTAAAAATATACTAAAGAAGGCAGTCTTGGAAATGCTCCGAGACTGCCATTTTTTTAATCCATAAGCAGATATTTTTTAAAATTATCTATATCCTTATCCTGTCTGTAAACGGTCATGGAAAAATACTTTTTATTATTCTCATAACCGAGCGAACGGACGCGCGGATTAAATTCCCACATTGCCCAATCGAGATCCTCGTCGGGCTTGCCGAAATGATCTATTATCCACAGCGTATAATCGTCAAAATCGCCCTTGATATATTTTTTGTAACAGGAGCTGTCGCACATGATAACACATCTTCTGCCGTATTCTTCCTCAACGGCATCGAGGAATTGTTCAAGTTCACGCTGAACATCACCCGCATTTTTCATTTTAAGCTTATATATGCCGTAGCGGGTAAGCTTTACCATAGGGCGAAGCCTGCCGCTCATATCTCCGCACTGTTCTATAAAATTCTCCGCCTGTTTTTCGCCGTCCGCGCCAAAGACAAATTCATGATAAAATCCCGACAGCAGATCGGTATGGTTTATACCCTTTCTGTTATCGTCATACTGTTCATCTTTGCCGCTGCTGCCGCGCGTTGCCCTGATATACGCAAAGCTTATAGTCTGGCGCGACATTATTTTCCAGTCCACCTCGCCGAGCGACTGGTCTATCACTGCTCCGCGCACGGGATAATCGCGCTTTCTCGGTTCGTTGAACCAGATCTGTCCGCGGTAGAAGAAAAAAGCTATGTCAAAAAGCGTGAGCGTAAGACAAATTACGATCGTTGCGATCATAAATTTGCGCATAAGCCGCCGTCTTTTTTTCCGCTTCTCGATCTGTTCGGGAGTTTCCTCCTGCCAATAACCGTCATATTCTTCGGTAACAGGCTTCGGGGGACTGCGCTTTACGTCTGACGGACGTTTGACCTTAGGCTGCTGCTTTTGCGCGGGCGCTGAAACGCGCTTG
>CANPYF010000078.1 GCA_947587925.1 uncultured Ruminococcus sp.
CCGCGACAGCGCAATGTGTATCCATAGGATACTGCATACTCTTAACGATCCGTATAAGGAGGTATTTTCTCTGAGGGTGTTCGGTCAGCTGAGTTTTAAGGACATTGCGGATATTTTCGGCAAAACGGAAAGCTGGGCGCGGGTGACATATCATCGCGCGAAGGTTGAGATCGTTGATAAAATGGGAAAGGAAGGATATATATGAACGGTAATGAAAATAGGGCTCTCAGCTGCGGGATAGTGCAGGATCTGCTGCCGCTCTATCACGATAAAACGGTAAGTTCGGAAACGGCAAGAGCCGTTGAAGAGCATCTTAAAGACTGTCAGCAGTGCGAGAGGGAATATGAGCGGCTTTGCGCTGCGCTGCCTGCGGAGCTGTCCCATAATGCTCCAAAGGACTTTGGCAAAAGGCTTAAAAAAATTATGCGTAAGGGCGCGGTAAAGGGCGCATTGATAACCGCCGCTGCTGCGGCTGTTATCGGAGGTTCACTGTATTTTCTTACGGACTATCCGCTGAAGACTGCAAAAGCCGAAAGCCTTGACGTGCTTTGCGCTTATTACTATGATTTTACAGACGACAGCGAGATCAATTCGCTGCCCTACATCACGGACGATGAATTAAAAGGATTCTTTATCTATTACAAGACTCCGCTCAAGACCTTCGCAGAGGGCAGGGGTATGACCGAATGCTGCGCAGAAAACGGGAAAGCCGTTATCAGTCATAAAATACCGTTGCTGAGGCTTAGCAAAAGCAACGATAAGCAGGGGGAGATAGTGGAAAATCTTATGATCTATCCTCAAAGCGATTTTAAGGATACAGATCTCGATAATGTCGATTCGATGGAGTATTATGGCTTTGATGTGCCGCTTGAAAGCGGGGAGCTGCCCGATTATGTCAGAGAATATATTATTTTCCAATACGATGATAAAGGCGGCTCTTGGGATCAAAATGACGGTTACATGACGAGGACGTTTGAGAGCGGCGAGAGTATTACTTGGGATATTGACGGAAATGTTGTTGATGAGGGAGATACAAACTAAAAAAAGCGGCGGACATTTTGCAGTGTCCGCCGCTGATCTTATGCTGTTTATCAGCTGTTCGCTGAAATTATTTTGCTGCCGCTTCAAAAACGGCTGACGCCTTGCTCCAGATCAATTCTCCGTTGCTGCGTTTGTAAGCCTTGACCTTGAATTTGCAGGTCTTGCTGTCAAGTCCGAGGACGGTGTATGCCGTTGCCGCTCCGCCGTTAAGCGTTTTGACCGATTTGTAGGTCTTTGCCGTGTCGTCATATTTGTAAAGTCTGTATCCGTCAGCGCCCGAAACAGCGGTCCATTTAAGAGTTACAGAACCGTATCCGGGTACAGCGGAAATAAATTCGGGTATCGACATTGCCGTTGAGGATATGGAAGAGGAAGTTCTCATCTCTGCCGAAGCCTTGCCCCATACGACCTCGCTGCCGTATCTGGTATAAGCCTTTACCTTAAACCGTCCGCCGCTTGAATTGGTAAGCGTATAGCTTGTTGTGCCTGCTCCGTTTAAGGTCTTTACCGATTTGAAGGTCTTTGCCGCGCTGTCGTATTTGTAAAGCCTGTAGCCCGAAGCGTTCGCAACTTTAGTCCAGCGCAGCGTTATTTCTTCGCTTGTGCTTGAAAATCCGCTGAACGAAGGCGCGGCAGGTGCGATCTTTTCTCCAACATATGTGTTATATGCGCTCGACGCGCTTGTCCAGAGTATTCCCGATGCTTGTCTTCTGAAAACCTTTATTTTGAATTTATAGAATTTTCCGTTTTCAAGACCATTGACGGTATATGATGTGATATTGCCGCCGTTGAGAGTTTTTATGGATACATAGGTCTTTTTATTTTCATCATATTTGTATATTCTGTATCCCGAAGCGCCGCTTACGGCATTCCAGTTAAGGGTTATCGAACCGTTTGCCGCATTATATGAGGAAAATGCGGGAACGTCCGGAACTGTCTTGTCTATGGTGCAGTCGCCGCTGCGGCCGCTCGTCAGCGTTTTTCCGCCGACAATTGCACTTGCTTCAACGGCGTATGTTCTGTCGCTGCCGTCGGGCTTGCTGTTTATCGAGCAGCTTGCCGAGGTCGTTGTCTGCAACTTTGTGTAAGAGCCGTTTTTCTTTTCGTATACCGTATAGCTGTTCGCACCGCTTACGGTATTCCATTTAAGAGTTACCTTATTGGGATCTGCCGTAGCATAAAGTCCCGACGGTACGGCGGGAGGAGTGCAGCATTTTACCGCGGCGGAGTATTCTCCGTATTTTCTTCCGTCCGATCCGTCCGAATAGCACCTTACGGCTATCTGATGTTCAGTTGCGCCCGCAAGTCCGTTTATCGTCGCAGACACCGCGTTTTTGCTGACCGTTGCCTTTACCTCATAGCTTTTGCTTGAAGGATCGTAAACAGCTGCCTGATAACCGTCAGCGCCTGCGGCAGCGTTCCAGCTTACCATTATTGAATCCGAGTCGATCATTGAAGCCGCAGGGGTTTCCATTTTCATCAGATCGGCGGTAACAGTGATAGTCTGGGAATAATTTCCGTATCTTTTAACGCTGCCTGTAACGTAATAAGGTCTTACCCTGAATATATATTTATTTCCTGTCACAAGTCCGCTGTAGTTGTATGTGGTGCCGGTCGTTTCTCCGACTACCGAGAACGTACCCGTATCTCCGACAGCACAGCTTACCTCATATCCGCTTGCACTGTTATCCTTGTGCCATGAGATAGCTGCGGAGCTTCCGTTTGACTTTGCCGAAAGACCGTAAACGCTTTCAGACGATACAAATATCTTTTCGGAATAATCGCCGTATTCGACCGTCTGACCGACTGTTCTGCGTGCGCGGACGCAATAGCCGTAATTTCCTTTGAGAAGAGAAAGCGCTGCGCGTTCTCTTGTGGTGTTTATAAGTTTTGTGTATTTGTCAGCAGATGGGTCGTATCTGTATACCTCATATCTGTCAGCACCCTTGACAGGATCCCATGTAAGTGTGCCCGTACTGCCGTTTGTGGTAAGATCAAGATTTGTTATCTCTCCGAATTTCTGCGGCGGAGCTTCCTCCTCCTCATCATGATACCACACGTTCATGTCAACGTTAGTGCCTATACCGTCTACCTTTCCTGTGCTTGAATACTGCCATATATGATATTTGTCATAATATGTAGCATATATATTATAATTTGCAAGCCAGATAGGATATTTCTTTCCGAGCGCAGGACCGTTTATGTAATTGTTGAGCCATGTGGGGTTTGAATAAACGCCCGCATCATATCCGTAGCTCATCATTCTTTCGCAGAAGGCTTCGCACAGGGCGGTTTTCTGCGCCTTGGTCAGACCTGCGCTGTCAAGTCTGCCTGTGTCGTAATCGACCGATTCGATATCAAAATATACGGGAAGATCGAGATCGTAACCCTTTATGTATTTATATACGAAATCAGCTTCTTCGCGGGCCTCCTTTTCGTTTATTGCCTGAGTATAGAAATAAACTCCGACATCAAGTCCCGCAGCTATCGCTTCGTCCATATTTTCTTTGAATTTATAGTCGAGTACAAGCTGACCGCCCGTGCCGTAGCCGCGGTAGCCGACTCTTATTATTGCAAAATCAACGCCGTCTGCTTTTACCTTTTTCCAGTCTATGTCATACTGAAAATACGATACGTCAATGCCCCATGATCTTTCCATTCCGTCAAATTTTGAAGAATGGATAAGCTGGTCGGCGGTGTAGCCGATAGTCACAGGACCTCCGCCCGCTTCCTTTCCTACGCTGATAAAGCTTGTGCTGCCCGACATTTCATCAGACATATCGGCAAAACGTCCGTATTCGGGGTCGTCGGTCTGAAGAGCAACGCTTTTTGCGTAAGCGGCGTCCTCCTCCGAAACCGTTTCATTAAAGTCAATATCATAAGGTGTTATATTAGTGATCTGTCCGTTGTCAGCCGCATATGCCTTTGGCAGAGCCGCAGTATTGACAGCGCATTGAGCTGCCAGCGCCATAGCGGCGATCATTCCGACCGCTTTTTTTAACATCAGTGTTTCTCCTTTCATTTTCCGCGAGAGCAGGGTCATATTGGTTTGCTGATATATGTTGTTGTACTTATTATAATCTATTTTAATCAGTTTGTCAACCTTTTTAACCCTTTTGTAACAAATTACTTGGTACAGGGTCATATTTAAGGGTCTAAAACCATGCCCTCCCCCGCTTTCAGGCGAGAGAGGGCAGCAAGTTCATAATGTTATAATTTTTTCGTATCCGTTCGGATCGGCATTAATTGTTATCGTCTGTTTCGGATCTGAGTTTTTTCTGCTCTTCTTCCATAAGCTTCATAAGCTGCTCGAGCGTTTCATTCGCATTGCGGCGTGAAGCCGAGGGGATAGGTCTCGGAGCACGCTGCGGCGGACGTTTTTTCCGCACTTGATTTTGTGCGGGCGCATGACTCTGTGCAGGTCTTTTTGCTGCGGCAGTATCAGCGGCTGCTCCCGACATTTCGGGTATCTTCTGCTCCTCAGCCGTTTGCTCGGCGGTCTGCTGCTCCATAGGCTCGTCAGCCGTCTGCTCCGTCTCAGCCTCTTGGATATTCTCCCGATACTCGTTCGGAACTTGTTCGGCTTCTTCGGGCGCAGGCTCGGCAAAAAAGTTTGTTTGCGGCACAGCAGGTTGGGGCGCGGGCATCTCTTCGGCAGGCTCTGCGCGATCCTCCGCCTTATCCTCATAAGCGGGAGCGGGAGTTTTTACAGCGCCAAATTCTTCTTCATAGCTGCTTTTCGGCTTTGCAGCGGAATAAACGCTGTCGTTTTCTCCGCCGTAAAGGAAGTCGTCGAGCGTAACGTTATCCGTGCTGTTTCTGTAATCGTCCTCTTCATCATCATAATAATCGTCATCTCTGACAGGTCTGCGCGATACTGCGATTATAATGTCTATCAGTATCATAAGAACAAGCGGAACTGCCGCGCATATGCCCATTCCCACAGGCATTGTAACGAATTTTATAATTTTTCCCGCAGTGGAATAATAGCTTGTGGCAACGCCGATTATGTCCTCGCTCTTGATGTCATATTTCTTTTCGGTATCCTTTTCCTGATAGACCGTATACACGATACCGTCTACGGTATCGCCCTTAGAGCCTGCTTCAAGCAGCCAAGCGACCGTTGTACCCTCATTGCCGACATTGCGGCAAAGCGCCGCATTTCCGGGAGAAGGTGTGGTAGAATCGGCAATAACGAGCGAATCCTTCGGGGCGACCTCGCCCATATTGTCAGAATCCATAATAAACAAATTATATCCGAAAATGCCGATCACCTTGTCTTCATTGCTGAAAACCTTTGAAAGACCATACATTATAAGTACCTCAAGTATTACAAAAACGATAAAGAAAACGGTGACGTTTTTGACTGCCGAGGATCTTTTCTGTTTTGTTTTTGATCTGCTCATTTTTCTTAACATTCCTTCCAAAAAATTAGTTCAACACTTATTATAACATATCCCGCGCGAAATTTCAACACTTTTTTAAAAATTTTTTATCTGTAATATAATGCCAACATTTCTTAACAACTCGTGAGGCATAGCTTATTATTTCTCATCACTGTCCTCAAACTGCGATCGGTACAGTCCCGCATAAAAACCGTTTTGTTTCATAAGTGTTTCGTGCGAGCCTTGTTCTATCACCCTTCCGGCGTTCATAACGAGGATACGGTCGGCATTTTTAATGGTGGACAGCCTGTGCGCTATGATAAAGCAGGTCCGTCCCTTCATTATCTCGGCAAAGGTCTGCTGTATCAGCAGTTCCGTTCGGGTATCTATTGATGAAGTCGCTTCGTCAAGTATCAGCATGGGCGGGAGCGAGAGCATAGCGCGGGCTATGCACAGCAGCTGTTTTTGCCCCGCCGAGAGCATACCGCCGTCCTCCGTGATAACGGTATCATAGCCGTCCTCAAGCCGTCTTATAAAGCTGTCACAGTGCGCCGCCGCTGCCGCCGCTTTTATTTCTTCAATATCCGCATCAGGCTTTGAATAGGCTATATTTTCACGGATAGTACCGCTTTTGAGCCATGTGTCCTGCAATACCATTCCGTAAGCCGACCGCAGAGAATCGCGCGTAATGTCCTTGACAGGCTTATTGCTTATGCGTATCTCGCCCGAATTTACGTCATAAAAGCGCATGAGCAGATTTATCAGTGTTGTTTTTCCACAGCCCGTAGGTCCGACTATGGCTATCCTCTGACCGCTGCTTACGTCAAGATAAAGTTCCTCTATCAGCGGCTTATCGGGTTCATAAGAAAAGTATACGTTTTCGGCGCTGAGAGTACCGTCGACATATTCCAGCTTATCAGCGTTTTCATCTGAACTTTCCGCCGCTTCATCAATAAGCGCAAGCGTCCTCGCCGCGCTTGCAAACGCGCCCTGAAGTTCCGTTATTACTCCCGATATTTCGTTGAACGGCTTGGTATACTGGTTGGCGTATGTCAGAAAGCAGGAAAGATCGCCCACCGAAAAGCTTCCTTTTATAACAAGGAAAGCGCCGAAAACGCCCACCGCCGCGTAAACAAGTCCGTTTATAAAGCGCGTGACGGGGTTAGTCAGTGATGAAAAGAATATCGCGCTTACGCTTACGCCCTTGAATCGGTCGTTTATCTCTGCAAAGTCCTTTTGAGATCTTTTTTCATAAGAGAACGCCTTTACGGTCTTTAACCGTCCTGTCATTTCCTCAACATAAGAGGTCAATTCTCCGCGTACTGCGGTCTGCCTTTTAAAATATTTAAATGTATTTGAGGCTATATATCTTGCCGCAAACAGCGAAAGGGGAGTGAGCAGTACCACGGCAAGGGTTATTTTTGCGTTTATCGAAAGCATAAAGCCGATAGTGCCTATTATCGTGATAACGCCCGTAAACAGCTGCGCCGAGCCCATTATCAGTCCGTCCGATATTTGTTCTATATCCGATATGAGCCTGCTTAGTACATCACCCTTTGAATGAGTATCGTAATATTTCAGCGGCAGCTTTGTCAGCTTTGCAAAGGCTTCGCAGCGCAGATCCCTCACAGCCGAATATGTCAGCTTGTTAAGACACAGATTCATTATATACTGCGACAGCGCCGCCGCCGCCGCGGTAAGCGCAAAGGCTATGAGCAGCGGTCTTATGCCGTCAAAGTCAACGTTGCCGGCGTCTATCATAAGGTCTATGGCTTTTCCCGTCAGTATAGGCGCATAGAGTACCGCCGCCGCGTTTATCACCGCCATTATCAGCGCGGCAAACAGCAGTCCACGGTAGGGACGAAGGTATTTCATCAGCGGCTTTATAACATACGCGCTCGATCGTTTCATACGCTCTCACCGCCTTTTCCCATTTGCGAATCGCAGATCTGTGCATATACTCCGCAGGTCTTTAAAAGTTCGCTGTGCGGTCCTATCCCCGCTATCCTGCCGTCTTCTATGACGATTATCCTGTCGGCGTTCCTTATCGAGGATATTCTCTGCGAAACTATCACAATGGTCGAATCGCCCTTGCCTGCGGCAATAGAATGTCTTAGCGCGGCATCTGTCGCGGGGTCGAGAGCCGACGCGGGGTCGTCCAGTATCATTATTTCGGGATCGCCCGCGAGCGCCCTTGCTATGGTAAGACGCTGCCGCTGTCCTCCCGAAAAATTCTTTCCGTCCTGACCGACCGTGCGGTCAAGTCCCTCGCCGTTTTCCATAATAAAATCATACGCCTGAGCGGTTTTAAGCGCCTTTATCATCTGTTCTTCCGTGATATTTTCATTCCGCCATTTCAGATTATCGCGCACCGTTCCTCTGAACAGTACCGCGTGCTGCTCGACTATACCCATTTTTCCGCGCAGCTGCTCAAACGGGTACTCCTTGACATTTATTCCGTCAACGAGCACCTCGCCGGAATTAGCGTCATAAAAACGCGGTATAAGGTCGATAAGCGTAGTTTTTCCGCAGCCCGTTCCGCCGATAATGCCGACCGTTTCGCCGCGCTTTATCGAAAAACTGATGTTTTCCAGAGCGTTCCTTTCCGCGTTGAAATAGCCGAAACTTACGTTTTTAAATTCTATTGCGGGCGCGTCATGATTTTCCTTTACCATAGTGTTGCCGCTGTCGCTGACGGCAGGCTGAGTTCCGAAGATCTCCGCTATGCGTAATGACGAGGTGTGCGTGCGGCTCAGGTGCATGACCAGTTCGGCTACCCTTACAAGCGACAGCAGTATCTGCGTCATAAGGTTTATCAGCGCTATTACCTCGCCCTGCGTAAGCGAGCCTGCGCTTACGTCTATACCTCCGCGCCAAAGTATGAGTATTATGGCGATATTTACCAAAACATATGTCATGGGACTCATAAGCGAGGACGCTCTGCCTGCCTGAGTCTGTATGCCGCACAGTTCGTCTGCGGCATTGTCAAAGCGTGTGCGCTCGTCATTCTGACGCGAAAAGGCTCGTATCACCCTTACGCCCGAGATATTCTCGCCCGTTATCAGCGTGACACTGTCAAGTTTTTGCTGTATTTTTTTATAAAGCGGCACGGTTTTTTTGGTACACCAATATATGACTATCCCCATAAGCGGAGTAAACAGCAGGAAAATTATCGTAGCTTTTACAGATATATACAATGCGGCAACTACCGCGCCTATAACGATAAAAGGGGAGCGCATAAACAGGCGCAGCAGCATATTTACTCCCGCCTGAACGGTGTTAATATCCACGGTCATTCGCGTAACAAGCGTTGACGCGCCGAGTTTGTCTATTTCCGCGTAGGAAAATCGGTCGATATGCGCAAACAGGTCGCGCCTGAGTTCTGTACCCAGACCCACAGCTGCCTTTGCGGCAAAAAACTGCGCGGTAAGCGATGAAGCAAGTCCGAGAACTCCCAGTACGACAAGCACGGCGCACATCTTGGCAATATAATCCGTATCGGAATTTTTTATTCCCGTATCTATTATCCTTGCCATAACTATCGGTACGATAAGTTCAAATACAGCTTCAAACAGCTTGCCGAGCGGTGCGGCGACCGCCTCAAATCTGTAATTTTTCAAATATTTTGCGATAAGCTTTATCATAAAATTTTTCTCTTTCTCATTTATTTTGCAGATATCTGCTTTTCCGTTTGGCAGATGTTATTTCTATGTAGGCGGGTCGCTCTCTCCACCTTCCCTTGAGGGAATGAGGGTGGAAAAATCGGCGTTGCCGATATTTTCTGGGGTTAGGAGAAGCCCCTCTCCGAGGGGTTTGGGGAGCTTTAAGATCCGCCGCGCAGCGGCGCACCTTTATATTTGCGTTCGATCAGTTCAAAGCATATTGCAATTTGATTTATAATATGATATAATCTATACATGAACGGATAACTTCATTTACGCCAAAGGAGGTTTTTTATGGATATAATAAACAACATTGACTTTGCCATACTTGACGCACTTCAAAATATTCATTTTGCGTTGCTCAATTACATAATGGCATTTTTTACCTATATAGGCGAGGGCGGGGCGGTATGGATAGCCGCGGCTTTGATACTTATGTTTATCAGGTCAAAGCGCCCTGCGGGCTTTGCCGCCGCACTGTCGCTGATATTTGAACTTATTTTCAATGAAAATATACTAAAGCATATTTTTCACCGCACAAGACCGTTTCTGATAAATACTTCGATAGATACCATAGTTCACCGGCCGTCAAGCTATTCTTTCCCGTCGGGGCATACCTGTTCGGCGTTTGCCGCCGCGACCGCTATATTCTGCTTTGATAAACGTCTGGGTACGATCGCTTATATAGTTGCCGCGCTTATAGGATTTTCGCGCAATTATTTTTACATTCACTATCCTACCGATGTTTTATGCGGAGCATTGTTCGGGGTACTGCTCGGCTTGGCGGCTGCGGCATTGATAAAAGCGTTTATTCGCCGCCGTCAGACTTCCTCTTCGACTGATCGGGGTCAATGATTATCCCCACCTTTGCAAGCGCCTTTGATACCGTTTGCTTGTCGAGCGGATATATTTCGCTTTCGCCGATAATGTGTTCATTTTCTACCCGTTTGAATTGTATGTAATTTTCCTCATAGTCCTGCGAGGTATAGATAAGCGCTGAGATGTAGGAATTTTTGACCGCATAATAATTAACAGGCGTAAGCTTCAGCACAGCCTGCGCATTTTGGCGCATATCGCCTTCAAGCTCGTCCAGATCGGTATCCACATAGCTTATGCGGCGGCACTTCATATCCTTTATCTTCTTTTTTAACGGCGGTTCACTGCCGTTTTCTTTTTTTCTGAAAAAACCAAACATGATAACGTCGTTTTCACCCTTTTGCAAATATATTTGAGCGAACAAATATCCCGCCTGTGACTATTATATCACAGACGAGATATTTTTGCAAGTCTTTTTATAATGTCAATGTCGGCATAGGCGCTGCGCCCTTTCACTTATAAAGCGTATTCATAGTCACCACCGCATCGGGAAAGTTCTGCTCGGCGAAATCTCTCATCAGTCGCATTCCCTCGATATGGTTGCTGTGAATGTTGAT
Source organism: uncultured Ruminococcus sp. (assembly GCA_947587925.1). Classification (GTDB taxonomy): domain Bacteria; phylum Bacillota; class Clostridia; order Oscillospirales; family Ruminococcaceae; genus YE71. Next base: position 10,522 of record CANPYF010000078.1, read on the forward strand.
ATGTTTCGGCTTTTTGCCGTTTTCCTTCATCCATATGAGTATATCCAGCCCCGTATGCTCTTCGCTCAGACTGTAATCGAGACTGACAAAATCGAACTCGCCGAACAGCCTGTAGTAGCTTATGCAGTCGTCATAACTGCGCACACATTCAAATCCTTTCGGAAAAGGACGCGTATCGTCCACAAATAATTTAAAACCCATAATAATACCTCCTGATCTTTCCGAGATAAAAAAACTATTAACTAAAAACAGACACAATTATATCGTAAAAACGATATGTTATATCATAAAAACGATATAACCGAATTCCATTCTCAGTTAATAGTTTAAGGGATGATGTTGTTATACTGATATTATACCATATTTTGCGAAATATGTCAACAGCGGTGTATATAATTAATACGGCTCTTACACAAGTTACAAAACTATGAATTGATCCAAGTATCAATAATTTTGTCAAGATAAGCGTTGTCAAG
>CANPYF010000079.1 GCA_947587925.1 uncultured Ruminococcus sp.
AAATATTCGATATACTGCTTTGCCACCCTAGGCGAACGTCCCGCCCGCGACAGCGCAAAGGTCTCCGCGCCCTTTTTGACCTCGTCTATCGGAGTTTTTATGCCGTACTGCTCGGCAAGGCTCTCAACGACCTCAAGGTAAAGCTTTTTGTCAGGCTTAACAAAGGTCACGGTAAGTCCGAATCTGTCCGACAGCGAAAGCAGTTCCTGCATTGTATCGTTAAAATGTATCTCATCACCCTTACGCGCCGAAAAAGTCTCGCGGACAAGGTGTCTGCGGTTAGATGTCGCGTAAATGCAAAGGTTATCCGTCTTTGCGCAGGAAACTCCGCCCTCGAGTATTGCTTTGAGCGCGGCAAAATCCTCATCGTCCTCCGTAAAGCTGAGATCATCTATAAATATGATAAATTTCAGCGGATTTGCCGTTATCTGCCTTACGATAGCGGGCAGCTCATGGAGCTGTTTCTTTTTAAGTTCGATAAGGCGCAAACCGTCCCCGGCGTATTCGTTCGCTATTGCTTTAACCGTAGACGATTTGCCCGTGCCGCAGTCGCCGTAAAGCAGTACGTTATTTGCAGGACGTCCGCCAAGCAGCGCAAGCGTGTTCTCAATAACTTCCCCGCGTTCGCGCTGATAACCCGAAAGCTGCGCCAAGCTGATAGGGTCGGGGTATTCCACAGGCACGAGCCTGCCGTTTTCCACGAGAAAAACATGATCTCTTGCATAAATACCGTAACCGCATTTGTCAATATTGCTGACCCTGTCCGCATATACCGCTTGCAGATCGACATTATGCGTGCAATAACGCGGCAGCGGGATATCCCCGCCTATTGCTTCTGTCAGCTGACGGCAGTCGGTCTGCGAAAGCAGCGTAAGCGCGTACAGCTCATTTTGCAGACATTCATCAAGAAATTTTCCCGTCTGTTCGCCCGCACCTTTTTTTACTATGTAAATATTTTCATTTTCAAGCACGCGCTTGACAATATGGTCTGTCAGGTCTTCACCGTGCTTATAAAGCTCGGCTATAAACTCACAATAGTATTCCGCCGCTCTGCCGCGGTCGCTGCCGGCATTTTCAAGCGCACCGAGCAGCGCGCTTACCGCAGGGTCTGAAAGCAGTTCCTTGAATATCACAAGCGTTTTGCAGCGTGCCGTTATGTCCTTATTATCCATGATAAAAATTGCGCTTCCTTTTCATTTAAGCATTTATTTAAGCAGATTTTGGAGTTCTTCGACAAGCCTGTCCGACGCTTTTTCGTGAGTCGCTTCGGTAGGGTGCCAGTCGGCGGCGTAGCCGTCCTCCTGAAGCTGTTGGTCGAATTTGAACGAATAGACATTATCATCGCCCGTTTCGCTCTTATAATTTTCAACAGCCGTTGCAAGTGCGGGATATATCCTTCCGCCCATTATTCCGACTGTGCAGACTATAACGGCGTCGGGGTTGTCCTTTCTGACCGTTTTAAGAAATTCCACATAAGCCGCAGAATATTCGTCCTGCTTTTCAATATCGTTCTGACAATAGCTGTCGTCATTCGTGCCGAGGTTTATTACCACCGCGTCGGGTACGAATTTTGAAAAATCCCAGTCTATCGACTGCGGAGCGTCAGTCTTTGCAAAATTGTTATACGAAAAGCCGAGCGACTCATAATACTGCGGTATAGCCTGTTCCTCATGCTTCTGACCGTTATCGGTATATCCCGTGATTATGCCGTAACCGCTGGTCGAAAACATACTGTAATCGGCGTCAAGCTTCTGCGCGGTCTTATATGCGTAAGCCTTGGTGACGTCCTCTGTCTGCGTTGAAAATTTATGTTCGGGGTCTTCATCATCAACACCATAACCGCAGGTTATCGAATCGCCTATAAATTCTATTTTCAAGTCCTTATCCGCAGTCGGTTTAACGCTTCCGCCCTCACCTACCGACAGCGGCTTTATGCCGAACGTACTCATAGCACATTCGCTGAGCTTTAATATCTTTACCGTGACCGTCTTGGGCTGCTGACTTTCAAAGACTGTCAACTCGGTCTGCGGCAGTTCAAGCATTTGGTCGGCAACTCTTTCTCCGTCAACATATACGCCCACTCTCGAATAGCTGTTGGGGTCTTTGCTCAAAGACGCCGCTTCATCACCCACTAAGGTAACGTCAAGTTTTGTACCGGTATATTCAAATTCTATACCCGTACCCGAAAGTGCGAGCCACAGGGTATCGTCTATCATATGCGTTCTTCCGATAAGCTTGACATTTTCCGCTTCTGCCGTTACAGTATTCATGTTCTCATCTTCTTTCTGTGAATTATTGTCATTATTTTTATCGGCTTTGGCACAGCCCGAAAGGAGAGCCGCCGCAGCTATAAGGCATATAAGCCTTGATGTTTTGAAAAGCTTCATATTTTTTCCTCCCTATTCTGCAAGAAAACTCCTATAAAAACATTATATCACATAAACTTGCAATAATCAATAGGTTGTGGTATAATTATTAGAGGTCAGAAGCGCCTGCGGCGCATTTTGATATTTAGTCTGCTTGGCGGGTCAATTATTTAAAACGGATCAAATCACTTTACAGGGGAAAGGGGTATTTTAAAAATGGACGATCAGCAAATGGAATATGTGCTTGCGGTCGCGGAACTTAGAAGTTTTTCAAAAGCCGCGCAACGGCTTTATGTCACACAGCCTTCTCTGAGCCAATATATAATAAAAACGGAGCGCAAGCTTGGGTATACGCTGTTCGACCGCAGTGTAAACCCTATTGAGCTTACGAAAGAGGGCGAAATATTTGTCGATTATGCAAAACAGTTCCGCAGGCTCGAACAGAATATGTCCGAGGAGATCAAAAAACTCCATATTGGAGAGGTAATAAGGATCGGTACACAGCGGGGTATACTCAAAAATTATTTTTCCGACGAACTTGCGCGGCTTATAGCAGACCGTCCCGACATTACCTTTCAGATAACGGAGGACAGCGCTCAGGCGCTTGCAGACAAGCTTTTATCGGGCAGTCTTGACATAATACTCTCGCGCGGAGAAAAAATACCCGAACTGAAAACTGTCGGCTCGTTCAGCGAACGGCTGTGTCTTGCCGTTCCCCGCGGGACTATTGCCGGCATTGACGAGGGAACAGTCATAGATAAGATACCGAGCGGGCTTGCTATGGTATGCGACAGAGTATCGTCTGACGATATTCAGCTTCAGCTTGCGCTTGTCGAAGCGGGAGCGGGGGCAGCCGTGATACCCGAAGCGGTATCGCACCGAGCGGACGCGGATATTTATTATCTTGACCCAAAAGCGTATCCGTCGGAAATAAGTATCATGATATGTAAGGGAGAACCCTCCGAGAGCGTTTCGTATGTCTGCCGCGCTTTTTTAACCTGCGATCAGGTCGATGGCAAGTCCCGATAAAACGGCGGCAATGTAGAGCGAAGCCATTATGACAAAATTTTCCTTTAAATTTTTGTTAGCCTTAAAAAGCACGATAAGTCCCGCGCCCGCGCCTGTACACAAGCCCGATATACACGAGCCGAATGTCAGCGCACCGTCAAGGTAGAGCCTTGTTATTATGACCGAAGCGGCGCAGTTTGGTATAAAGCCGAACAAAGCCGTCATAAACGGCTGCAGCGGCGAACCGCTCAGCATTGTGCGTGCAACAGTTTCCGCACCCGCAAGCGCGAACGCTATGCCGAGAACAAACTCGACAGCAAGTATAAAGATCGTTATTTTTACAGCATGGATAAGCGCACTGTAAGCGATATGATGATGTTCGCAGTCACAGTCGCGGCACAGCTCCTCAAACTGCGGACCCTGTTTTTCCTTATGCGGCAGCAGCTTAATGACCATATCGGCTATCATGCCTGCCGCCGCGCCGATGATAAGCTTTACAAGTATAAGCTTCCACACGCCCGAAGCGTTTTGCGGATCGGAGAACATGAGCGGGACAGCCTCATCACTTGTTGCGGCGAACACCGCAAGCAGAGTACCGAAAGAGATCATTCTGCCCGCGTAAAGATTAGACGAAGCTGCCGAAAAGCCGCATTGAGGAATGCAGCCGAGCAGTGCGCCGCCGATAGGACCGAACGGTCCGAGCTTTTTGAGCGCAGCGGAAAGTTTCTCGGAATGAGCGTGTTCTATATATTCGATAAAAAGGTATACAACATAAAGAAACGGGAATATTTTTATAGTATCAACAACAGCGTCAACTGCCGCATCAATGATCAACTCAGCCATTTCCCCTACTTCCTCCGTTCAGGATACGAGTTTAATATTTTGCCTTAACTTTTTTATTATAACTCAAATGAGGGGCGTTTGTCAAGCTAAAAAAATTAATATTTATGTGAAAAAAGGTGGTTGCTGATGCGACCACCTTTTTCCCGATTCACTTTTCCGTAATGTATTTCGAGTAATCCACAATATCTCCTTCAAATATTTCGGGATTCTGATCGTAAAGCATTTCGACCGCAGACGCGTAATCAAACTGACTTGAAAGCAGATCTATCATTTCCTTTAACATATCAAATGGTATACGGTAGCTTACCGTATCCGCAGGATCGCCGACATACAGCGCGTCACCTACAGTAATTGCCATGTTGGCATATTGGTATTGCTCGTTTGTATCGTCGGGCAGGTCGCTGAACCAGTATACCCTGCCGTCAGCTTTCAGCTGAAAACCTACTATTCCCGTACCGCGCTGAGAAACTCCGTTGGCTTCTTCGTCATATTCACATTCGTCCTTTATCTTATCTATCTCGTCAAGCAGCGCTTCCAGCTTCTCTATCGTCTTTTCGTCCGTTATTCCCTTTACATATCCGCCAAGCTCATACGGCAAACCTGAAAACTGCCAGTCGGTGACGGTGTATTCAGACAGTGAAGGTCCGTAATCATACAGGATACAGTTTAGATCTATTCCGATAAGGTTATCAGGGTGTTCTCCGCAAAGGTACTGATAAAATTGATCGCCGTCCATTCCAAGTATCTTGTCAAGTTCGTTCTTTGCACTGCTTAGATACTGCTGTATCTCGATTTCTTCACTGTTTTCTACTATAAAGGACAGAGCACAGCCGTTTTCTTCATTATAACGGTCAAGAACGTCCGAAAATTTCAACTGCGCTTCATCACGTTCCCGACTGACCTCTTCAGCGGTGCAAAAATGCCCGAGGCTTACAAAATACCTCACACTGCTGCCCTGTTCATACACGATATTTTCATCATGGGCAGGCAGGCTCTCTATCACCTTTCCGATCTCTACATCATCGTTGTATATCTCTGTTCTGATAGGCAGAAATCCCGCCTGCGTCAACGCGCTGCGTGCCTGTTCATCATTCATTCCGACAACATCGGGAACAACGCTCGCTTGAATTTCGTCCAAGTTATCCGAGTTATCCTGCGCCGTCTGAACTGACGGTCCGCCCGAAACGCCGCTTGACGGACTGCCCGTTTTTATATCCTCTCCGAGCATCAGCGAAGCGGCAAACGCGCCGATAAGCGCTAACACTATGCAGGCTGCCGATACCACAGTTATTTTTACACGCGACACCTCCGTTATCTGTTTGCTGCGGATCTTTTTCTCCTCATTATCTGTTTTAACAGATACCATAGTTTTATCTTTCATTTCAAATCCCGCCTTTTTCATTACGGAGGAAAGTATGCGCTGCTGTTCGTCCTCAGTTATCTCCGCGCCTTTCCCAAAATCCTCCAGATCGTCAAGCAGCGGTATCATATCGTCTTCGTTAAGCGTTTGGGAAAGCTTATTCAATCTGTTTTTCATTGCATATCCTCCTCCAGAATTTTTTTCAGTCTTTTAAGTCCTCTGGATATCCGTTTGTTTACCGTATTGGTCTTCATATTCAGATCCTTTGCGATATCGCTGCTTTTTTGCCCGAAATAATATTTTCTGATAAAAATATTTTCGTCCCTGCTGCCAAGGCGCTTTATCGCGTCAACAAGCCGGGCATTGGAAACGCCCGAAATATCGGGTGGATCTGCAACGGTATTTTCTATCTCATCAAAACTTATCTCCTGCCGAACGTCCGAGTATACAGTATATCGGCGGAAAAGATCTATGCAGTGACGTTTAGCAATAACCGACAGCATTCCCCGTATCGAACGTATATCAAAACCGCAGGATACGCCGCTTTGATAAAACAGCAGGAAAATATCGCTGACCGCTTCTTCCATATCCTCACGGGAGGACACGTCCGAAAGAGAAACATACGCGACCTTCATCACATACGCGCTGTACTGTTTTACAGTCTCAGCCAGACCTTTTTCGGGATCTTTTTTAAGCAGTTCGATAAGCTCTTTGTCCTTCATATGAAAACACCTCTTAGAAGTCAGAACGCTTCGCTTTTAAAAGGTAAGATGTCAGAGTTTCGCCCGTAAATTCGGAATAACGAAGTTATAAAGAAGCAGCTGACCTTTTACTTCTTCCGGCTTCTGAGTTCTGACTTCTGATTGAAACGTTTCATATATATTAGTCGGATATGAAATGAAAAAAGTGACACTTTTTTTAAAAAATTTTTTGACTTTTGGAATTGGTGGTAAAAGCCTTTTGTTTTCCCCATTTATCTATGTAGGAAAGACGCACTCGCCCCCTCTCCCACGGGAGAGGGGGTTGGGGGTGTAGGCAAGCCCCTCTCCGAGGGGTTGGGGGAGCGTTAAGACCCGCCCCGCAGGGGCGCTCCTTTTTTATACAAGCTCTGATTAGCGTAAAAAAAATCCTCCCTTTTTGGGGAGGATCTATATAAACCGCCTTTGGCGGATAAGAGCGGATTACGAGGCTCGAACTCGCTACCTCCACCTTGGCAAGGTGGCGCTCTACCGGATGAGCTAAATCCGCATGATACGATCTATTTAGCGTATCGTAAAAATGCTCCCGGACGGAATCGAACCATCGACACGGGGATTTTCAGTCCCCTGCTCTACCTACTGAGCTACAGGAGCGTTGCACAGCGACCGGAATGGGGCTCGAACCCACGACCTCCAGCGTGACAGGCTGGCGTTCTAACCAACTGAACTACCCGGCCAAATAATTCAGCTAAAAGTTAAAGAGAATAATTCGCGGAGATGATCTATCTCCGCTGCTGAATGGAAGTTATAGGGCTCGAACCTATGACCCTCTGCTTGTAAGGCAGATGCTCTCCCAGCTGAGCTAAACTTCCTTTTATAAGTCCGCTGAAACCTTCAAGCGACTATCTAATTATACAATATCTGAAAGAGAATGTCAAGCGTTTTTCTCGGGAATCTCCATTTTTGTAGATTTGAACAAATATTACTATAAAATTATGTGGATTATGCGCAGTCAATAGCGTTCAAATTCTTCTCTTGTGCCGTTAAAAACATTCATATCTATGTGTTTTTCCTCGCCGTTATAGCCGTCAAGCCTTGCGGTATCGGAATACTGCCAGAACGCCCAGTCGCCGTTCGGTCTGAAATAAACGTCGCGTATCCATATATCGTAATTGCTGAAATTTTCTTCGATATAAAGCGAATATGCCGAACCTGTCGCATAGATTATCGGCTTTTTGCCGTAATGCTCCTCAAGCGCGTCAAGCAGCGCTTTAAGCTCCTTTGTGACCTCTTCGGGCGGCTTTTTTTCTTTTCTGTACTTGCCGTAAAATTCAACGTCCACAACGGGCGGGAGCATACGGTCACATTTTTCAACGGTATTGATAAAATTTTCAGCCTGAGTTTTACCGCTGCTGTCAAAGCTGAAAAAATGATAAGCCCCTATGCGCAGACCTGTCTTTTGCGCCTGTTGGTAGTTATAGCTGAATTTTTCGTCAGTGAAGCTGCTGCCCTCGGTGGCTTTTATAAAAGCAAAATCCAGACCTTCCGAGAGCGTCTGCCAGTCGATCTGACCCTGGTAGGAGGAAACATCGACCCCTCTGACGGGGTATTTTTCTGACGAGGGAATATTAAATTTGATAATTTTGAAATAAAACATCGCCGCAAAGATGAGCAGCAGCAAAACCGCGGTCAGGATAACGGCGATAATTTTTTTAACAGATGTCATTTTTATTGATGTCGGCTCCTTATTTTTATATGAAATATATTCCCGGTGGGTAGAAATTATTCATGCGCTGATTTTATCAGTGGGCTGATAAAATCAGTGCGAGGATCTTATCAGTGCCTTTATCTCATCTTGGGTAAATATATATTTTTTGTCGCAAAAACTGCAATTTACCTCCGTGCGCTGATCTTTTGCAAGTTCTTCAAGTTCCTTTGCTCCGAGCGATATCAACATTCTTTCCGTTCTTTCGCGCGAACAGCTGCAATGATATACGGCTTCAAATTCATCAAGCGGCTCAGGCTCTAAGCCTTCAAGGGCAAGCATTGCTATCTGTTGGGCGGTCATGCCGTCAGAAAGCATTTTTGTGACCGAAGGCATTGCCGCGATATTTTTTTCTATCGCGCTTATCGTTTCTTCGGGGGCAAACGGCAAAAGCTTTATAATAAACCCGCCCGCGCATTTTACCGACAGGTCGGTGTCGATAAGCACGCCGAGCGCACATACGCCCGCAGTCTGTTCACTTGTTGCAAGATATTGCATTATATCCTCGGCTATCTCGCCGCTGACAAGCGGTATCTGTCCCGAATACGGTTCTTTAAGACCGAGGTCTTTTATAACGGTAAGCGTTCCGCTTTTGCCTACCGCGCCGCCGACATCAAGTTTTCCGTCCGCTCTGAGGTCAAGTTCGACATTGCTGTGCTGCATATATGCCTTAACGTTTCCGCAGCTGTCCGAAACTGCCGTCATAATGCCTATAGGACCGCTGCCGTCTATCCTTACGGTAAGCGAATCTCGCTTGTCTTTAAGCTCCGAGCCGAGCAGCGAAGCGCCGAGCGCAAGCCGGCCGAGCGCTGCCGTACAGACCGCCGACGAGCGGTTTATCTGCTCTATCCGCGATACTATGTCCCTGCCCTCGATAGCGCTGCACACCGCCGAAGCGTCCCTTGTTATTGTTCTTGCGATCTTTCCCATAATGTTGATATCTCCTTAAATTTTCTGCATGATATACACGGCGCGTTCACTGTTTTCATCAAGCGGCTCAAACGAATAGCCGCCAAAACAGCCTATCAGCTTGAACGAGCATTTCTCGGCAGCCGCAAGGACGGCTTGCTGCGGGATATATATCTCGCGGAAGCTTTCGCTGTATCTTGTGTATTTTTCCCCCGATCCTTCAAAAAAATCAAGAAAGATCATGACCGAACTGTCCGTTTTATCGTACTCATTCTGCCAGCCGCAGTAAAGTCCGTCAAGCTCGAAAATAAAAGCATTGTCGGCAAGAATGTCGCGGTGCTTATGCAGTGTATTTACGTCAAAGATAAACAGCCCGTCAGGCTCGGCAAAGAGCGAAACTCTTTCAAATACCTTCTGAATATCGTCTATGCTGTCAAGATGATTAAGGCTGTCAAGAACGCAGACGGTCACGTCTATAGTGCCGAACATATCCAGCTGTCTCATATCCTGACAAAGATATTGTATATCGGGGCAGTCGGCGGTCTTTTGGTTGAGTGCGGCGTTGAGCATCTGCTCTGAACAATCTGTTCCGATAACATCAAATCCGCGCCTTGCAAGCTGTCGGGAAAGTGAACCCGTGCCGCAGGCAAGGTCGAGCAATATGCCCTTTTTGCCGCGGTATCTGACAGCCGCCGATTCGACCGCGTCCGCGATACGGGCATAGTCTACATTTGCGGTCAGGTCATCGTAATACCTTGCAAAACCTTCATATCCGCTCATTTATCCTTGTCCTTCAATCTGTCAAAAACTATCTTGTACCCGCCGCAGCCGTCATAATTCAGCGAACGGTTGACACGGCTTATAGTTGCGGTGGAAGCCCCCGTTTCTTCAACTATATCGCTGTAGACATGGTTCTGCGTCAGCAGTTTAGCCACCTGAAAGCGCTGCGAGAGCGCTTTTAATTCGGGAACGGTGCAGAGGTCTTTAAAAAAGCAGGAGCATTCCTCGATAGTCTTGAGCTGCAAAACAGCTTCGTAAAGCATTTCAAGATTTTTTACTTCAAGTCTGTCCTTCATTGTTATTTCATCCCTTTCATTAGTCGCACATTAAAGCACTAAATTTATTTTATCACATAAAGCAGTCTAAGTAAATACTTTGGCAAAAAATTTCACATTTTATTCATTTTCGCCGCCTATTTGTGACCCTATCTGCCAAAGCCGCATATTATGAACGAGAGGAGGGGAGAGAATGGATAAGAGATCGGGGACGATATCCCTTTGCATGATAGTGCGTGATGAGCAGGACGTTCTTGAGAGATGTCTTTTATCCGCCGCGCCCGCTGTTGATGAAATAATAATAGTCGATACGGGCTCGGCGGACAACACCGGACAGATAGCTTTGCGCTATACCGACAAGGTGTTCGACTTTGAATGGCAGGACGATTTTGCGGCTGCAAGGAACTATTCCTTTTCAAAAGCATCATCGGATTATATCATGTGGCTCGACGCCGACGACGTATTGTCCAAAGAGGCGGCAGACGAGATAAACGCTTTGAAAAATTCGGGAAAAATGAACGCCGATATTTATATGATGAAATATAATGTCGCTTTTGATAAAGGCGGCAAAGCGGTGTTCGGTTATTACCGTGAAAGGCTGCTTAAACGTTCCTGCGGCTTTTTGTGGCAGGGCAGGATACACGAAGCTGTTGAGCTTAACGGCAGCATAGAATATCTTAACTCGGCTGTTGAACATCGCAAGCTGAAAGCGGGCGATCC
>CANPYF010000080.1 GCA_947587925.1 uncultured Ruminococcus sp.
CCGTGCGCCTCCATAAGGCTGCGGCTGCCGAATATCGCCTGTTTGCCCTTTATCATACCGAGTATGCCCTGATTGTTCTCATATCCGAGCCTGTCAACGTCGAGCAGCATACCGGTATCGCCGCGCAGCATTTTGTAAAACGCGGGGCGTGTAACGCTCCTGCCCGCGCTTGCAAGGCTTGCCGCGTATATTATACATTCGTCTATCATCATGCCGCCGAGCATTTTAAGGTTTGAAAACTCCACCGTACCCGACGGGAAAAGATGTCCCGCGTCGATCACTATGGAATTTACGTCCGCATAATCCTCCGCCGAGGAATAGCCCAGCATAACGCCCGAATAATCTATCAGCCGTCTGCTCACGCTTGAAAGCGGCAGGTTTACTATAAGCGTCAGCGCGTAGGAGGTGCATATCGACAGCGTTCCCGAAACTGACGCAAGGAATACGAAAAGTTTATCGTTGACCGACGCGGAATTTTTCTCAAAAGCAATTGACATAAGCCCCACGATAAGCGCGGCGCACATGGCAAAGGGCAGCGTTTTTTCCGCGTATCTGTCGGCAAGGTCAGCCGAGTAGCTGTTTTTCATAAAATCGGCGGGAACGTCCGTTATCCTCATTGCCGCAAGTTCCTTTCGCCTGCCCGCCGTGCCGTCTGTTATGTAAGGGGCTGCATGGTCGTCGCCGATAAGTTCCGCCGCCGAGATATTTTTAGCCGTTGAGATAAACTCAAAATTCCTCTGCGTCCGTCTTACCACGCTGAGCTTGCCGAGCGTGTTGAAAAGCATACCTATCATTGCCGCCGAGGTGTACAGGTGGAAAAAGCCCGTTTTGAGCGGTTCGGGGTCAAAAAGCGTTGCAAGACCCGCGATTATCGCCGCTATCATGTTGACCGCCGCCACGCTGTCGCTGTCCGCTCTGCGGCTGAAAATAGCCTTTATGCCCATTGTGATGACCGAATAGCTGAATCCGACCGAGATTATTCCGAGAATGGTATTTGTAAACAGGTATGCCGAGGGGTTTACGGTGCGGTCAAACACCGCCGCAAGCGGCAGATTAAGGTCGTTGGCTGCCGTTATGAAAACGCTGAACACAGATGCGAACAGCAGCACCGCCGCCCTTACCGACAGCGTTTTTTTCAGCCGTTCTATCTGCGCGGCGACCCTTATTTTATCCTTAGGTCCTTCATATTCGCTCTGGGCGGTCTTGCGCTTGGTCTCATCAGTATCCTCCGCCGTTCTGAGCGTAAAAGGCGCACCCGCCCCCTGAGTATGCACGGTCTCCCCGTCATTGTCCGGCATTTGAGTATCTGCAAGTTCCTCTTCCGCTTCGTTTACCGCTTCGGCGGTCGGCTCTTCGGCGGTTTCTTCGACCGGTTCTTCAATAGGTTTGATGATCGCTTCTTCAACAGGCTCGCTGACCGGCTTTTCGATCGGTTCGGCTGCAATTTCTTCAGCAGCAGGCTCACCGACAGGCGGGTCAACAGGCTCTGCGACCGATTGATCGGCTGCCTTATGTTCCGTTTCGGAGATTATGCGGTCTATCTCGACCTGTTTATCGTTCGGGGAGGAATATTCATTCAATATATCGTCCACGGAAAGTTCCCCGTTATTCTTATTTTCTTCCATTTTGCCTTCACTCCCTAAAAAAGTCTGACGAGGCATTATAACGCTCTGCGCTGCCTTACTATCTCATACATACAGATACCCGCCGCCACGGAAGCGTTGAGGGAATTAATCCTGCCGAGCATAGGCAGGCTTATCAGGCAGTCACAGCTTTCTTTTATCAGCCGTCCCATGCCGAAGCCCTCAGAGCCGACCACCAGCGCGGCTGCGCCCGTCATATCCGTTTCATAGATACTGCTGCCCGACATATCCGCGCCGTATATCCACACACCGTTTTCCTTCAGCTTTTTGACCGCCGCCGCAAGGTTGGGTACACGCGCCGTTTTTATCAATGCAGCCGCGCCTGCGGAGGTCTTATAAACGGTATGATTGAGCGACGCGCTGCGTCTTTTGGGTACTATGATACCGTGTGCGCCCGCGGATTCGGCGGTACGGATGATCGCGCCGAGGTTATGAGGGTCTTCTATCTCGTCACAAATGATGATAAAGGGCGGTTCGCCCTTATTTTCAGCGTCTTTAAGTATATCCTCAACGGTAAAATATTCCGCGCAGGCGGTATAAGCCGCGCAGCCCTGATGTGACTGACCGAAGCAAAGCGAATCGAGCTTGCGCTCATCTACCTGTTTAACAGGTATACCCTTCTGAGCGGCAAGTGCGCAGATATGCTTTATCGAGCCGCCCGCGTTTTTATTTACCAGTACGGAATCTATAGGTCTGTCAGCCTTGATAGCCTCGGCGACAGCATTTCTGCCGTATATCAGGTCGTTATCCTCCGCGTCCTTACGATATCTGCCGCGGTCATCGGCATCATGCCTGTCTTTTTTATCATACTTATCATGCCTGTCATTTTTATCCATAATACAACTCCCAAAGCAAGGTGAAAAAAGGTATACTAAGTCATTTTAATAAATTATACCACAAAAAAGCGCAAATGTAAAGTGTTTTTTTAAATCAGACTGACCAAAATATAAGCGGCAGCCGCCGCGCATATCCCTATCACAATACTCGCCGCGATAATTTTCCCTTTCAGCCGTGTTACCCGCCGACCGCCGCCGATGATCCTGCAGCAGTAGTTATCCGCGCTCTTTTTAAGCACGCTCTCGGGCGTACCCGCCCTGTCCGCACGCACGAACAGCAGTACCTTGTCAAAATATTCGTCCGTACATTTAAGCTCTATTATCTGCTTATTTATTCCCTTTATCATTTCCCCGATATTCTCCTTTGCTTTTGCATTTACAAGATATATGCCTTCGTACCTGTATCTTACAATTGTGCAAAATTGTTGAAAACTTCGCCGTTATTTCATTTTCGTAAACCGTTTTGTTGAAAACTCTGTTGATATTGTTAATAAGTGACCTCGATTTCTTTGATTTTCTCACATTTTTTATTCAAAAGTTTTCAAAGCTGTCCGCTAAAATGTACTTGCAAATATGATTATGGGAATTAAAATTACAGAAAATACATTTTCGATTGTTAATTTTCTGTAAACTCGCCCTTATTTGAACAAAATTAATACCCCCGCTCGGTCAAAAGCGGGGGTATGTAACTGAAATAGTATACTTATTTAAAAGGATTCTCGCGGTCGTATAACATTCCGCTCGGGCGGTTGAAACTTATATCCCTGACGCCGAGATAATCCAGTACGCTGAACAGCGTTTTGCCGTGATGTCCGAATACTACCGCGCCGTGGTGCGGGTATGCCTTTTGGATAAGCACATATCTGTAAAAACGTGCCATTTCGTTTATCGCAAATATGCCTATCGTGCCGAACGAGCGGGTCTTGACGGGCAGCACCTCGCCCTGTGCGGCATACGCCTGCAATTTGCAGTCGGCGGAAGAATGTAAACGGAAAAATGTGATGTCGCCGGGGATAATATCCCCTTCGAGCGTGCCGCGCGTGATATCGGGTTCTTTGTCGGGTTCAAGACCGCGGTGCATTATCCTCTGGAAATTCATAACAGGCGACTGCATTATGCAGGGCGAGCCGTTTCCGCAGTGGAATCCCATAAAGGTATCGCGCTGCGTGTAGGGGAATTTGCCCTCTATGTCCTGCTTGAAAATGTCGATCGGAACGGTATTGTTAATGTCGAGCAGCGTTACCGCACCGCCCGAAACACATTCGCCGATATACTCGCTGAGTGCGCCGTAAATATCCACTTCGCAGGAAACGGGTATGCCCCTTGCGGCAAGCCGTCCGTTTACATAACAGGGGACAAAGCCGAACTGCGTCTGGAATGACGGCCAGCATTTATTTGCAAATACCACATATCTTCTTTCGCCCTTGTGAGAATCAGCCCAATCGATCAGCGTAAGTTCATACTGCGCAAGTTTTGGCAGTATACCTGCCATTTTATTTCCCTCGCCAAGTTCCGCTTCCATCTGCGCTACCAGCGCGGGTATACGCTCATCACCGTTATGCTCGTTATAAGCGGCGAACAGGTCAAGTTCGGAATTTTCCTCTATCTCAACGCCAAGTTCGTAAAGCGGCTTGATAGGCGCATTGCAGGCGAGAAAATCCTGCGGACGAGGACCGAAGGATATTATCTTCAGATTTTTCAGACCGATAACGGCTCTTGCGGCGGGGATAAACTCATTTATCATATCCGCTACCTGTTCCGCGCTGCCTCCGGGGTATTCGGGGATAAACGCCTTTATACCGCGCAGAGCGAGATTATAGCCTGCGTTGAGCATACCGCAGAAAGCGTCGCCGCGGTCATCACAAAGTCCGCAGGGCTTATCAAGGCAATCCTCCTCAGCGGCGGCAGCGAACATCACAGGACCGTCAAAATACTTAGCGATAAGCGTTTCAGGCGTCTCCGGACCGAAGTTGCCGAGATAAACGACAGCGGCGTTACAGCCCGCGTTATTAAGTTCACTGAGAGCCTTACGCATATCGAGTTCATTTTCAACAACAGTCTGACACTCAAAAAGCGGAGCGTCAAACTTTTCCTTAAAAGCCTTAACGACCGCGCGTCTGCGGTTTTCCGAAAGGCTCATAGGAAAGCAGTCGCGGGAAACGGCGACGATACCGAGGCTGACCTCGGGAACGTTTGATAATTTCATAAAATTTCCTCCTTTTTTAAAATGCTGGTCGCCGGCGCGGCGATTTAAATACCTCCCCAAGCCCACTATCTTGTGGTCAAAAATCGTATCGCTCTCTCGATAGCGTCTTTTGAGTTGCCCCAGTCGGCGTTTTTGCCTGTGTTTCGGTAGTCGTACATCTTGCAGTAGTGTGATATGTCCGCTTCCAGTGAGTCTAAATACTTCTTTACCAGTTCCGTACACGCGTCACGGAAGCCTGCGCGGCAGCTTTTTTCAACATCTGTTTCACTTCTCCGCATAAGAAGCTTGTAGTGCGGCAGACAGATGTACTCCTGCTGCGAAAACTGCTCCCTGAACTCCCGCTCCTTGCCGTATAACTCAAAAAGGGTGTTCATCAGCCGCGACATTCCCCACTCTATCTTGTTGCAGACAAAACAATCGTTTGTTACCTGCGATACCTTTTCCACCGTCTTTTTGTTCTTCGACTCTTTGGTCTCAAACAGCTTTTTATCGTCAAAAACGTGTTTTTGCAGTTCCTGCAAGTGCGATTGCAGCATCAGCGCGAGCGACAGACGGTTTTTGCAGGCTCTCATCTGCTCGAAATGCTCCTTGCAAAAGCCCGCTTTGTTCGTTTCTATCCTTACATCGGGCTCCATCATCGCCGCGCCCATTATGTATTCCACCGCGTGCTGTTCGAGCGTATCCCTCATGCGGCAGATCGGGCAGCCGACCTTCGGCTCGAATACATCCGTTATGGGTATGGTGAGTATGCTTTCTCTCATAGATACCGCCGCCTTTTTACTTTGAGTTTACATATTCTATAAATTTCATGAACGCAGCCTTGCCCTGCTCCGTTCTCTTGTAAACACCTGCGTGTTCAAGCACCTTTGAAAATACCAGTCCCACTTCGGCACGCAGTATCTCCTCGGCGTTGAGCGCGGTTATCTCGCCGTACTTTTGCTTTATCTGCTCCGCCCAGTCGGCGTGCTTTTCTATCTGCTCTATGCTGCGTATATCCTCGCCGTTTATCAAAGCCTGCTTTAACCTTTCCAGTTCGCTTTTGAGCCTGCTCGGCAGCACGGCAAGTCCCATGACCTCTATAAGCCCGATATTTTCCTTTTTGATATGGTGCAGTTCGGCGTGCGGGTGGTATACCCCGAGCGGATGTTCTTCGGTGGTGATGTTGTTCCTGAGCACAAGATCCATTTCAAAACTGCCGCCGTTCATTCTCGCTATCGGCGTGACCGTATTGTGCGCTTCGCCGTCAGTCTGCGCGAAGATAAAGCTCTCCTCGTCCGTATAGCCCCTCCAGCAGGTCAGTATCTTGTCGGCAAGCTGCGCTATGCGCTCGGCATTTTCACCGCTTATCCTTATTACCGACATAGGCCATTTGACAATGCCCGCTTTTATATCCTCAAATCCCGCGAACGCTGTCGGCGTTTCTATCTGTGCGCGTGCCATTGCAAAGGTGTACCTTCCGCCTTGAAAATGCTCATGCGCCAGAATTGAGCCGCCCACTATCGGCAGGTCGGCATTTGAACCGACAAAATAGTGCGGGAACTGTCTGATAAAATCGAGCAGCTTGTCAAAAGCCGAACGGTCTATCACCATTGGCGTATGCTTTTTGTTAAAGACTATGCAATGCTCATTGTAATAAACATACGGCGAATACTGAAAGCCCCAGTCCTCTCCGAGTATATCTATCGCGGCGATACGGTGATTCTGACGCGCGGGGTAATTTACCCTGCCCGCATAGCCCTCACATTCGGCGCAGAGCTGACACTTGGGATAACCCGACTGCGGAGCATTTTTTGCCGCCGCTATCGCCTTGGGATCTTTTTCGGGCTTGGAAAGGTTGATGGTTATGTCAAGTTCGCCGTACTCGGTCTGAGTTTTCCAGCGGACGTCCTTTGCTATGCGGTATCCTCTTATGTAATCGGTATTGCAGCTGAATTGGTAAAAATTATCGGTAGCCTGCCGCGGACTTACCGCTCTGTCGGCGGCAAAACGGGCGTTGACAACGCTCGGCGGCGGAGTTATACAGCCCATGAGCGCGGTATCGAACAGGTCGCGGAAAACTGCGCTGTCCTGACAGATACCCTTTTGTACCGCATAGTCAAGCAGTTCCGAAAGGGTCTGTTCGAGATCAACACCGCTGTAAGTATCAGCAGGCTCTTCGTAATCGTCCAGCCGCAGACATTCAAGCAGGCGGTTGGTGCAGTAATTAACGTCAAGCGGATCTATCAATCCCTTTTCCGCGCCGTATGACACAAGTTTTTTAACGCTTTCGTAGATCATAACAAATACCCCTTATCCCTTATGCGCTTCTTTCCACATTTCTATCCTTGCGGATTCACCTGCCGCGTCGGTCGCTCCGAATCCGAGGTCGCACTGAAATTCGCCCTTGCCCGTAACGGAAAGAGTTATGCTCGTAAACGGCTTTTCGCCCGCTTCTTCAAAAATATGCATCATCTGCATGATAAGCTTTACTACCTCAACTCTGCCGTCGGCAAGCTTTTGCTTATCCTGACCGAATCTGTCGGCAAGCTCGTCATTATCCAGTATCTCGCCCTCATTGGTAATAAACCGCTGATAATAGAAGATACCGTTTTCGCCGTTTTCCGCGTAAAGATACGCTATCTTGAAATCATCACCCGGCAGCATACTGTAAAATTCCGTACCTATTTTCATATTTACATCGCGGGTACGGTTTTTGATCTCTTCAAGTTTTTCGGGTGAAAAGCTCCTGCGGGCTTTTTTGGGGTCGGCGGCTTCCACCTTATCGCGCCAAGCGTTATAACGCTTTTCCTCCTCGCCCTCTTTAAGTTCGCCGCTTACCAGATCGACCTTTACCTGACCGTCATGGAGCATGGTAAGGCTCAGAGCGCTGCACGGTTTGCCCGAGACCTCCTGAGCGCATTTTCTCAGCTGAAAGAACGCCTGCTCCAGCTTTTCCTCACGCGCGACCATATCCGGAAGCGAAAGACCGCACAATGTGGGGATCTCCTGTCTTTCCATAAACCGACCGTCAGAAGCATAGCAGCAAAAATCGTCTATATAGCCGCCCTCCTGAAGTTCCGCGTAAAAAAAGCCCGCATAAAGCTGCTGCGGCAGCAGTACTCTGAAACAGCGGCTGATATTTTCGCACGCTTTATTGAACCGTTCCTGTGCGGAAGCGGTATCCTCCTCAGGTTCAGCGGTATCCTGCTGAACCTCCTCGTCAAGAAGAGTTTCCTCTTCCTCGACAATATCCTTTTTATTTTTTCCGAATAAAGCCATTATAATTTTCCTTTCATTGATCGACCCCGAACAACGGCAATATAAATTATTCCAAGGTTCAGATATCTATAGATTTTTCAGACACAAGATAATAATCGCCGTCAGTTCCGCCGATAAAATACTTAAACAGCAGACAGCCGGCAGCCGCGCCTGCGGCAGCGCAAAGTATCAGCAGCAAAAATTTTTTCATAAAACAATACCGCCTTTCATAGAGCAAATAAATCAAACGAAATCGTCCTCATTGATATCGTCTTCGATCTCCTCACCGTTAAGCAGCTTTCTGAGCGTTTCGACATCTTCTTCGGTAAGGGTAACGCCTTTACCCATACGGGAATGATCGGGGCTCCATTCTCTTATATCATACTTAGGTTCGCGGTCATTCCAGCTTACCATATTAAGCTCCTTGGTCCAGCCGCGGGCGCTTTGAGAGAGAACTCCGAGATGTTTGGTAATTTTAAAGGTTATCTCAGCCATGAATATTCCTCCTTTCATTGTTAAATATTATATGATAAAAAATTAAAAGCAAAGCTGTGTGTACATGGATACTCAATTATTATTGACATCAGGGCTTTTTCAGCGGCGAGCTTTTCCCCTCGGCGTATCCTTCCTGTCAAAGACCGCTATGACCTTGTTTATCACCTTAAACGTCATCTCAATGTTGCTGACCGCCGCAGCCGCGACTATGATAAGTCCGCAGAATATACCCGCTGCCGTGCCGAATAAGCTGCCTATCACCGCGGTAAAGCTGACGCAGCCGAGCGCAAATATCATGCTCTCTCTTCCGTGCAGATATGCTGCCGCACATAGTATGAGCATCGCCGTAAAGGCATTGGCAATGCCGCTGCCTGCCCATACCGTTATGAATATGCCTAAGCCGCCCGCGTTTCGTATTACACCCTTTCGCACGACAGTTCCATACGCCGCCGCAGCCGAAAATACCGTCAGGATAGTTATAGGCAAGAGCAGCCGCACGGCTTGGCAGAGCATGGTATAGACCGCCGCAGCCGCACAAAGCGCGGTAAGCTGCTTTGCGCTTATCCTTTGGAAAATGCCGCGCAGCCTTGCGGGCATGACCGAGAGCAGTGCGCTCCTTACCGGCGCGATATTCATGGCGGTTATGACAATAAACATCAGCGGGAGCAGGATAACGGCAAGCGTACTCAGCGTTTTGGAATAAAACTGCGCCGCGCTTATAACGGTCATTATCAGCAGCAGCAGGTTATTGCCCACAAGTTTTTTGAGCCGCATATCAAACGGCACGAGCTTTCTTGAATCGTAAGCGCGGACAATAAACACCGCAAGATATGATACCACCGTGGATATGGGCGGACCGTACAGTCCTATGCGCGGGATAAGGATAACGTTGAGCGCGATATTGATAAAGCCGGAAATAAGGCTCGTTACAAGCGAACGTTTTGTCTTGTTTGAAGCAAGGTATATAGACCCCATAAAGGTCGTAAAGCAGGAAAATATCGTCGAGTAGATAAGTATCGGCGAATACCTTGCGCTTTCCTGGAAAGCCTCGCCTATCCACAGCTTTGTCAGAGGGCGGCAGATCATAAGGCAGCCCGCCGCGAGTATATACAGCAGACATTGGTTTATGTGGAAAACATTGCCGTAAAATTCATCACGGTCGTCCGAATCATCTTCAAGTATAGCCGACATATTCCACGCCTGACCGAACATAAGATAAACGGTCGAAACAAGGTTAGCTATTTTGTAGGACGCGGAAAGTATGCCGTTGCGTTCGCTGCCGAGATAATGAGTAGTCATAAACGAATCGGAGCTGTTGGTTATCAGCCACATTATCTGCGCGGGGATAAGCGGTATGCAGTAAGCAAGCATAGTCTTAGCAAGCGCGGTATCAAAATGCTTTATATCAAAATATTTCCACAGCTTAGCGGTAACGGTCATAAATATTATCGACAGCAGATCGGAAATTATTATAGAATAAAGATAACCCGCGTTGCCCATTTTAAAAACGCAGATAAACAGGACAGTACCAACAAGGGTAAAGGCGGTGGTAAGGATAGAGTTTACGGCGTAAAGCTTTATCTTTTCAAGTGCGCGGAGAAAGTTCGAGTAAACGAGTTTTACCGACGCGGTTATCATATACACAAAGATGAGCAGCGAATACCCGTGGATATACTTATCGGCTGCGCCGCTCAGCGTGACTATCGGCAGGATAACGGCAAGTGCGGCAAGACCCGTAAAGCAAGCGGTATTAGCGATAGTAAAGACCTGACGTTTATCATAAGCCTTATCCAGACCGAAGCGGATGACCGATTCGCTGACCGTAAGGGTAACGATAGGCAGCAGCCAGTTTGCGATCTGCTGGATAATATCGTTAGTACCCATTTCAGCCTGAGTAAGGTAAGTGGTATAAACATTGACCAGCAGTATCATCAGGATCTTGGAGCTGAACGAGCCGAGGGCAAAAATAATAGTATTATCCAGCAGCTTTTTATACCCCGAGGGTGCGCTGTTATTGCTTTTATTATTCAAATCATCTTTATTATGGTTCACATTATCATTCAACATCCGTGCCAACCCGAAAAACAACACCTTTCGCGACCACAAGAGGGGGGTAAAAAGAATATGGTAAATATATTATAACACAGAAAAGAGCATTATGCAAGTGTTTTTTCTGAATAAAAAGGAGCGCCCCTGCGGGGCGGATCTTAATACCACCCCAAACCCCTCCTTGAACCGCCCCAAATTGTGCGAACAGCACAAAAGACCCCTATGGAAAAATAAATTAAGAAACGAACCGGCTTCGC
>CANPYF010000081.1 GCA_947587925.1 uncultured Ruminococcus sp.
GTGACAATTTGAAAACTTTGTCCCTCAAAACTGTGTTATTACTTGGTTTTGGAGTTTTGCTCGGGGCTAACGTACATAAAAAAAGAGGTTAAAAATAAAATGACAAAGGTTTTTATTGACGGAAGCGCAGGCACAACGGGCTTGCAGATATACGACAGGATCTCGGGAAGAAGCGACCTTGAGCTTATTAAGCTTAGTGAAGAAATGCGAAAGGATACAAACGCAAGAAGCGAGGCGATAAACTCGGCGGATATCGTTTTTCTTTGCCTGCCCGACGCCGCGGCTGAAGAAGCCGTTTCGCTTGTCACAGAACCGAATGTCAAGACCATAGACGCTTCGACCGCTCACCGTATCGACCCGGGCTGGGATTACGGTTTCCCCGAGCTTTCAGACAAACACAGAGCGGCAATAGCGCGTTCCTACCGCGTGGCTAATCCCGGGTGTTATGCAAGCGGATTTATCAGCCTTGTTTATCCGCTTGTAAGATCGGGAGTGCTGCCCGCAGACTTCCCGCTCACCGTTCATGCCGTAAGCGGCTACAGCGGCGGCGGCAAAAAAATGATAGCGCAGTATGAGGGTGCGGACAAGCCTGACGAATGTAATTCACCAAGACAGTACGCGCTCAAACAGACCCACAAGCACCTGCCCGAAATGCAGCAGATCTGCGGACTGACCTATAAGCCGATGTTCAGCCCGATAGTGGACGATTATTACTGCGGAATGGTGGTAAGCGTACCGATAATAACACGGCTTTTGCCCAAAAAATACAAGCCTGACGATATACGCGCGATACTTGCGGAGCATTATGAGGGTCAGCATTTTGTAAAGGTAATGGAAACAGGCGGAGAGCAAACGCTGCCCGACGGCTTTTTAGCGGCGAACACTCTTGCAGGCAGCAACGATATGCAGCTTTTTGTTTTCGGAAACGATGAGCAGATACTTCTCTGTTCGCGGCTTGACAACCTCGGCAAGGGCGCAAGCGGAGCGGCGGTGCAGAACATGAATATCATGCTCGGTCTGGACGAAAGGACAGGACTGGTATGACAAGGTTGTATTTTGTACGTCACGCGCTTCCCGATAAGACCGTGCAGGACGATATGACACGACCGCTCACCGTTGAGGGCAGACGCGATTCCATGGCAGTGGCATGGGCGCTTGCCGACAAGGATATAACGAGCATAGTTTCTTCGCCGTATAAACGCAGCGTTGAAACGGTAACACCGCTTGCGAAAACCCTTGGTTTTGAAATAAAAACTATCGACGATCTGCGCGAGCGAAATGCGGGCGAATGGTTAGGCGAAAATTTTTTCGAGTTCATTCAAAAGCAGTGGGAAGATCATAATTACCATATTAAAAACGGCGAATGTATCGCCGAAGTGCAAAAACGCAATATCGCCGCGGTAAACAGACTGCTGTCGCTGCATGACGGACAGAATATCGTTATCGGTACGCACGGTACTGCGCTGAGCGCGATACTTAATTTTTACTATCCGCAGTTCGGATTTGAGGAATTTAAAAAGATAGTCGATTTTATGCCGTTTATTATAAGACTTGACTTTGAGGGAGAAACGCTTTGCGGCTCGCAGGTCGAGCTTGTTATACACAAAAATTATATCGGCTGAATGTTATATCTTTCGATATGTTATATCTTTCGATATGCTATATCTGTCGATATTGTTATATCTTTCGATATAGGGAGAAACCGAATGAAGCATTATATGGCTCTTGACCCGCAGCCGTTTGAAAAAATAAAAAGCGGTGCGAAAAGCATTGAACTGCGTCTTTATGACGAAAAACGGCGGCTTATACGTCCCGGCGAGGAAATTGAATTTACAAATAATAAAAATGGTGAAAAACTGTTGACAAAAGTCATCGGACTTCATATTTTTGAGAGTTTCGCCGCGCTGTATAGATCGCCGGAACTTACAAAATGCGGATATGACGAAGAAAGCGTGAAAAGCGCAGATCCGCAGGATATGGAAAAATATTATTCAAAAGAAGCGCAGAAAAAATACGGCGTTGTCGGTATAGAACTTGCGCTTACGGCGGATAAAGGAGAATAGAAAGTATGAAAAATATATCTTTTAAGCAGTTTGACGGATATGAATATGTAAACGGCGGAGTATGCGCCGCACTCGGCTTTCGCGCGGGCGGAGTATACTGCGGGATAAAAAAATCGCCCGCAGACGACGGAAACGACTCGCCTATTTCAAATAAGAAAAACGATCTGGGTATGATACAATCGGACGTGCTTTGCAACGCCGCGGCGGTCTACACGCAGAATAAAGTAAAAGGCGCACCGATAATCGTCACTAAGAGAAATCTTGAAGCAACGGGCGGCAAGGCAAAGGGCGTTATAGTAAACTCAAAAAATGCCAATACCTGCAATATTGACGGCGAGCAAAAGGCTGAAAAAATGTGCGAGCTTGCCGCAAAATATTTAAACTGCAAGCCCGAGGAAGTGATAGTGGCTTCAACGGGAGTTATCGGAGAAATTCTCCCGATAGAGCCGATAGAAAAGGCTATGCCCATGCTTGCAATGAGCCTTTGCGTATCAAATAACGACGCGGCGGCAGAAGCGATAATGACGACCGACACGTTCCCGAAGCAGGTCGCGGTGCAGTTTGAGGTCGGCGGCAAAAAATGCAGGCTCGGCGGAATGGCTAAGGGCAGCGGCATGATACACCCGAACATGGCGACAACGCTTAATTTCATTACTACCGACTGCGCGTTATCGTCAAAAATGCTGCAAGCTGCGCTTTCGGACGTTGTAAAAATAACCTACAACTGCCTGACGATAGACGGCGACCAATCGACAAACGATATGGTATCGCTCATGTCGAGCGGGCTTGCATCAAATGCCGAGATAACCGACTTCGGCGAGGATTACGAGATATTCAAAAAGGCGCTGTACATAGTTATGATGAACCTGACGAGAATGCTTGCCAAGGACGGAGAGGGCGCGACAAAACTTATAGAATGTACCGTAAGCGGTGCAAAAGATAACGATACCGCAATAACGGTCGCAAAAAGCGTTGTGGCTTCATCGCTTGTAAAGGCTATGATATTCGGAGAGGACGCAAACTGCGGAAGGATCTTCTGCGCGGTAGGATACGCTGACGCTGATGTTGACATCTCCAAGTTAAGCGTGGATATGCATTCGGCAGGAGGAAAAATTCACGTCGGGGAAAACGGAGCTTTCGTAAAATTCTCCGAGGAAATTGCCGCAAAGGTGCTTGCCGAGGACGAGATATACATTGACATATCTGTCGGTGACGGCGAAGGAAAAGCCACAGCCTACGGCTGCGACCTTACATATGATTATGTAAAGATAAACGGTGATTACAGAACATGACGGGCAGTAATGACGATCAGCTCCACAGATCTGAAAATTGGATAAAATGGCAGCCTGAAGGTATGGGCGGGCTTTATGCATATTTTACGATACCCGAACATGACGAGGACGGGATAAGCTTTATCGTACAATGCGCAGAGGGCGCTGTAAAAATATCCTTTGACGGGAATATACCGTTTTATGTCTTTTCAGACGAGGGACTGCGAACGGCTTCTTACGCGCCTGTACAGCAGCAGCATAACGACAGGAATTATTTTAACAAATGGTTTTTGTACAAAATCGAAAATTCCGATCTTTTAAAATGGATAGGGCTTGAAAGCTGCGGCTTTATCGCAGGACAATATGAAAAGCATTTCTGCATAGTCACCGAGGACGATGTTGTCGATATATTATCCTCTGTCGATCCGCGGTTGGAATTTATAGACTAAATATGACGGGAGTATGGAAAATGGAGATCACTAATAAAATGCGCTCGCAGATACTTATAGACGCGCTGCCGTATATACAGAAATATCACGACAAGATAGTTGTGGTAAAATACGGCGGCAACGCTATGACCAACAATGAGCTTAAAGAAGCCGTTATGAGCGATATAGTTTTGCTGAGCGAGGTAGGAATAAAGGTAGTTCTTGTACACGGAGGCGGACCGGAGATAAACTCTATGCTCGACAGAGTGGGTATAGAATCGCGGTTTATCGGCGGATTAAGATATACCGACAGTGAAACGATAGATATCGTTAAAATGGTACTTGCAGGAAAGGTAAACAAGGAACTTGTTTCTGTCCTGCAGCTGCACGGCGCGAAAGCGCTCGGTCTTTGCGGAATAGACGGACAGATGATAATTGCCGAAAAACTTGACGGTGATATAGATCTGGGCTATGTCGGACAGATACAGAAGATAACCACCAAGCCGATACTTGACGCGCTTTCAAACGGCTATGTGCCGATAATTTCAACGGTCGCGACCTCGCTTGACGGACAGTGCTATAACATCAATGCAGATACTGCCGCCGCAAGGATAGCGTCCTGCCTGAAAGCGGAAAATCTTATACTTATGACCGATATCGCGGGACTGCTGGAGGATAAAAACGATCCGAGTACGCTTATTTCAAGCGTAAATGTAAGCGACGTGCCTTATCTGAAAAAAACAGGCATTATCACGGGCGGCATGATACCCAAAATAGAATGCTGTGTCGAAGCGGTAAGACGCGGGGTAAAGAAAACGAGCATTATAGACGGCAGAATACCTCATTCTATTCTGATAGAGCTGCTCACCAACGAGGGCGCGGGAACACAATTTATCTGACATAAAAGGGAAAGAGTGAAATAAAATGAATACCATTGATAATTTTAATAAGCATATTGTGGGTTCTTACGGACGGTACGATCTTGTTCTTGAAAAAGGCGAGGGCAGGACGGCGGCTGATGAAAACGGCAAAAAATACATAGACTTCGGTTCGGGAATAGGCGTTAATTCGCTCGGCTACTGCAATGAAAAATGGGTAAAAGCCGTCTGCGCTCAGGCGCACGCTTTACAGCATACCTCAAATTATTACTACACTAAGGTGCAGGGAGATCTTGCCGACAAGCTTGCTCAAGCGTCGGGTTATTCCAAAATGTTCTTTGGCAACAGCGGAGCGGAAGCCAACGAATGTGCAATAAAGATCGCGCGTAAATACAGCTTTGACAAATACGGCAGGGACGCGCAGAGAAATATTATAATAACGCTTGAAAACAGCTTTCACGGCAGAACTATGGCAACTCTTTCGGCAACGGGTCAGGACAGTTTTCATAATTATTTCTTCCCGTTTTTAGAAGGATTTGTAAATGTAAAGGCTAACGACACCGCCGATCTTAAAGCGAAGCTTGAAGAGTTTGACGGCAAAGTCTGCGCCGTAATGTTCGAGCTTGTACAGGGCGAGGGCGGAGTTGTTCCGCTGAATGAGGATTTTGTAAACGCAATATTTGACGAATGCGAAAAGCGGGATATACTCACGATATGTGATGAGGTGCAAACGGGCGTTGGAAGAACGGGCGCACTGCTTACCTCTCAGCTTTTCGGCGTTAAGCCGAATAT
Source organism: uncultured Ruminococcus sp. (assembly GCA_947587925.1). Classification (GTDB taxonomy): domain Bacteria; phylum Bacillota; class Clostridia; order Oscillospirales; family Ruminococcaceae; genus YE71. The sequence continues at coordinate 5,433 of CANPYF010000081.1, forward strand.
CACTACCCTTGCAAAGGGTCTTGCGGGCGGAGTACCGATAGGCGTTTGTCTTGCGGACGAAAAATGCGCGGATACGCTCACCCCCGGCACTCACGGCTCTACCTTCGGCGGCAATCCCCTTGCCTGCGCGGGCGGCATAGCCGTACTCGATACCGTGCTTGAAAAAGGTTTCCTTGACGAGGTTAAAAATAAGGGAGAATATTTCCGCAAAAAATTAGCCGAGATACCCGAGGTCGAAGGCGTTGACGGTATGGGACTGATGCTCGGAATAAGGCTCAAAACAAAAAAAGCGGGCGATGTATGCAAGGCTTGCCTTGAAAACGGACTGCTTATCCTTACCGCAAAGGCAAAGCTCAGATTCCTGCCGCCGCTGAATATCACCTATGAGGAGATAGACGAGGGAATGAAAATACTTGCTAAAATATTGACAAAATAAATAATGAAAGGAATTTTTTAACATGAATCATTTACTTAAACTGCTCGATTTAAGCCGTGAGGAGATAATAGAAATACTCAACCTTGCAGATCAGCTGAAATACGAAACAAAAAACGGTATTGAACACAAGGTGTTAGAGGGCAAAACGCTCGGAATGATCTTCCAGAAATCCTCTACCCGTACCCGCGTAAGTTTTGAAACGGGTATGTATCAGCTTGGCGGACAGGCTCTCTTTCTTTCCAACCGCGATCTGCAGATCGGCAGAGGTGAACCTGTGCAGGACACCGCTCGCGTGCTTTCACGCTATCTTGACGGTATAATGATACGCACCTTTGAGCAAAAAGAGGTCGAAGATCTTGCGGAATACGGCTCTATACCGATAATCAACGGTCTTACCGATTTTTGCCACCCTTGTCAGGTGCTTGCCGACCTTATGACTATCCGCGAGCATAAGGGCAGGCTTGACGGACTGAAGCTTTGCTATATAGGAGACGGAAACAACATGGCAAATTCCCTCATTGTCGGCGGATTAAAGGTCGGCATGGAGGTAGCGACCGCCTGTCCGGATGATTACCGCCCCGACAAGCAGGTGCTTGAATTTGCAAAAGAGTACGGCGATAAATATACACTTACATCAGATATACTTGCAGCCGTAAAGGACGCCGATGTGGTCTACACCGACGTGTGGACATCCATGGGCGAGGAAGCGGAGACCAAAAAGAGAAAGATAGCCTTTGCGGGTTATCAGGTCAATGATGAGGTAATGGCGGCGGCTAAGCCTGACGCTATGGTACAGCACTGCCTGCCCGCTCACCGCGAGGAGGAAATAACCGCTAAGGTGTTTGAAGAACACGCTGACGAGATATTTGACGAAGCGGAAAACAGGCTCCATGCACAAAAAGCCGTTATGGTCAAGCTGATGGGAGGAAAATAATGGACGAAAACCGGATAAAGGAATTTGCGGCGAAAGCCGAAAAAATGCTCGAAGATTCAACAAAGAAAAAAGCCGCAGCTTTTAAGATACTTGACGAAGAACCCGATATTTTCACAAGCAAGATAGGCGGCACGCCTTATATCCCGCATGATGCGGCTGTGCCTGTTGACAAGTCGGGCAGAGAGATGCGGCTGCTCGCGCAGATAGACTGCGCTTTGCTTGACGGCTTGGACGATTACCCTCACGAGGGTATGCTTCAATTCTATATGTCGGCGAAAGATCCATGGGAAGAACAGAAAATAATTTATCATAAAAACGTTGACAGGACCGTTATGCAGGCAGAGGTAATGTCAAAAATTACCGAAATGACAGAGGAAGAAAAGAATATATTCCCCGTAATAAACGGCGGATACGGTATTGAAACACAGCTTGTTGAAGAATCAATGAACCGCGATGACGAACGCTGCGGAACGCTTTTGTGCAATTATTTTGCGCAGCTTGTCGGAGAAGAAGAATTTTTTGAAGTCGCTGACGAATTATCGGAATACTTTGACCCCGACACAAGCGACTATTGGCACAAATTAGGCGGATATAAATGCGATCCTCAGTCGTGGACAAGATACCGCTACAAACCGAATATGGTTCTTGATTTAGACAGCGATGAAGAAGAGCTTTTGCTTTTCCAACTCTCATATGAACACAAATTGGGCAAAGGCTGGCAGGACACTGCCAAGGTCATTATCGGCGACGCGGGAGTTTTGAATTTTACCATAAAGAGAAAAGACTTAAAAGCGCTCGATCTTGATAAAGCAGGATTTAATGTAAGCTGTTCGTAAGGGTAAATTTATACAAAATTTTAAAAACACTATTGACAAATCAATTTTAAGGTTGTATAATTAAAATGTAAATAAAGGGGAGTAGTCGGCGGCGGCTGAAAGCTGCCGTTATATGCGGCGTCAATACACGGAATTGAGCGTAACGCTCTGCCCGCTGCATATCTCAGCCATTACGGATCTGAACGGCGAGACTTTTATTAAGGCAGATTTTTTTGCCGAACGCTTTTTGCTTTCGGCGGGATTTTTTTGTGCTTAATAAAAGCTCGCCTTTTTAATTTATAAATATGAAAGGATTTGGTAATATTGCAGGAACGTTATAAGCAAACGCCGGAGGAACTTTATTATGAATTTAAATCCTCGGCAACGGGTCTGACCTCCGAACAGGCGGAGAAAAACATGGCAAAATACGGCAGGAACGAGATAACGCAAAAGAAAAAGAAAACTCCGCTGCAAATATTTATTTCGCAGTTTGCGGATTTTCTTGTTATAATCCTTATCATTGCCGCGCTTGTTTCGGCACTGATGAATGATATGGAAAGCTTTATCGTAATAATCGCCGTAATAACCATGAACGCAATTATAGGTACTATCCAGACTATCAAGGCGGAAAAAAGTCTTGATAACCTTAAAAAGCTCAACTCGCCGAACGCAAAGGTAATACGAGGCGGCGAAAAAATGGTGATACCCTCCGAAGAAGTCACGGTGGGAGATATCGTTATTATCGAAGCGGGCGACAGCATTGCCGCAGACGGCAGACTTATCGAATGTGCATCGGTACAGACAAACGAGTCCGCACTTACGGGTGAATCAATGAATGTTGATAAATCCGCCGATGTCATAACCGAGGACGCACAGCTTGCCGACAGAAAAAATATGGTCTATTCGGGCAGCTTTGTCACCTACGGCAGGGGTACGTTCATAGTTACCGATACGGGAATGAATACCGAGGTCGGAAAGATAGCTTCACTTATACAAAATGCCGATGAACGCAAGACTCCCCTGCAGCTTACGCTCGATTCGTTCGGAAAAAAGCTTTCTATTGCAATTCTTGTAATATGTGCGCTTGTTTTCGCTCTTTCACTGTGGAGAGAACCGACCAAGGACTTCAACGCCGTAATGACATCGCTTATGTTCGCTATTGCACTTGCGGTCGCGGCGATACCCGAAGCGTTAAGCTCAATAGTTACTATCGTTCTTTCATTCGGCACGCAAAAAATGTCGCGTGAAAATGCGATAATGCGAAAGCTTCAGGCGGTCGAGGGATTAGGCTCGGTATCGGTCATATGCTCCGATAAAACGGGTACTCTTACACAGAATAAAATGACCGTAAGGCGTATCGTAAGCGACGGACATATTATCAGCGAAAATGACGCGGATATGAGCAATGTCAACGAAAAACAGCTTGTTATCGCTTCGGTGCTGTGCAATGATTCAAGCTGCCGCGACGGCGTGGATATAGGCGATCCGACCGAAACGGCATTGATACACTTTGCACACAAGGCGGGTCTTTCGGACGAGGAAATAAGAGACAACTATAAGAGAATAAGCGAGATACCGTTTGATTCGGACAGAAAACTGATGTCTACGCTCAATGTCGTAAACGGAAAACACATTATGTATACCAAGGGCGCGGTTGACGTGCTTACCGAAAGAATGACCTGCTCGGAGGCTGAAAAAAGCCGCATAAAACAGCAGGTCGAGGAGCTTTCAAAACAGGGGCTTAGAATACTTTGCTTTGCCTGCAAAGAATTTGACGGAGATACTATAACAACTGACGACGAATACGGGCTCGATCATATGGGACTTATCGCTATGATGGATCCGCCGAGAAAAGAATCCGCACAGGCTGTCGCAGAATGTAAGAGCGCGGGAATAAAGCCTGTCATGATAACGGGCGATCATATCGTTACCGCCTCGGCTATAGCTAAGGAGATCGGGATACTTGAAAGCTTTAGCGAAGCCGTAGAGGGTTCGGCGCTTGACAGCATTTCGGACGATGATATGGTCGATTTTGTAAAAACAAAATCCGTATACGCCCGCGTTACTCCCGAACATAAAATACGCATAGTAAAAGCATGGCAGCGCGGAAACAATATCGTCGCTATGACGGGCGACGGCGTAAACGACGCTCCCGCGCTCAAACAGGCGGACGTCGGCGTGGCTATGGGCATTACGGGTACAGAAGTATCAAAGGACGCCGCCGCAATGGTACTTGCGGACGATAACTTTGCGACCATTGTAAAGGCGGTCAAAAACGGAAGAAATATCTATGACAACATCAAGAAGTCGATACTCTTCCTGCTTTCGGGAAATCTTGCGGGAATAATCGCCGTACTGTTCAATTCGCTTGCGGGACTTCCCGCCCCGTTTGCAGCAATACACCTTTTGTTTATCAATCTGCTGACCGATTCACTGCCCGCGATAGCGCTCGGTCTTGAACCGCACAGCGATTCTGTTATGAAACGCAAACCGCGTCCTGCCAATGAATCTATAATGACCAAGCCGTTCCTCACAGGCGTCGGCTACAGCGGTCTTATCATCTCGATAGCAACTATAGCGGCGTATCTTCTCGGCTACGGCTCAACTAAAAATGCCGAACTCGGCATGACAATGGCGTTCGCAACACTTTGTATTTCAAGGCTTTTCCACGGCTTTTCGGCAAAGTCGGACGAACCCGTTATCTTTACAAAGCGTTTCTTTAACAACAAATTCGGACTTATGGCATTTGCAGCGGGTATAATATGCGTAAGCTTAGTGCTTTTCGTATCTCCCCTGCACAGCTTATTCAAAATATCCAACGCTCTCAGCACCTTCAATATCTGCACTATATTCGCACTGAGTTTCGGTTCTATGTTAGCCGTTCAGCTTGTAAAAGCTCTTATCTGCGCGTTCAAAAAGGATAACTGACAGCTTGATCTATTTATTAATTGCCTTCCTCGTCTATGGCGGGGAAGGCAATTTTAAACGGTTTGGATAACAACTGATTATTCCGCGCTCCGGAAAACATCAATCCGCCGAAAGGAAAACAATGATACGCAGCAAGGAAAACACCAATAC
>CANPYF010000082.1 GCA_947587925.1 uncultured Ruminococcus sp.
CAATAGGAGTAGGCGCGGGGCAGCAGTCGAGAATACACTGCACCCGTCTTGCGGGACAAAAGGCAGATAACTGGTGGCTGCGCCAGTCGCCGCAGGTAATGGGACTTAAATTCTTGGATACAATTCGCCGTCCCGACCGCGATAACGCGATAGACGTTTATATCTCCGACGAGTACGAGGACGTGCTTGCCGAGGGTACATGGCAGACGATATTCAAGGAAAAACCGCCCGTATTCACAAGAGAAGAAAAGCGTGCATGGCTTGATAAAAACACAGGTGTGTGCTTAGGCTCGGACGCATTTTTCCCGTTTGGCGACAATATCGAGCGTGCAAAAAAATCGGGCGTTGAATATATAGCCGAACCCGGCGGCTCTATCCGTGATGACAATGTTATCGAGACCTGCAACAAATATTCAATGGCAATGGCGTTTACGGGTATAAGACTGTTCCACCATTAATTATTTTAAATCAGTCGAACCGCGCATTATGCGCTGATAATATGAGAGGTCACCCGCAAATTGTACGGGAGATCTCTCACAGATAAAAAATTACAGGAGGAAAACACAATGAAATTCAAGAGGGCACTTGCCGCACTCGCAGCGGCTGTAATGGTTATCGGCATGGTATCATGCGGCGAAAAGGATACCGACAAGGACGAAGATGAAGAGGAAGAAACTTCTTCTGTAGAGGTCGTAGAGGACAGCGAAGAAGCTCCTGCGGAAGAGAGCGAAGCGGAAGCTGAGGAAAGCGAAGCTGAGACCGAAGAAAGCGAGGCCGATAGCGTAGAAAGCGAAGCGGAAGTCGTAGAGAGCGAAGCAGATCTTGTTGAAAGCACGGTTGACGACCCCGAAGCTGTTGGCGGCAGCGTTAAATTCGAGGGCGGCGTTCTTGATGCGGGAACTTACACAATGACCGTTGACGAGAGCAAGTGGGAATATACTGCGGGCGCAGGCGTTGACGCACAGTTTGCCTACATAGGCAACGATTCCGACCCGATGTATGCTACCGCAAACTTTAACATGGTATCCATGAGCGACACTATTTACGCAGAACTTACGCCTGAAGATTACGCAGAACAGATCAATGCCGCTTATGCCGAAATGGAAGGCGCAACGGTAAATGATGCGGGCAAGGGCGAACTTAACGGATACGAGACCTATGAGGTAGACGTAACTTATGAGATCATGGACGACATGAACATGACTCTCAAACAGCTTATACTGACAAGTGACGAAGGCACGCTCGTTGTTATCAGCTACGGCGCAATGGATTCGGTAATGGCTGACCTCCAGCCCGAATTTGACGAAGCTGTAAGCACATTCTCGTTTACCTGATAAATGATAAATAACGGCAAAAGGGCGGCGGCGGCATAAATATGCGCATAAGACATATGCTTAGCATATGTCTTATGCCGTAATTGAACGAAAGGATATGTTAAGATATGCTTAAAAATTATTCATATTCTCTTGCTGCCGTAGCAGCCGCCCTGCTGCTTGTTACAGTCGGCTGGATATTAGAATTTACAAATTTCAACAGAACTTACAAGCCCGACCCTGCCGGCAGCGGCAAAACGCAAAGTTCGGCTGTAAGTGATGACGATACAAAGTCCTTGACCGAGCCGCTTGAACTTGGTTATGCTGACGGAACATTTGTCGGCGAAAGATTTATCCTCAGCGCTGACGAGGATAAATGGGAGTATATCGAGGGCGATACGGACAGCTGCCTTTTTGCATATAAGGGCGAAGAGGGCAGCATCTATGACCTTGCAAAACTCAACGCGGTATTTATGGAAGGCGAAAATTATACAAACGAGTCTGTTGAACAGTATGTCGGCGAACTGGAGGAAGAATACAGCAGCGGCGTCTATGAGCTGACCTATTCGGGAGAAAGCAGGGTAGAGGGCTTCTCGGCGCACGAACTTGATATAGAATATTCCTCTCAGGACGACAGATATGTTATAAAACAGTTCGTTATTTCGGGCGACGGCGTGTTCGGAGCAATAAGCTATAACGTTAATTCACTTGCTCTGGACGAGCTTGGACCTGAATTTGAAAAAATACTGAACAGCTTCAGTTTCAGGGAAACCGATTGAAAGGACAGGCGATATTTATGAAAATATTAGTAATCGGCGGCGGCGGAAGAGAACACGCCATAATAATGAAACTCAGCGAGTCCGAAAGGGTAGAGAAACTTTACTGCACACCCGGAAACGGCGGTATCTCAAAATATGCCGAGTGCTTTGATGTTTCCGCGACCGATATCGAGGGAGTTGTGGCTCTTTCGCAAAAGCTTGGCGTTGATATGGTAGTGGTCGCGCCAGACGATCCGCTTGTAATGGGAATGGTCGACGCGCTCAGGGAAAAAGGCTTCAAGACCTTCGGACCTACTGCGGCGGCGGCTATTATCGAAGGCTCTAAGGTCTTTTCAAAGGAACTGATGAAAAAATACAATATCCCCACAGCCGATTGCAGGGTATTTACCGACAGTACCTCGGCGATAGAGTATATCAAGCAAGCCGACAGCTATCCCGCGGTCATAAAGGCGGACGGTCTCGCACTCGGAAAGGGCGTTGTTATCGCTCAGAATGAGGAAGAAGCTGTCAAGGCTGTAAAAGAGATGATCGACGGAGGAAAATTCGGTAAGTCGGGCAGCAGGATAGTTATAGAAGAATACCTGACAGGACCCGAGGTATCGGTACTTGCTTTTACGGACGGCAAAACCGTCAAGCCGATGATCTCCTCTATGGATCATAAACGCGCACTTGACGGAGATAAGGGACTTAACACGGGCGGAATGGGAACTGTGTCGCCCAATCCCTATTATACGGACGAAGTTGCAAAAGAGTGCATGGAAAAAATATTCCTGCCGACCATAAACGCGATGAACGCCGAGGGCAGGACGTTTGAGGGCTGTCTGTATTTCGGACTTATGCTCACTCCGCGCGGACCTAAGGTAATAGAGTACAACTGCCGATTCGGCGATCCCGAAACGCAGGTCGTACTGCCTATGCTGCAAACAGATCTCTGCGAAATTTTTGAAGCCATATATGAGCATCGTCTTGCGGATATAGACATAAAGTGGAAAAGCGGCTGCTGCGCCTGTGTTATAATGGCGTCGGGCGGCTATCCCGAAGCTTATCCCAAGGGACTTGAAATTTCGGGACTTGACGATAACGGTCAGGTCGAGGGCGCGGTCGTTTACCACGCAGGCACAAAGCTTTCGGACGGAAAATTCCTCACTAACGGCGGCAGAGTGCTCGGCATCAGCTGCACGGCGTTTACGCTTGAAGAAGCTCTTAAAAGGTCGTATGAAGCTGTGAAAAAAATAAACTGGGACAATGTGCATTACCGCCGCGACATCGGACAGCGTGCGCTCAAAGCATATGTCGATCCTCTTTCGCTCGATTATAAGGACGATATGGAGGATTATATAGAATCCAACGGAGTATATTTAAGGCAGTAAGTTAATAAACATCAGATCCCGAAGTCGTTTTATCCGACCTCGGGATCTTTTTTATAGGTATTTTATTATCCGGTCATTGTTCGGGCTTTCTGTCCGTGGGTGTTTCCTGTGCCGCCATTATTTCGTTAAGCTCGTTTATCATCATCTGTATGCGCTCCCGCCTGATGTCGTCATACGGCATAAAGCTGACCATTGCATGAAGCGGCAGATCCTTTGCCATTGCAAGAGCCATCTGCATACCGCCCTCGCCGAGATTATCCGCACCTGTGCCTGCCATATTCGTTTTGGCAAGCAGATCTTCAAACAGACGCTTGCCTTCGGGTACTGCAAGAACGTCTCCGCCCGTGCTGTCGAGCGTAAAGCGGACGGGGATACGCTGAGAAGCGTTGAAATGCACGGTCTCTTCAAGCAGAACATTTTCCGAACTTGCCGCTATCAGTATGTCATATTCTCCGCTTTCGCTGTACCATTCGTGGAGTTTGTCGGAATAGTAGGCAAATGCCGTATGGTCGAGCCTGAACGCAACGCGTTTGCTTTCGCCCGCTTTAAGGAACACCTTTATAAATCCTTTAAGTTCCTTTATCGGACGTATTACCGAGGGCGCTGACGGGCGCACATAAAGCTGTACGACCTCCGCGCCGTCCCTTTCACCCGTGTTGGTTATCGTCGCTTCAACTGTGAACGGTTTGCGGCTGTCTATCTCATAAGCCGATACTTTTATATCCGAATATTCAAATTTTGTGTAGCTTAGTCCGTGACCGAAGGGGTAGCAGACCTCCATATTCTTTTTCTCATAATATCTGTAGCCTACAAAAATGCCTTCGGCATATTTTACATTATCCCCCTCGCCGGGATAATTAAGATATGATGGGTTATCTTCAAGTCTTAGCGGGAAGGTCTCGGCAAGCTTTCCGCTCGGATTTGCTTTTCCGAACAGCAGGTCTATTTCAGCTTCTCCGACCGCCTGTCCGCCCAGATACATTTCCAGCACGGATCTGACAGGGCGCATACCCTCGTCGTCCCTTACGAACGGCAGTTCAACGGGCGAGCCGTTGTGCAGCACTACCACGATATTTTCATTTACTGCCGAAAGTTTATCTATAAGGTCAAGCTGACAGCGCGGCAGCTGCATATGACTTCTGTCATAGCCCTCCGACTCAAACATTTCGGGCAGACCCGCAAATACGACTACAACATCGCTTGCAAGCGCGGCTTCAACAGCCTGCTGTTCAAGCTGCGGATCTGTTTGGTCTTTATCAAGATCAAATCCGCGTGCGTAGGTGACATTGCATATATCTTTGACCGCTTCAAGTGCGGATACGGTCTTATATGAGTTGATGTGAGAGCTTCCGCCGCCTTGGTATCTCGGTTCTTCCGCAAAAGCGCCGACAAAGGCTATCTTCTGTTCGGGGTAGAGCGGGAGCAGTCCCTTTTCATTTTTAAGCAGTACCGCCGAAGAAACGGCAAGCTTTTTAGCAAGCTTGTGATGACGTTCCTTATCCCACTTCATAGGCGTTTTTCCGTCAAGACTTTTTTGCACCAGTTCGAGTACCCTGCGGACGCAGGCGTCAAGTTCTTCAACAGAAAGCTCTCCGCTTTCGACCGCCTTGACTATCTCCGCGTCATTTTTGCCCATGCTCGCGGGCATTTCAAGGTCAAGTCCCGCGCGGATACCTTTAACGCGGTCATCCACCGCGCCCCAGTCGCTTACGACAAGACCGTCAAAGCCCCATTTTTCGCGCAGTATATCTGTGAGCAGATATTTATTCTGTGAGGAATACTCGCCGTTTATTTTGTTATAAGAACACATTACCGTCCACGGTTTAGCTTCTTTTACCGCCGTTTCAAACGCGGCAAGGTATATCTCGTGCAGCGTGCGCTCGTCTATCTCCGCCGATACGCTCATTCTGCGCGATTCCTGATTATTTGCGGCAAAGTGCTTTAAGGACGTACCTACGCCCTTGCTCTGCACTCCGCGTATGTGTGCCGCCGCCATTTGCGAAGCAAGGTAGGGGTCTTCCGAAAAATATTCAAAATTTCTGCCGCAAAGCGGAGAACGCTTTATGTTGCAGCCCGGACCGAGCAGCACCGAAACATTTTCAGCCTGACATTGTTCTCCGAGAGCCTTACCCATTTCGGTTATAAGTTCTCTGTCAAACGAACAGGCAAGTGCGCAGGCGGACGGGAAGCATACCGCTTGGATAGAATCATTGGGGTCGGCGGAATCCTCCTTCATCTTTCGCAGACCATGAGGTCCGTCCGAGACCATTATATCGGGAAGGTCAAGCCTTTCTACAGCCTTGGTATGCCAGAAATCCGCGCCCGAACAAAGCGAAGCTTTTTCTTCGAGCGTAAGCTCGTCAAGTATAGTGTCTATATTCATAGCATTTTATCCTTTCTTCTTATCATTTTCCATATAGAATGTCGCTTCCATATCAGCGATATTGACTGCAAGCGCAAGAGGGAATCTTTCAAGGGCATTGCCGATAGTATTGATATTTTCCTCGCCCGAAAATCCCATATGCCAGCGTATTGCCATAGCCTCGTCCCTTGTCAGCCTCATAAATCCGCTGACTATGTAAACGCTTTTCTCCCCGTGACCGTAAGGCAGTTCTTCTTCAAAGGTGTAATAGGGAACGGTCTGCCAGCCGTTTTCAGTTTTGACGTTTCTCGTGGAGGTCTTATAAAGATTTATCTTGCAAAGATCGTGCAGCAGCGCGGTTATCGCTATCGTTTCCTCCGAATAATCGAGCCCGTATTCATTTTTGACTCTTTCTCTTGCAAGATATGCTTTAAGGCAGTAATAAACATTCAAAGAATGTTCACAAAGCCCCCCTTCGTAAGCGCCGTGATATTTAGTTGACGCGGGCGCGGCAAAAAAATCGCTGCCGTCGCTTTCAAGCCAGCCGAGCAGTCTTTCCGCCCCCGGACGTTTTATATTTTCATTGAATATCTCGATAAATTTTCTTTTGTTTTCAGCACTATCTGTCATTATTTTTATCCTCATTTCTATGTGAAGCTGTCAGCCGAGCCGCAGCATTTCGTCTATACATACTCTTGCCTTGGCGATAAGCTCATCATCCATTATTATTTCATTTTTATCGGCATCAGGCGTACCCGCCGACAGGCAGACGTTATAAACGTCCATAAGCGTGGTAAGCTTCATATTCGGACAAAGTATTTTTTTGGAAAGTATATGGAATACCTTGTCGGGACATTCATACTGCAAATGCTCGGCAATGCTCATCTCTGTTCCTATTATAAATTCCTTTGCGTCGGAATTTTTTGCGGTTTGGATAATACCCGCCGTAGAGCCGACATAGTCGGCTTGTTCTGTAACTGCGGGTACGCATTCGGGGTGAACGAGCAGCAGCGCGTCGGGGTGAGCGGCTTTTGCGTCAGCCGCTTCTTTTGCCGTAACGGAGGCATGAACGGGGCAGCCGCCCTGCAGCAGCTTTATATCCTTGTCGGGGCAAGCCTTCTGAACAAAAGCGCCGAGGTTGCAGTCGGGTATGAACAGTATCTTATCCGCGTCCATTCGGCTGACTATCTTTACTGCCGAAGATGATGTGACGCACACATCACAGACAGTTTTGAGCGCGGCGGTGGTGTTTATGTATGCCACGACCTTGCGCTGCGGGTCGGCGGCTTTTATTGCGGCGATCATTTCAGGCTCCATTTGTTCAGCCATAGGGCAGCCCGCGTTCATATTTGCAAGATAAACGTGTTTATCGGGCGAGAGCATTTTTGCCGTTTCAGCCATAAAATGTACTCCGCAGAAAAGTATATTTTTGTTTGTCACCTTTGAAGCGTCTACCGAGAGCTTATAGGAATCCCCCGTAAAATCGGCGATCTCGACTATTTCACGCGCCTGGTAGCTGTGCGCGAGGATACAAATATCCTTTTGTTTTTTCAATTCGATTATTTTTCTTTGTACCTGTGCGATAGGTTCAGCCATTATTATAACGACCTTTCATAAAAATAATATTCTGATTTAATTATACAATACAAAACAGCAATTGTCAACCATTACGGCTCGCAGGTCAAAATTAATTTATTGTTAATTATATTTTTTTGCGCCCGCCAAAATAAAAAAGGCGCGGAGGTCAGTACCCGCGCCTTTTATAACATATCGTATAAGCCCGATAATATTGCATATATCAATCCTCTGCGGGTATGCCCTCCACAAAGCTTATCGGAACGCCGAACATTATGCCCGCGTTTGGTTTTGAAAGGTCGCCCGTTACGGCTGTGATAGCCTTTTTGACCGTTTCGACCTGACTGTCCTTGACAACAACGAAAATGGTCTTTGACCTGTGCGAATCGTCCTCGCCCGAAAGTATTCCTCTTAAAAGCTGTACCATAGCCATGTTCTGATTCATTTTTGTCAGCGATACCGCCATTCCCTGCGAGTCGATAGCCGTTCCGCCGCGTATTCCCGCGTCTGAAAGAGAAGTCATGATATCGTCCACAAGCTCCGTCTGTTTTATAACTAAAAAAATTGCCTGCATTTGTCATCTGTCCTTTCTTGTATTTTGTATGCCGCCGACATTATCATGTTTTTACAAAACAAGCGGCGTTCCAGTCGTCAAGCGAGCGCGAGCAGATCATTTCAAATCCGCTGTTTGTGACAGCGTCTAACGTTTGCTGCTTTCTGCTGTCGATTATTCCCGAAATTATCAGCTTGCCGCCCTTTTTGATAAATTTTGGGAAATGGCTGCTCATGGGTATGATAACGTCCGCTACGATATTTGCACATACTATATCATATCCGCTTCCCAGCCTTTGGACAAGCTGTTCGTCCTCTGTGATATTTCCGCAGAATACGCTGAACCGCTCTTGCGCGATATGGTTTTTCTCAGCGTTTTCGGCAGCTATCTTTACACTGTTTTGGTCGATATCCACCGCCGCAGCACTTTCCGCGCCGAGCAGCAGTGCGCCTATTGACAAAATACCGCTTCCGCACCCGATGTCGAGCAGCTTTTCACCGCCCGTTATGTTTTCTTCGAGCAGTTCAAGGCATAACCGCGTTGTATTATGCTGACCCGTTCCGAACGAGGACGCGGGGTCTATTTCAAGAACGGTGCGTTTTTCGTTTTCGTCAAGTTTTTCCCATGACGGTTTGACTATCAGCCTTTTGCCTATCTCTATAGGCTTGAAATATTTTTTCCAGTTGTTTGCCCAATCCTCATCGCGCACGCTGTTTTCGTCATATTCCAGTCTGCCGAATAATTTATCGGTATCCCTTTCTTTGAGTGCGGCAAGCTCCTCGTTAAGTCTGCAAAGCATCTGCGCACCCTGCTCGTTTTTCGGAAGATAAACGGTAACGGCAGTTTCGCAGTCTTTAAGTCCGAGCATTTCCTCGTCTATGTAATCCCAGTTGCCCGTTTTATGTTCGAGCAGATCCTGAAGATCATTGGGATCTTTAACGGCAAAGCCCGTTATCCCTATGCCGAGCAGTACGCCCGTAAGCGGCTCAACGCCCTCGCTCGAGGTGTAGATATTTATTTCAGCCCAGTCCATTTTTTGAATGTCATTCCTTTTTTGAATATTTATCTTTTTTATTATAGCATAAAATCATCATTTTGTAAAGTGTTTTTTAAAATTTTTAATAATTTGTCGGTAATTCTATCCTGCCGCCGCCGAATACCCGTTCTCCGCAATAAAAAACGACCGCCTGCCCCGGCGCAACAGCTTTGTGCGGCTGTTCAAATTCCACCCGTACCCTGTTATTTTCAAGCGGATAGACCGTACACGGCATATCCTTCTGATGATAGCGCGTTTGCGCCGTGCAGCGCACAGGCTGTTCGAGCCTGTCTGTCATTATAAGGTTGACGTCGCAGGCGGTTATGCTTCTTCGATAAAGCATATCGGCTGTACCGAGGATAAGTTCGTTATTCTGTACGTTTTTTTGTACAACAAACAAAGGCTGAGAATAGGAAACGCCTATCCCTCTGCGCTGTCCCACGGTGTAATTGATAAGCCCCTTGTGTTCGCCCAGCACAGTCCCGTCGGTAAAACGGATAAGCCCGTGCGGCTGTTCGCCCTTTTTGTCGGTAATAAATTTGGCATAATCTCCGTCGGGTATAAAGCATATATCCTGACTTTCGGGCTTTTGCGCGTTGGCAAGACCGCTGTCGGCAGCCTTGCGGCGTATCTGCTCTTTATCCATATCCCCGACAGGAAAAAGCGTATGCGCAAGCTGATCCTGCGTCATGTTATAAAGCACATAGCTTTGATCCTTTGCCTTATCCTTTGCGCGGAGCAGCATATATCTGCCGCTTTTTTCATCAAACTCTATGCGGGCGTAGTGCCCCGTCGCGATATGATCGAATCCGAGCAGGCGGGCGCGTTCGAGAAATTTTTCAAATTTAAGGTGCTTATTGCATTCAATGCACGGGTTAGGCGTACCGCCCGCGATATAAGTGTCAACAAAATTATCTATGACCTTTTGTTTGAAATCATCGGCAAAATTGAACACATGAAAGTCTATGCCGAGCCTGAATGCCGCATACCGCGCGTCCTCGACGTCGTTTAACGAGCAGCAGGTCTTTGTGCGGTCTATGCCTATATCCTCGTTGGAATAAAGCCACATGGTCGCGCCCGCACATTCATATCCCTTCTCGAGCAGCAGCTTTACAGCCGCCGAGCTGTCCACTCCGCCGCTCATGGCGACAAGCACTTTTTTGTTCTGCATTATCTGTTTCACCTCATATCCCAAGTATCTCAGCCGCGCTTTGCCACAGTTCTTCGCAGCTGAACGGCTTGTCCTGTTCGGCAGCCTTTTGTCTGACTATTTCGGCACATTCGGCGGCATAGTTCACCCCTTTTTTAAGCGAAGCTATAACGGCGCGTGACCAAACGTTTGCAAGCTGCACCAAGCCGCTCTCGTAAAATTCTTCTATAAGCGGGTCAACATCAATTATTCCATCTATTGTTTCAATTTTCATAATACACCTCACTTATTTTCTGTGATAAACACTTTGAC
>CANPYF010000083.1 GCA_947587925.1 uncultured Ruminococcus sp.
GCCGCGCACGGCGCGGCGGCTCATCAGCTTGAAATCGATCGCACCCGTCATATCCAACCCCGCTCCTTTTCCGATAAGCTTGTAAAAAAGTTTCGCCATCAGCCTGTACCCTGCCGATTCGCTTCCGCGTGAGCGCTTGCGCGCTTCTATTATTTCCGCACCGCCTGCCGCCCACAGCTTGTACATCTCGATAAGCGTTTCGGGCGGGTGCTGAAGATCGCAGTCCATTACCGCGCAGGCGTCCCCCGAAGCGTTCTCCAGCCCTGCGAAGATAGCCGCTTCCTTGCCGAAATTTCTGCTGAGCGAGATCGCTTTTATTCTCTCGTCACTTGCGGCAAGCTGTGTCAGCCGCAGCCATGTGCGGTCGGTCGAACCATCGTTTACAAAGATAAGCTCGTAATCTATATTGTATGAGCTTAACGCTCTGCTGACAGCCGAAGCCGCTATAGGCGCGTTGTCCTGCTCATTGTATGCGGGTATTATGACAGATAGCATTGAAATATCCTCTCCTTGTCGGCACGCTTATATTACAGGGTGGGTGATGTTGAAATCGCAGCGTACCCTGTTTATCGCGGAGGCGGTCAGAATAATATATATGTACATAAGCAGCAGCGAGATCACCTGCACCGTTCCCGCGGCAGTACGCACCGCTCCGTCAGGGATAAGCCGATAGCATATGTCGGCAATAAGGCTCAGCACGGTAAAAAACGCGGCTTTGCGCCACGTTCTTTGCAGCGAAGCGGTCAGCGAATTGTCGTTTACCAGTTCTTTTATGCTAAGCATATGCCCGATAAGCCCGTATTGCTCAAAAAGTATCAGAACGACTGCCGCTGACCCGAAAAATATCGAGAGCAGATTCTGAGCCGTTCCTTTAAGTATGCCGAAAGCGGCAAGCAGCGAGCAGACAAGTCCGCCTGATGAAGCTGCCGCCGCCGCCGCCGTTCTCGTTCGGTATTTAATAAAGCTGTCAAACAGCGGCTCTATCTCCTTATAGCCGCCGAGCATGAAGAACGCGCCTATCAGTTTTATTATGTAGGTAAGCGGTATATCCATGCTGAATTTCAGCGCACAAAGCGCAAATCCGACAGTAAAAAAATTCATTTGCTAAACTTCCTCTGATCGCAAACTTCTGACTTCTAACCTCTAACTTCTAATGATCAGTTTCTGGGTACCATTGAGATTATTCTTGAAGCAAATTCATTGAAGTTCTGCGTCTGTAAAATTACTTTTCCCGGACCTGTGAGTTTGGTGTTGAAAAGTCCCTCGCCGCCGAAGAACATATTCTTTATGCCCTTTACCGTCTGTATCTCATACTGAACGGTAGGATCAAACGCGACAATATTTCCCGAATCGACCAGAAGCACTTCGCCCGGCGCAAGAGTTTTTTCAATGCGGTCGCCGTCTATCTCGATAAAGAGCAGACCGTTGCCGACAGCCTGCTGGAGCACAAAGCCCTCACCGCCGAACATACCCGCCGAAAACTTCTTGGTAAGCGTAAGGTTCATCTGAACCCCCGGAGTTGCGCAAAGGAACGCGCCCTTCTGACATATCATTCCCTGATGCTCCGCCAAGTCTATGGGGACTATCTCACCTGCTACTGTTGATGAAAACGCTATCAGCGCGTTGTCGCGCGTTGCCGTATAGGTAGCCATAAACATTGATTCTCCCGCGAACATGGATCTTCCCAGACCTTTGAGAACTCCGCCCTTTGTAGAGGTGGACATCTCGACGCCTTCGCTCATCCAAGCCATTCCTCCCGATTGGGTGTACATTGCCTCTCCGTTGTTGAGCAGCACTTCAACTGCGGGCATTGTGCTTCCTATCAAACGATACTGCATAAAATTTTCCTCCTTGTATTTTATTAAAATTTATTCAGCACAAAAGCCTATGCTTTTGCGCTTTGCGGCGATCCTTTCGTCGACACCTTCTATGGTGTCTTTTACAATGCTTGACGTTCCCGCAACGAATATCCTTGCGCCCGCCCGGTACATGAGCGCGGCGTTTTCGTTGGACATATTTCCGTCAGCTATTATCGTTATATCCTCTCTGCCTATCTGTTTAAGATGTTCGGACATTCTGCGCACCTTGTCTATCACCGAGGGTATCAGCTTTTGTCCCGCAAAGCCGGGGTTTACGCTTAACAGCAGTACGCCGTCAAGATAGCCGTACATCTCGTCGAGCACCCAGAGCGGAGTACCCGGGTTGAGCGCAATGGAAGCCTTTGCTCCGCGGCTTTTGATGTACTGCATACATTTGTCGATATGGCTGGTCGATTCCCAGTGTACCGATACCCAGTCGCCCTCTCTTATATCGAACCATTTCATCTTTTCTTCGGGTTTTTCTACCATAAAATGGAAATCAAACGGCTTATCGCTAAGCTCCCTGAGCTGCTTTACATAATCTACGCCTATCGTTATATTAGGCACGAACGTGCCGTCCATTACATCTATATGCAGCAGTTCAACATTATTTCTTTCAAAAGCTTTAAGGTATTCCATAGTAAGGTCGAGCCTTACGCACATCATGGATACCGAGATCATGCCTTTATCGTACATAGCTTTATCTCTCCTTTGTTTTTGCGTCTGACGGCAGTCCCATTATCAGCCTGTCAATAACTCTGTCGGTGGCTTTTCCGTCCGTATAGGTGAAATTCTTTTTAATAAATGCGTCCATTTTGTGGAATTCATAATCGTCATTTTCCATTGCTTCGAGCAGTTCGTCAAAATCCGAAACTATCTTTCCGGGGACTATCTGCTCATACGGCTCGTAAAAATCCCTTGTCGCTTCGTAATATCTGCGGTCAAAGGCATAGAACAGCATGGGCTTTTTGAGCAGCGAGGTCTCATAGATTATCGAGGAATAATCGGTTATAAGCACGTCTATGATAAAAAGTATGTCGTTTACCTCGCGGTAGCTCGCTGCGTCTATTATCCTGTCCGCATACTTTTCAGGTATCGCGGCTTTTCTCGTGACAAACGGGTGCATTTTTATCAGCAGCACGGAATTTGTCCTTTCGAGCAGTTCTCCCCAGCGCTCGAGGTCTATCTTGTCAAAGGGGAAATACGCGTTGGTGGCGTTGTCCCCGCGGAATGTGGGCGCATACAGATACACCTTAGAGGCGGTCTTGCACATGGGAAATTCGTCAAGCATTTTTTCTCTCGTGCGCTGTTTATATTCTTCGTCAAAGAAAATATCCGTTCTCGGTATGCCGACGGGGTAAAATTTATCCTCACTTATCGCAAAGCCCTCGGCATGGTGCTTTACGGAATGATATGAGCTTACGGGAACGTGCGTATAGCATTTATGCACCCTTGTGTTAAAGGGCGGTGCGCCCGGCTTGCCCAGCCGCTCAAAGCCGAGCGATTTGAACGCCCCGCAGGCGTGCCATACCTGCAATACCTTCTGATGCTTTGAATAATCCACCTTGTATATTTCGGGATAATAGTCGTCTATTATTATTATGTCTGACGTTGCCAGATAATAAACAAAGCGTACCATTTTGTATGCGGGTCTTGATTGGTTTATGCTTGCCTTAAAATCAAATCTGAACTTATATTTTTTATCCAGTCCGCGTTCGCACATACGCTTGTAGATAAACTCCTCGTTTCCGCCTATCTCGGCGCGTGAACCCGAAGCGAACAGTATAATGTTGCCGTTTTGCTTGGCGGTCTTTGAAAACAGTTTAAACAGCGTTGTAAATCCCCACAGGTTTATGCTGTTGAGGTCTTTTTTTACATTAGCTGCGATCCCCTTAAAAAATTTCTTTTTTCTGCCCCAGAATCCGAGCGGCTTGGCAGGCTCTTTGTATTCCACCGAAAGATAATATTCACAGCTGTCAAGATCGGCGGACGAAACGGCATAGAACAGATTGTTCGCGCTTTTTTTGAGCATAAAACTCAGCGGCAGCGAATCGTTCAGTTCGGGTATAAATTCGGGGTCGGTAAACGCGGGGTATTCCCGCGTAAGGGTCTTTTTGCTTTTGATGACTCCGTTATCGTCATAGGTGACGGCACAGACCTCCGTGCCGTACTTTACATTCTCTTTTTTTCTTGACGGAGAATATAAGATCTCTTTTCTGTCGCCGTTATATTTTTCAAAGATCACAAGAAAATAATCCCCCGTGGCGATAGGCGCTTCGCCGTTTGAACACATTATATTCAGCGAAAGGCTGAATTTATCGCCGTCTATATTAAAATGATCGGGATAGAACATTCTGCTCCTGTCGGCGGTAACGAACCGTGTGCCGAGAACAGCTTCAGAAGGCTTGCCTTCAAAATTCTCCAGCCTGCCCGATATGTGCAGTATTACTCGGGCAAACTCTATCTTTTCTATCACCGCTATGCTCCGTCCCTTTTGGCGTGCCTTTTTCAAAGCCGCTTCGCGGAACAGTTTTTGCGTATTTTCCTTTTCTTCACTTTCCATTTTTCATTTCCTTTATTTATCAGAATTGGTAAACATAACTTTCAGTGTGAACTGCGAACGGTCTTTTATGGTATCAAAAGCCTGCCGGGCATTGTCCATGCTGAACGTGTGGGTTATCAGCCCTCTAAGCTCGGGTCCGCCGTTTTCAAGCATATCTATTGCCTGCTTCCAGTCGTTTATACGGCTGTTGTAGCTTGAATTCCACGAGCCTGCGATAGTAAGCTGTTTTCTCAGCACCGACCAGTAGACGTTTTTTTCAAGCGCAAGGTCGCTTTCGGGATTGCCGACAAGCACCACTTTTCCGAGCGCGGCAGCCGCTTTTATCGAATCGGCGATAGCCGTATTTGAACCGACCGCCTCGAACACAACGTCCGCTCCGTCCGAACCTGTTATCCGCTTTATCCCCGCCGCTATATCCTCTTGGGAAATGTTTATCGTTTCAAAGCCGAGCTTTTCGGCATAATCAAGCTTGTTCTTACTTCTGCCGCATATCATCACCCTGCCGCCCTGCGATCTTTTAGCCGCAAAGCTTGCGATAAGAAAGCCAATAGTACCCGTTCCGATAACGGCAACATTGTCATTTTGCTTTACGCCGCCGATGTTGACCGCGTGCAGCGATACCGCCGAGGGTTCGCACAATGCCGCCACCTCATACGGCAGATCGTCCGAAAAGGGTACGAGATTCCACACGGGGACGGCAAGATACTGCGCGAAGCCGCCGTCACAGCGCGAGCCGAAATAGCTGTAGCCCGAACACTGCGCCCATTCCTCCGATAAGCAGGCTTTGCATTTTCTGCACGGCAGCATGGGGAAAACGCAGCTTCTTTTTCCGAGCAGCGACTCGTCAACGCCGCCGCCGACAGCCACTATCCTTCCTGAAAATTCATGTCCGGGAATGGTGGGGAAATGATACGTTCCGTTTACGAATATCCTCGGTATATCGCTCGAACATATGCCGCAGGCTTTTATTTCAAGCAGCACCTCGCCGTCTTTGGGTATGGGCGTATCCGTCTGCTCATATCGAAGGTCGCCTACTCCGTGCAGCACGAGCGAATCCATTTTTTCGGGTATCTCGATAAGAGATCTCATAAGCATTATCCTCTTTTCATTTTTCTCCGAGCAGCGTTCTTACCATAAGCAGGTCGCTGTCGGTGGTTATTTTAAAATTGAGCGCGTCGCCCTCTATTATATATATCGGCTGACCGTTGAGTGTGCATATCTGCGAGGTGCCTGTTATCACCCTGCGCTGTTCGGGGGTGAGTGCCTGCTGCATTCGTATGAAATGCGCAAGCCTGAAACTGTCGGGCGCTTGCCCGCAGTAAAGTTCGCTCCGCGCGGGTATGTCGTCAACGACATCTCCCTTTACGGAATGAAGTATGGTATCCGCACAGGGCAGTCCGCAGACGCACGCGCCGTATTTGTACGCCGCGTCTATCGAATCGTTAAGTATCTTTTCGGTCACAAAGGGGCGCACAGCGTCATGTATCACGATAACGTCTTCTTCGTTTATACCGTTGTCCGCTTCTATAGCGTCGGTCACGCAGCGAATGGAATCCATTCGCTCCTTTCCGCCCGCAGTAAGCCTTACGCGCTGCGGCTCGTCAATATTTTTATCTATGCTGTCTTGAAGATATTCCAAATAATCCTCTCTTGCGGCTATATAAATGCGGTCAAAACGCTTGACCTTCAGCATATTTTTCAGCGTGTGGACTATAACGGGTACTCCGCATATCTCGATAAACTGCTTGGGTATATCGCTGCTTCTGACTCTCGTTCCGCTGCCGCCCGCAAGCATTGCTCCGTATATCATTATTTTAAAACAGCTCCTTTCAAAGCTTTATTTTCTTATTCTTGCTTACAAACACATTCCTTGCGGCGACGGAATATCTGACGCAGCGGCAGGAGGTTATCCTTTTTAGTCTTTCAAGTTCCGCCGAGAGTTTTGCAATATACTTTTCAAGTTCGGCATTTTTGCTGCCGCTCTCGCTGAGCCGCTTTTCAAGCTCTTTTTTCTTTGTGTCGGCAGCCTCTAACTTTTTTTGAGTATCTTTAAGCGCCGCAGCGGTTTTGGACAGTTCTTTTTCGGAACTGTCAAGCTTTTTTTTGAGCGAAGCGTTCTTCTTTTCAAGTTTCGCATTTGTATTTATATGCCCGCGCGTTACATAAAGCCAGCCGTTCATGCAGTCTTTCATGGTATCATGCCGCCAGTTTATTATCTGTTCTTTTGAAAAAAGCCGAAGCTCGTCCGCGCTTATGTCTGCGTCCTTGTATTTTTCCACAAACCCCGCGACCTTCTTTAGAAGATCTTCGCGCAGCGGCAGATAACTGTCGGGATTTTTAGGCGGGTCGGTTATGTCGTAATCATATTCCCCCGAGATAAACTGCTGCTGAGAACAATTGTAAAGCTGCTCATAATAAGGCTCAAAGCGTATATCCGCGCCCTCTTTTATATCGTTTATGACCAGTACGGGTACGCCCATTGCAAGGCAGGGGAGCGCACAGTGCAGCCGCCTTGTGATAACGCATTTGGCGTTCTGATAAACGGTGAGCAGTTCCTTTACCGCCTGTTCGCGCTCCGCCCACGAAGCCGTGGAATTGCGGTAGTCCTTATAGTGCTTTACGGTCTTTATTTCTATATCGGTATTTTCCGTAAGCGCACGCGCGCGCTTTATTATCGGCTCGGTCACGTCCGTACAGCAGATATATTCGCGCTGCGGTGTAATTATCGGCTGTTTGGGGAGCGTAAGCGTGATACACCCCGAAAAGTAGGCATCTATGCCGAGATCTTTGAATGTGCGTTCGGTAAAGCTGTCGCGGCAGCCGACAGGCGCATAGGCGTTCATGTATTGTCCGCCCAAGCCCTGCAAAAACTGCGTTTTTACGGGTGAACCGTCCTGTTTGGCTATATCGTTGTCGGTATAGTGCATACCCACAAAAAGCGGCAGGATATATTCGGACGGCGGCCAGTTCCATTTGTGCCACATATACCATGCGCTCATAATGACCGCGGCGGGTTTGCCGTCATCGGTCTTAAAGCTGTCAAGGTTTTCGCGGTCAAGAAAGTAGCTCACTTCGGGCAGCAGCCTTGCCGCCGCATAGGTCTGTATATCGTCGCCGATATTCTGCGTATTTTTGTGCATCATTACCCCGAATTTCATTTTGCCTTACCCCTTTGTATTTTCTTAAAGCTTTATCTTTTTATTTTTTGGTGAAACGGCGTTGCGCGCCTTTATTGCCATTTTTACACTGCGGCAGCCGAGTATCTTTTCATACCGTTCTATAGTTTTCTCGTTATTTTTCAAACGGCGTTCTTTGTCGGCAAGTTCCTTCTTTGCCGCGTCAAGTTCTTTTTTTGTCTTGTCAAGTTCGGTTTTTAGCCTGTCAAGCTGCTTGTCAAGCTCTTTCTGATTTTTCCTCAGAACTTTAAGCTCGTTTTCCTCGCTCATCGTAACGGTCAGCCATTTATTCATGCAGCCGCCCATTGCGGCAGTTTTCCATTTATAGAACTGCTCGGTATCGGTCTGCAATTTTGAATACTGCCGAACATCGCCGTTTTCGTCGGCGTATTTTTTAACAAACTCGTCTATGGCGTTTATCATGGCGTTTCTTACTTCAAGATACGCGGTATTATTTTTCGGCGGGTCGGCGAAATCGTAATCGAATTTGCCCTCTGAAAATTCCTGATAGCTGCAATTGTTTATCCAGTCGTAATAAGGGTCGAAGCGTCCCGAAACGGGTCTTTTGTGCCTGTTGGTGACAAACACGGGTACGCCCATTGCAAGGCAGGGCAGAGCGCAGTGCAGCCGCCGCGTTACAACGCATTTGGCGTTCTGATAGATGGTCAGCAGTTCTTTTACCGCCTGTTCGCGCTCCTCCCATGAGGCGGTACTGTTTCTGTAATCCTTATAGTGAGTGGTCTGCACGATATCTATATCTTTATCTTTTAAAATTTCTTTTAATTTTGCAAGAATATTTGCGGGCAGGTCAACGGCGCAGATATACTCTCTTTCGTGTTCAACGCGCGGCTGATTGGGCAGAGTAAGCGTTATGCAGCCGGAAAAAAACGAATTTATGTCCACCTCGGTAAATTTATTGAGCGTATAAAGATCGCGGCAGCCTATCGGACCCCATGCGTTCATATAATCCCGTCCGCAGCCCTCTATAAATTCCGTACCCACGGGACTGCCCGCCTGCTCGGACGCCTGATGATCGGAAAAATGTATGCCCGTCATGAGCGGCACGACATATTTACTGGGCGGCCAGTTCCATTTGTGCCACATATACCATGCGCTCATAACAACGGCGGCAGGCTTTTGGTCGGGCGTTTCAAAGCTGTCGAGCGTTTCGCGGTCGATAAAATAATCAACGGACGGCAGTCTGCATTTTGCCGCATAGGTCTGTATATCGTCACCGATATTCTGGGTGGTCTTGTGCATTATAACGCCAAATTTCATATCTTCCTCTTTTCTTGATGTTTAATGGTTAAAAATTCTTGTAAGCTGCAAGCGGAATGTCATGCCGTGCAGCGCGGCATAATTTTTTAAGCGGGATCGTTCCTGCCCGTAATATAGTCGGCTATCCGCTGTGCGGAATGTCCGTCACAGGCGGACATAAACCTGTCCCTGAACCGCCTTATCCTGTCAGCGTCATAATTGCCGTTCAAAGCGTCTGCAAGCGCGGCAAAAAGCTGTTCGGGCGTGCGCGCAGTCTGTCCGGGAAGAAAATCATCATTATATTCATAATAAGAACCGCGGTAGCTGTTAAATTCGTCAAGGTCGTATGCATAAAATATCATAGGTCTTTCAAACAGAGAATATTCAAATATCAGCGAAGAATAATCGGTGATACAAACATCACTTACGAAAAGCAGGCTTTCAATATCCGCCTTTTGAGAAACGTCAAAGATGGTGTCGGCGCAGTCGGGAGGGATAACGGTCTTTTTTTTGACAAAGCCGTGCTGTTTAATAAGCAGTATACAGCCCTTTGGCAGAGCCTTTTTCATGTCGGTCAAGGAGAACTGTTCGGGCGGCTGAGCATTATCCGCGTCACCGCGGTAGGTAGGTGCATAGAGGATAATTTTATCCGCATTTTTTGCCGCGGGGCAGATCTCATAAATTTTTCCGAATGCCGCCGCCCTATTTTTTTCATTAAAAAAGCGGTCAGTCCTTGCAACGCCTGTTGCCTTGACGCAGGAAGGGGCGGTAAAGCCGAAGGCTTCGTTAAAATGAGGTATACATTCCTCCGAGCTGACGGTAACGAGCGTATAATTTGTATGGGACGGGTAGCGGTCGAGCAGGTCTGCCTGTTGACCGAAGGACATACCCTTCAGCGAGTAGCCCCATTTTTT
This sequence comes from uncultured Ruminococcus sp., assembly GCA_947587925.1. Taxonomy (GTDB): domain Bacteria; phylum Bacillota; class Clostridia; order Oscillospirales; family Ruminococcaceae; genus YE71. Next base: position 9,770 of record CANPYF010000083.1, read on the forward strand.
AAAAGCGCCGCAGGAATGCCATGTCTGTACAAGGCGAGTACCCTTTCTAAGCCTGAACGCGCCGAAAAGGTTACAGGTATCGTTAATGATTATTGCGGAAGCCTGCGGCAGGAGGGTACACAGTTTAAGATACCTCAAAAGGTAGGACAAGCCGCCCTTATTATTATGGATAAAGAACACCTTAAAAGGGAAGCCGCGCTTTTTCAATTCTGCGCATATGGGCTTATAGGTATCGGTCAGAGTACCGCTGCGCACCTCGCAGAAAAGGGCAAGCTGTTTTTGCGGTCTAAGGCAAAAAAGCTTATAGGTCAGCGGATAAACGACCTTAAAAGCGGCAAGTTTAACTATCTCCCTGAAAGCCGCGACCGCGCCCGAAGCCGCCATTACAAACACACCCTTTTCCAACAGATACGGCATAAATTACCGATATACCCTATTATTATACCACAAAGGATAAATTATGTCAATCTCTTTTTTTTAGATCGCGATCAGCCAAGTGAAAATTGCAATATAAAATGTCACCAAAGAATCAGTGATAGATTTAGTGAAAGTGACGCTTCGTAAGGCGATAGCC
>CANPYF010000084.1 GCA_947587925.1 uncultured Ruminococcus sp.
GGATAGCGTATGAGTCTTATCTTGTATATATCGGTAATGGCGGGCGTGACGTATCTTATAAGAGCGATACCGTTTACATTTTTCACAAAGAAGATAAGATCGCGGTATTTACGCAGCTTTTTGTATTATATTCCATATGCCGTGCTGAGTGCAATGACTATACCCGCAATTTTTTACAGCACGGGCAGCATTATCACAGCCGCTGCGGGAACTGCCGCCGCGCTTATACTTTCGTATTTCGGTATGCCGCTGATAGTCGTTGCACTTTCAGCGTCTGCGGCGGCGTTTATTGTCGGACTTTTTCTGTAAGGACAAGCCTGTTTATATGTGCGGAAATTAAAGAGGGCGGATACTGCTTATCGCAGTACCCGCCTATTTTGCATATACATCTTCAAGCTCTTTCAAATAGTCAAAACACAAGCCTTTATCGCACCGATAAAAGAACGGGTCGTCACGAATCGCATCCGAACTGTTGATAATAAAGCTGTCGATCACCTTTTCATTTTTGCCGATAAAACTCATTTTGAATCCGTATCCGCTGTGACCTACGGAGAAATTATTCCGCTTAATCTCGGCTTTTTGGATATTTGCTGTTATTTGTTTTATCTGAGCGGCATCATCAATGATAAATTCCTTGCCCGTATTGCCGTCAAATACAGAAATAGATATTACCTCGGACGCATCTGAACTTTTCAAAAAGGTTTTTGGCACAGTATACCATACTCCGAAAATTATCATAACAGCAATTATAGATACCGCAATTAAAACCAATGTAATTTGTTTTCTTTTCATTATAACGCTCCTGTGTTAAATTCATATCTGTTTATATCCACCATTCCGGACTGCTTTTGCAGCTTGATACATCTCCTGCCATATATTCGATCTATTTTCCATTTTATTTTTCCTCGCAAATTAAACGCTTTGGCGTTTTATATCCCGTTCATCCAATCTATGCAGCGTTCCGCCCATTTTGCGGCAGCGGACTGATAATGCCCCTCCCATGTTGCGGTAGTCGCGTCGCAAAGGGCAAGTCCGTGTCCGCCGTTTGGATAGATATGCGCTTCAAAGGGTATGCCTGCCGCCGACAATGCCTGCATATAGTACAAAGAATTTTCAACTGGTACACAGCCGTCATCCGAGCAGTGCCATAAAAAGGTGGGCGGCGTTTGCTTGCCGACCTGTTTGTCCATAGACAGAAATTCCCGCAGTTTCGTATCGTCTTTATGGCAGAGAAGATTAGCTATCGAACCCTCGTGAGTCAGTTTGGGGTCTGAAAGTATAACGGGATACGCAAGTATCGACCCGTTTACCTTCAGCATTTGACTTTCACAGCCGAGTGCGTCCGAAAGCATTTTTTTATCCCATAAATTAGCCATGCTTGCCGCAAGATGTCCGCCTGCGGAAAATCCCATTACAAATATCCTGTCAGGGTCTATGTCAAACTTTTCCGAGTTTTCGCGGATATATTTTACCGAAGCCGCACATTCAAGCAGCGCGGTAGGAAATTTTTTGTCAACACATGAATATCTAAGCACAAAAGCGGCATATCCCGCGCCTAAAAAGCGGTATGCCACGGGCGAGGCTTCGCGCTCGGAGCAGTAATCATATCCGCCGCCGGGACATATGAGCAGCGCACCCCTTTTTCTTTTGCCCATTTCTTCGGTGAGATCGGGTACATGACATTCAAGTGTCGGCTGATAATTGCTTTCGTCAAGCCCCGCTTTTTTGTGATCGACTGTAATATTAACTGTATTTTGCATTATCCTTATCTCCTTATTTTATGACAATATTTTATGACAATGAACTGCTGTCAAGCTCGGTGTATGCGTTGTCTTTTAAAGTAAATGAATCGTCAAGCGAAACGGTTATTATAAATCCGTCTGCGGAATTTCCCGATATTTCAAACGGCAGCATTTCTCCGTCTCGGTATGTCGGTATCTGCACAAGCGTATCGCCGCTTTCGGGCGCGGCTATATAATAGACCATATACATTTTTTCTTCGGTATTGACAGTAAGCGGCTTGTCGTATGAATAATTTTTTATTAGTTCGGCAAACTCTTCAAGGCATAAACCTTTTTCGTGCATGATATTTGCCGCCGCTTTGCCGACATATCTGAAATGCGCGGGGCAATACTCTTTTTGCGTAAACTGCTCTTTTCCTTCGGGGTATCTTAAAATAAAGCCGTATTTATAGCAGTTTTTTTCAAACCATGAATATTTGTCCTCGGCTGTAAGCTGCCGGATTTTATCATTGCCGTCATAAACGCAAAAGTCTATTGAGAATCCGTTATCATGCTCCGCACACGGTTCGCTATCCTCCGTTATCGGGTCGGCATAATAGCCGAGATAGTTTCCGTATATATCATAGTGATCGTAAGCTTCGCTTTGCTGCACGGTCTTTGGCTGATAAGCCTTGCTTATAAGTATCGTGCGCAGCTTGGTAGAGCTGTAAAATGCCGTAAGCATTTGGTTAAGTGGGTTTATCATTTCCGAATGGCATTTAAGCGTGTTGTCTTCCAATGAGGCTATCTGCGATCCGTCTTTGTCAAAAAGCGCATTGAATATCGGCAAAAGACCGCCGCCGCTTTCGTCAAAACTTTCATCTGAAAGCAGACCTTTGTGCAGCTGTTCGGGTCCAACGGCATAATAGGTAAAATTGTTTTTGAGCATATCCTCATCTATTGAACGGTCGGGTATGCTTTCGGCTTGGGATACCTCGGGGAGCTGTTCGGGCGGCTTAGACTTTATTTCTTTTTTATCTTTTTTTACCGCCGTTTTGACAAACACCACTGTTATAAGCAGAATTACTGCGGCGGACAATACCGCCGCCGCAAGTTTCATTGCAAACAGCCGTGCGTTTGTGTTATCTTTTCTTTTGTTTTGCATATAAAAATTGTTTCTCCTTTAAGCTCGTTTATTACATTCCTTTACATATTCGATAAGAGAATAGGCAAACTGTCTTCCCTCGGGTGAAAGCACGGCTTTTTCAAGGTCACAGCAGCATACGAGCGCTTTTCCGCCGCCTGTTTCATATTCATAAAGCAGCGCAAGGTCGTGATTGCGCTCAAAGTTGTCGATAGTTCTGACAATGACGCGCTTGTTTTCCGAATTGCCGTCAAGTATCTCACTTACCGAATTTGTCACGATCTCCCACCATTGAGGTGTCGAATGTGTTTTGCTGTGAAAATGTGCGAGGGCGGGGTGATCTTTGTCTATAAGCAGACCCATTGTGCCTATCGGCTCGGGTTTGTTCATCATTTGCGATATTGTCCTGAACATGGGATAGCACCAGAAATCCTGACAATAAAAGCCTTCTACAGACTTTTCTTTAAGCTGCTCGCGGTCGGGGAGTATGAGCAGCGTTTTGCCCTGTGCAAGAAGCTTTTCAGCCTCATCATCTATCTTGGAGAATATATACGCGCCGCTGATGTCAACGCTTTCGCGTTTAGGAAATACGGTAAATTTGTAATGATTGCGCACATCAGTATCCTCGATAAGCAGCGTCAGCGTAAGATTTTTCGGCTCGTCAAATTCGGGCAGTTTGATACTTCTTTCTCCGAGAAGTATGTAATTTTCGTCGCTGTCGGGTATTATACATTCAAACTCGTCAAGCGTTGTTCCGCATTCGCAGACAAGCTTTGCGCGGGCGACGCGTCCACATATGCCGCTTGGTCTGAAATTTGTAAGGCGAAGCCTGTAATTAAACATTTGCTCCGATTCGAGTATATGGTCGTCAAATTCCGCAAGTATCACAGTATCATTGCAAAATTCGCGCCATTCATCTGCCGAGCAGATACCTTTGTCGTCCATAAATGCGTCGAGCATACCCACAAGCGCAGTACCCTGACCGCTGAAATCCTGAATGTCAAGTATCTGGAAACCGCCGATAGACGGGGAGCGGAACACCGCTTCAAGTTCCTGTTTGTAGCAGGCGGCGGCAAGAGCGCCCGAAGCTTTGAAGTAATCGTCAGAGAGCGCACCGAGACCTTTTTGTTCGAGCCGTTCACGGAATATTTCAAAATTTCTCGCTTTAAGACTTCCCGTGTATTTTTCTATTTCCTTGAAATTCGGGTAGGTCTCATATTGACCTATCTCATGAGTAACTATAGGTATCTTGGGGATAAAATCCGCGTCCGCGTCCGTGGCTTTGACCGTTTTCATTGTCGTGCCGTATTGTATCTGCACCGTTCCGTCCTCCGAAGCCTTTGCTTCGGCTGAATGACTCGGGTGAACGGCATTTTCATAATTGTGGCAGGCAGCGGGCTTATCCGTCTGGACATGACCGAGCGGCGCGTCGCACATTGCATAAGAACCGCGAATAAGCCTGTCGGAGGCAAGGCGTACCCCGACAAAATAATCATCATTTTCAACGACATTCGGGAACCACTGGAAATTGTTAGAACCCTGCGTATAAAGATGACGCGGGTCGAATTTTTTATATGCGCCGATAATGTCGTTAAGACGGGAAGTGCTGCCCCACAGTTCGTTGCCCATAGACATCATGCAGAATGACGGGTGATCTCCGTATGCTGAAAGCATTCTGAATCCCTCGGCGATCAGATAATTCTGTTCGTCCTCGTTGAAGCCTTCCTCGCCCGGAGCTTGTATAGTACCCCAGAAGGGAAGCTGCGGCTCCATGTATATTCCGAGCAGGTCGGCGGCTTCAAAAGCCGCTTCGGGCGGGCAGCAGGTATGGAAACGGTAGTGGTTTATGCCGTAAGATCTCGATATTTTTAATACGCGCAGCCATTCCTCCGTACTTGTAGGAGCAAAGCCCGTTTTCGGGAATATCATTCCGTCATGCTTGCCGCGCAAAAATGTTTTTCTTCCGTTTATGCGGAATTTATCGCCGTCCGAAACAAAACTTTTCAATCCTGCCGAAACGGTCTCACTGTCGCCGCCGATAGTTACGGTGACTTTGTAAAATTCGGGCGAATATTCGTCCCATGTCCTCGCGTCGTTTCCGAGAGGAAGAATAACGGAGAACTCTCCGTTTTCAAAGCTGCCCTGCACGCTGTCGGGAATATGCGCACTGCCGCCTGCCGGGAAGTTTACGCTCTGAGCGCTTACGCAAAGCGTACCGCTTTTTGCGCCGACCGTCTTTCCCGATACCCTGAAAGCCTTTTGCTCGAACAGCGGATAAACGCGCACTTCTTCGGCATGGACCTTTTCATACATTCTGACGGAGATCTCTCCGGTTATGCCGTTCCAGTTGCTCTGCGTGTCGGGCGAGGTAAGATGTCCGCCCTTGGTGGGGTAGTCGACATTTGAAACGCAGACAGTTATGGTATGCGTGCCGTCCGTATATTTTGATATATCATATATATGCGCGGTAGTAAGGCTGTCTTGTCCGCCGATAAATTCGCCGTCTATATAAAGCTTTGTCATTCTTGTGCGTTCAAGATAAAGCTTAGCCGTTTTTCCCTCAGCCGCCGAAAGGTCAACGGTGCGCGAAAACCATGCATGACCCTCAAAGAGTTTGCTGTCGGTAAGAAAACCCTCCTCACGCGCAGGGTTATCCTCACCCTTGCGGGCATTTGAAGTCGAATTCGGCAGGCAGATAATGTCATCATAATTTTGCGGGAGAACGCCTTGTTTTTTACTGTCAAGATAAAGCTCCCAATTTCCGCTCAGATCTATTTTTCCGATCATAAATAACAATTCCTTTCATAACTATTTTTACGGTCATCATCAGGCTGTCAGCCGCGAAAAAGCCGCGTCAGGCGGCAGCCGATGCTTGGAAAGTAATGTATTAAATAAATTATAACATATTATACGGTCATTTTTCAAGATATAATATGAAATTTTTTATTAAATATTGAGGTTTTTGTGCCGCTGTACGATATATAACGTACTGTTGAGCGGTCGGGGGGATATGTGCAGGATCATGGGTGTCTGAATAAGAGATCGTCAAATCCCTCTGTTTTCTCATATAACATCGCAGCATTTTACGCTGTGATCGTCGGCAGAAATATCCAAGTCGGTTCAAATTTAAGCGGAGCGGTATGCACTTCGTCAAAATTTATCAAAGTTTGTTTTACCAATTTTTTGATCTATATAATTTCGTAAAAATCAGATTTGATTTCGTAAAAGTCAACAGCTTTATATTGAGAAAACTTCGATTTTGTGATATAATATTTAATAAATACGATACATATTTTTGACGAAAAAAACAGATTTTAATATATTATCAGCGTTATTTACGCTAATAACTGATCTTGGGGGGTATTAAGTATGCGGATCGCAATTTGCGATGACGATCTCCGAGAGCAGGAGCAGTTTGTAAATGCTTTGCGCGGCTGGGACTCTGAAAAAAGCGCAGAGACTTTTATTGATGGGAACGCACTTCTGGAGGCGGCAAGGAAAACGCCTTCGTTTGACATAGTTTTTTTAGATATATACATGCCGAATGAAAACGGCATAGACATAGCAAAGGAATTGCACGGGATATCTGCCGATACCTGTGTAGTGTTTGTCACGGTCAGCCGCGAACACGCTGTTGACGCGTTTTCTGTTCATGCTCTTCACTATCTTATAAAACCGGTAACGACCGAGGGCGTTACCGAAGTATTTAACAGATTCTTTGAGACCCGCCGCAAACGGCGCGAAAGTATCGTTCTTACGATAGGGACACAGCGGCACACGGTTTTTCTGGATCAGATAATGCTGCTTGAAAATGAAAATCACGCGGTAAACGTCCTGCTTACAGACGGCAGACGCTTAAAGGTCTGGATGCCGCTCAACGAGCTGGAAAAAAAGATGAACGCGGATTTTCTCAGGATAAACAGAGGAATAGTAGTAAATATGGCGCATATCGTCAACATGGGTACTGACGTGTGCGTGCTGAAAAACGATATACGTCTGCCGATGGCTGTAAGGCAAAAAGCGGCTATACGCGCGGCGTATGATGATTATGTATTTGACAGACTTGCCAACCAAAAGTCTCCTAAAAAACGGGGAGGCGGGTGTTAATGACGATCTTTCTTTATAATTTCCTCGGTTTTCTTATTCAGCTTCTTCCCTGCGTTATAATGATATTTATGCCCTTTCCTAAGGAGGACTACCGCTTTAAGCGTTCAAATATATTCACCTGCATAACCGCCGTTTCCGTTATAATAGCCGCGATATTTTCTTCGGCGGTCAGCTTTCGGGATCTGGAAAAAAGTCCGCAGTACAGCGTGATATCAAACTTGATCATGCTTTGTTCGATACTTTTAACGCTGACAGCGTATATCCTGTTGGTGCGAGGGTCGCTGATAGTAAAGCTGCAGGTGTTTTTTGTAATGCTTTTTTATGCTATTGCAGAATATTTATCGGTCAACGCACTGTATTTTACTATCTTCAAAGGCAGTCACGGTGCGATCAATTATCCCTACACGGAAGGTTTTGTCGTGATATATGCACTGTATAACGCTGTGCTTTTGCCGATAATGATACTGCTTATAATAAACCCGCTGCGCGAATATATCTGCATAAGCGAGCCCGAAAATATAAAACGTGAATTTGCGATATGTACGATCTCAATGATCGTATATTTTACGGTCATAATCTTTTATGATACCTCATACGGAATGACAGTAGGCTCGACGGGATTCTTTCCGTTCATGTTTGTGCTGACGATAAATCAGATATTCATTTTCTGGCTGATATTCAACGAATCCGTGCGCCGCAAGCGCGACAGCGATAAACGGCAGTCGATAGAGATACAGCAGCTTCAATATGAAAAAATAGTAAGAGAAATGGAAAGCACAAGGCGTATGCGCCACGATATACGCCACCATTACAACACGCTTGCGGATATGCTTGAAAAGCGTCAGCTTGACGACATGGAGCAGTATCTTTCAAGCCTTATAGATACTACAGTCGATCGTGAAAACGAGGTGTACTGCAAAAATCTGATAATAAACGGTCTGCTGCAATATTATATCGCTATCGCAAGAGAAGAGGATATATCCTGCACCGTTCACGCCGTATGCGGGGATATCAACATATCGCCTGCCGATCTGACAGTTATGTTCGGAAACGCCTTGGAAAACGCTCTTTTATCCTGCCGCAGATGCTTGGGGAAGCGCCGGATAGATATAAGTATAGGCATGATCCAGAATTCTCTTGCAATAGAGATCTCTAATTCCTGCAGCGAGGTAAGCATTGACCGCCGCTATCAGACGGAGGGCGGTTTTGCGCCTGCCGAAGCGTTTATAAGTTCGCATAAAGGAAAAAGCTACGGACTGCGCAGCATAGCGCATACCGCGCTGAAATATGACGGCAGCGTAGGCTTCCGCTTCAATGAAGAAAAGCAAACGTTTATGACTCGTATCCGGCTTAACATACAGCCGGATAAATAACAGCTTATGGAGGTATAGCAAATGACGATCGACAAAAAACAACAGGGAACAGAGTTGGAAATATTGCTTTCGGGCAGACTTGACACTACGACCGCTCCGCAGCTTGAAGGCGAGCTGAAGCACAGCATAAACGGTATTACCTCTCTGACGCTCGATTTTGAAAAGCTTGAATATATTTCATCGGCAGGATTGCGCGTACTGCTTGCCGCACAGAAGGTCATGAACAAGCAGGGCGAAATGGTGATACGCCATGTAAACGAAACTATTATGGAGGTTTTCGAGATCACCGGATTTTCCGATATCCTGACGATCGAATGAGCGGTAAAGTCTGCTCTGTGTTAATTTTTTTATATGAAAAGAAAATTCAGAATACGCCTGCAGCCTAAACTGCTTATTGCGCTTGTTATGATGGGGCTTATCATTATAGCCGCGATAATCTATTTTTTCACAACGCTTTTCGGCGTGATCATAGAGGAATATTACTCAGAGGTCACATACGCTCAAGCGTCTATTGCGGCTGATCTTATTGACGGCGACCGTATAAAGGACTATTACAATAACGGCACTGCGGGCGAAAAGGACGATTATTACGATGAGATAAACGATTATCTTTTTAATGTGCAGGACGAAATGTCGCTGATATATTACCGAGTGGTGATACCTGACGGGAACGAGATGGTGTGCGTCTGGGACACAGGTGTTTTAGATGAGGATAACGCGATGGAACTTGGGGATCGCGCTTTATGCTCCAACGAGGTAAGTTCCGCCATGAACAAGGCTTTTTCAGCTAATGCGAAGAGAACAGTCGTCGGGGAAAACGACATCAATTCTACATACGCTGTTATACTTGACAGCAGCGGACAGCCCGCCGCGCTTGCGGTCGTGGGTATTTCGATGAATCATGTGTACGAACTCACGGCAAAGTTTATGCTTGTAACACTTGCTGTAACGGCGATCATCATACTGCTTACGAGCATTTTCTATTACATATTTGTCAGAAGGATACTTATCCGACCGCTCAAAAAACTGCACCGCGCTGTCAGCGGTCTTGTGAGCGATAATATGGAAAAGCTTGATGAATTTAGCATTGACATAAAGTCAAGGGACGAGGTGGGCGATCTTGCCGACGCTTTCAGGCACATGGTCAGAGAACTTGGCGATTATATAGATGATCTCAGCCGTGTTACTGCCGAAAAAGAGCGCATAGGCGCTGAGCTGGACGTTGCCGCTCATATACAGAGATCTATGCTGCCGTGTATTTTTCCTGCTTTTCCGGATCGTAAAGAATTTGACATCTGCGCCACTATGGATCCTGCAAAGGAAGTAGGCGGCGATTTTTATGACTTTTTTATGGTAGATAGGCGTCATTTGGCAATAGTTATGGCAGATGTTTCCGGAAAAGGCGTGCCTGCCGCGCTGTTTATGGTCATAGGAAAAACGCTGATAAAAGATCATACCGACAATACGGAGGATCTCGGAAAAGTATTTTCCAAGGTCAATGATATGCTTTGCGAATCAAACAGCGAGGGCTTGTTTATCACCGCATTCGAGGGCGTGCTTGATCTTGTCAGCGGACAGCTTGATTTTGTCAACGCAGGTCACGAAATGCCGTTTATCTGCCGTGCAGGCGAGGGCTATAAGCCGTACAAAATAAAGGCGGGATTTGTTCTTGCAGGCATGGAGGGTATGAAATACCGCGCCGGAAGCATCATG
>CANPYF010000085.1 GCA_947587925.1 uncultured Ruminococcus sp.
CAGTTTCAATATTTCGACCACTTCGGCGTTCGTGACCGCAGCGGCAGGGGTACTTGTAGCAAAGCACGGCAACAGGAGCGTTTCTTCAAAGAGCGGAGCTGCCGATGTGCTTGAAGCGCTCGGCGTAAAGATAGCCTCGACTCCGCAAAAGGCTTCCGCCTGCATTGACGAGGTAGGCATAGCCTTCCTGTTTGCACAGAGCTATCATAAGGCTATGAAGTTCGTAGGTCCGGTGCGCGGTCAGATAGGCATAAGAACGGTATTCAATATACTCGGACCGCTTGCAAATCCTGCAAATGCCGAATATATAGTCCTCGGCGTTTATGAGGACAGACTTATCCCGCTCGTTGCAAATGTTCTGAAAAACCTCGGCGTAAAACGCGCTTTAGTTATACACGGCGACGACGGACTTGACGAGTTTTCCATCTCAGCGGGAACTACCGTCTGCGAACTTAAAGACGGCGAGCTTACAAATTATAACGTTACTCCCGAATCGGTCGGACTTGCCCGCGCTTCAAAGCAGGATATAGTCGGCGGTACTGCACAGGATAACGCAAAGATAACCAGGGGTATTCTCAGCGGCGAGATAAAGGACGCAAAGCGCGATATCGTGCTGCTTAATTCAGGCGCGGCGCTTTATGTATGCGGTAAAGCGGAGAGTATCGCCGAGGGCGTTAAACTTGCAGCTGACGCCATAGACAGCGGCAAAGCGCTCGAAAAGCTGAACGCTATGGTCGAATTTACCAACAGGGACTGATATATCATGATACTTGACGATATTCTTATATACCGCGAGGTACAGCTTGATAAGGAAAAAAGCCTGTGCAGCGAAGCGGAAATGAAAAAACGCGCAGAGCGTTATCTTAGTGAACGCACTCCGCTTTCGCTTGCAAAGGCTGTCAGGCAGGATAAGCTCAGCTGTATCTGCGAGGTAAAAAAAGCATCTCCCTCAAAGGGACTTATAAGACCCGATTTTCACCCTGTCGAGATAGCCTGCGAATATCAGCGCGCGGGCGCTGACGCCATATCCTGCCTTACGGAGGAGCATTATTTTCTCGGCAGCAGCGAATATCTTCAAAATATAAGGAAAAATGTTGAGATACCCGTTCTTCGCAAGGATTTTATATTTGACGAATATCAGATATTTGAAGCCGCCGCGATAGGCGCGGACGCAGTTTTGCTGATAGCGGCTATTCTTGACGCAAAGCGTTATGAAAAACTTTATTCGCTTGCCGATTCGCTCGGTCTGAGCGTTCTTTCGGAGGTACACGACCTTGACGAACTTAAAGCGATAAGTTTTATGAAGCCGAAAATATTAGGCGTAAACAACCGCGACCTGAAAACCTTTAACGTTGATCTTACTACCGTATCGCGCATAAAGCCGCACGCTCCCGATGACGCGGTATTTGTTGCCGAAAGCGGTATAAGAAATAATGATGATATGAAAAAGGTGCGTTCGCTCGGCGCGGATGCGGTGCTTATCGGCGAAACGCTTATGCGCAGCAGCGATATGACCGCCAAGCTTGCCGAACTGAGAGAGGGCGTGTGAGATAATGCTCGTTAAGATATGCGGAATGCGCCGCATGGAGGATATAGAGTATGTGAACAAGCACCGCCCCGATCACGCGGGATTTATACTCTCGGCGGGATTCAGAAGAAGTATAGACATTGATACCTTCAAAGAACTTATACGCTGTCTTGATAAGGATATAAAAAGAGTCGGCGTATTTGTCGACCAACCGATAGAGGATATTATCCGCCTCTATTCGGACGATCTTGATGTCATTCAGCTTCACGGCAGTGAAAACGAAGATGATATCCGTCAGCTGAGAAATAATTATTCCGGCGAGATATGGAAGGCGGTCAAAGCACGCAGCTGTGAGGATATCGAAAAAGCCGCACGGCTTGACTGCGATAAACTCGTTATAGACAGCTTTGTCGAAGGCGCGGCAGGCGGCACGGGCAAGGTCGCAGACTGGGATATCGTTGCCAAGGCGCATTTTGATAAGGATTATTTTCTTGCGGGAGGAATAAGCAGCGAAAATGTTTTTATGGCAGCGCAAAGGCTTTCCCCCTGCGGATTTGATCTTTCAAGTTCCGTTGAAACAAACGGGGTCAAGGACGAAAAAAAGATCAAGGAGATAATAGATATAATCAGGAGGTTTTGATATGGGAAAAACAGGCAGATTCGGCGAATACGGCGGACAGTATGTTCCCGAAACGGTCATGACCGCCGTTCATGAGCTTGAAGCCGCTTATGACAAATATAAGGACGATCCCGAATTTAACAGCGAACTCAGAACGCTTTACAGAGATTATGCGAATCGTCCCTCAATGCTTTATTATGCTCAGAAGATGACGGAGGATCTTGGCGGCGCAAAAATTTATATCAAGCGCGAGGATCTCAACCACACGGGAGCGCACAAGATAAACAACGTTCTCGGACAGGTGCTGCTTGCCAAGAAAATGGGTAAAAAGCGCATAATCGCCGAAACGGGCGCGGGACAGCACGGTGTTGCAACAGCTACCGCCTGTGCGCTTTTCGGTCTGGAATGTGAGGTATATATGGGCGCGGAGGACTGCAAAAGGCAGTCGCTGAACGTTTACAGAATGAATCTGCTCGGCGCAAAGGTAACTCCCGTTGACAGCGGTACGGCTACATTGAAAGACGCGATAAACGAAGCTATGCGCGACTGGTGTTCAAATATCGACACGACATTTTACTGCATAGGCTCTGTTATGGGACCGCACCCTTATCCCACAATGGTACGCGATTTCCAGAAGATCATCTCCGAGGAGATAAAGGCACAGCTTGCCGAGCGCGAGGGCAGACTTCCCGACTGCGTTATAGCCTGTGTCGGCGGCGGTTCAAACGCAATGGGCGCGTTCTATGATTTTATAGAGGATAAAAGCGTAAGACTTGTCGGCGCGGAAGCTGCGGGCAGAGGTATAGACACTCCCGACACTGCCGCGACTATGGCTCTCGGTACGCTCGGAATTTTCCACGGCATGAAATCGGTATTTTTACAGGACGAATACGGACAGATAGCGCCCGTATATTCCATTTCGGCAGGTCTTGACTATCCGGGAGTAGGTCCTGAGCATACCTATCTGCGCGACAGCAAAAGAGCGGAATATATACCCATAAACGACGAGGAAGCGGTATGCGCGTTTGAATATCTTTCAAAAACCGAGGGCATTATACCTGCTATCGAGTCGGCTCACGCGGTCGCGGCGGCTCTTAAAATAGCTCCGACTATGGATAAGGATAAGATACTCGTCATAAATCTTTCGGGCAGAGGAGATAAGGACGTTTATTCAATAGCAAGATACAGGGGGGTAGATCTCGTTGAAGAATAGGATAGATGCTTGCTTCGAGCAGCTTAAAGCCAAGGGAGAAAAAGCGCTCGTGACGTTTGTTACGGCGGGCGACCCCGATTTTGATACCACTGAAAAATGTGTGCTTGAAATGTTTGACAAGGGCGCGGATATAATTGAACTCGGCGTACCCTTTTCCGACCCGATAGCCGAAGGTCCTGTTATACAGCGCGCGTCGCTGCGTTCGCTCAAAGGCGGCACTACGCTCGACAAAATATTTGAACTTGTTAAAAAACTCCGCACAAAGACCGATAAGCCGCTGCTGCTTATGATGTATATCAATACGATATTCAGATACGGCACGGAAAAATTTTTCAAAAGCTGTGCGCAGTATCAGATAGACGGCGTTATCGTACCAGATCTGCCGTTTGAAGAACGTGACGAGATAGCCGTGCAGGCGGAAAAATACGGCATATATAACATCTATCTTGTCGCACCGACTTCCGCAGACAGAGTTGCCGTTATCGCCCGCGAAAGCAAAGGCTTTTTGTATGTAGTATCTTCGCTCGGGGTAACAGGTACGCGCAGCGAGATAACGACCGATTTTTCAACTCTGCTTGCGCCGCTTGACGGCATTGACGTGCCGTGCTGCATAGGCTTCGGCATTTCCGACGCGCAGCAGGCAAAGAAGATGTCCCAATTTTCAGACGGCGTTATCGTCGGCAGCGCGATAGTAAAAATAATAGAACAGCAGGGAAGTCAGGCTGCTCCCGCGGTCGGCGAGTTTGTCGCTTCGCTTAAAGAACCTTTAAAGGGCTGACATACAGATAAAAAGGCGGACAGCATTTTTGTGAAATGCTCCGCCTTTATTATCATTAGATAATGTCATCTGAGTATATCGTCGACAAGACTTTCGGTGGCGTCAAGACCGCCGTCGATACCGTCAGCCACGTCGTCGCCTATATCATCAGCTTTTGAAGCCATATTGCTTCCCGCGCCCGATCTGCTTGAAGAAATGTCATCTCTTCTTGACGATACCGCACTGCGGCTGTCTCTGTCAGTGGACGCGGACGATGAAGAGGATCTGTCCCTTTCGGACGAGCCGTTTGAAGAAACGTCGCCGTCACTTCCCGAACAACCTGTGAGCAATAATGCTGCGGCTATAAGCGCCGCCGATATTAAACCTGATTTTTTCATCTTACGGAATTCCTTTCTTGCCTTGTATTTGTATCGGCTGAAAGTATTATTTGCGCATTTTCGCCGAATATTCAGGTCTTTTTTAGAAAAAAATTAAATTCGACTTAAAAAATAGACAATTTGTATATAAAGTCTAAAAAAACGGTATTTATAAGTTAAAATATTGTATTAAATGCTTGACACGTTTTTTCTGATGTGATATAATAAACTCGAAGTAATATTTTAAACTAACTATGTACTGCCGTTTATGTCAGTTAAAGGAGGCATAGATATTATGGCTGCCCGTGCAGCTTTGAGCGATGCTCAATGTCTTGAGCTGATAAAATTTACATCTGATACCGTTCTTGAAAAGCAAACGGAAAGCGCGGTATCCGCAATAGTCGATCATATCAGAAGGGTGTTCGACGTATCCTGCATAAGAATACGCGAGATAATCCCGCGCCCTTTTTCGTTAAGATATACATACGAAGCTATAGATAATCCCGATAAACCGCGCCGCGTCAACGAGACCGTTACCTTCTCCGAAGAGGAATGGCAGGAGGCTATGGATCTTTTTTCAAAAAGATGTTATTTTTACCGCAGCGGTGAGGGCGAGCCTAAGTTTATCGGAAATATATCCTATGATCCGCTGTATGTCATAGAGATACCGATGTTTTGCGGAAAGCATTTTCTCGGTACGTTCGACATAGTTGAGATGAATAACGACCGCAGCTGGACTGCCGATGAAATATCTGCGGTAACAATATGCACAAATATCATATGTCAATATATATACCGCACCAACTCCTGCTTTATGTCGCGCTATGAAAGCAGCGATATAGACCCGCTTACGGGTCTTATGAGTTTTAATGCGTTTACGGAAAACCTTGACAAGCGTTTTACCGAAATGCTCGGAGATACCTGCATTGCCGTTGTATATTCCGATATACACCATTTTAAGTATATCAATGAAAATTACGGCTATAAAAAGGGCGACGAACTTTTAAAGCTTACGGCAAGCGCAATGGGAAATTCCGCTCAGGAATATGACGGAACAACGCTCAGCCGTGTTCATTCGGACAACTTTGTTTCGGCTTCGGCTCTGCCCAAAGCTTTTATGCCGATGTTCGATTCTTTTATCAAAGATCAGAACGATATTCTCGCTCAGATGCTTGAAAGCAATTGCCCCGGCGTAAAGATAAGGATAAATACGGGAATATGCTATGTGGAGGATTCTGCTGTTACGGCGGCGACCGCGATAGCTAATGCAAATCTTGCCCGCAAAAAAGCTAAGAGCGAAAATATGCGCAAGCCGCTGGTGTTCGAGTCGTCAATGATGGACGATATAAATTATCAGGAGTATCTGAATAACGAACTTCCCAAGGCTATAGCAAATCACGATCTGAAGGTATATTATCAGCCTAAGATAAACTGCTCCGACGACAGCCTTTACGGCGCTGAAGCGCTTGTGCGCTGGCAGCACGCTGACGGCAGCTTTATATATCCCGATCAGTTTATACCGTTTTTTGAAAAGAACGGAAATATCGTTGATGTCGATTTTTACGTTTACCGCGAGGTGTTCAAGTATCTGAGAAAGCGTCTGGACGCTCAGCTGCCTGTTTTCCCGATATCCATGAACGTTTCAAGGATACACCTTCGCAGCGACAGGATAATCCCTTATATCAAGGAGCTTATAAGCGAATACCGCATACCGCCCGAACTTGTGGAGTTTGAACTTACGGAAAATATTTATATGGATAACTTCATCAAGGCGGACGAATTTATAAAGGACTGCCGCGAACTTGGCGCACAGGTATCTATGGATGATTTCGGCTCGGGGTATTCCTCGCTCAACGTAATTAGTTCTCTTACGATAGATACGCTCAAAATAGACAGGATATTTCTTAAAAATGACGAGTTGAACGACAGCGACAAAGCCATACTCGAAAGCATGATAACAATGGCGAAACGGCTCGGAATGAACGTTATCTGCGAGGGCGTTGAAACTGCGTCGCAGTCGGAATTTTTAAAGAAGGCTCACTGCGATCAGATACAAGGATATTATTACGGCAAGCCGATGGACGAAGAAAGCTTCGACAGGTTTGCAGCCGAAAAATTTAAATAAAAAGTTTATCCGAAGAGTTGATCCTCTTCGGATTTTTTTTAACGGGCAGTCGAATATTTCGACTGCTTTTTCATTTACATGGGGTTATAATCTGTATATAGAACAAGGAGGCGGCAGAGAATGAAAATATATCTGGACGTTCTTATGATAACAAACGCCGTTATTACGCTGATATACATAAACTGCATATGCCGTGTCATGCACGAAAAGATATCTTCCGCAAGAGAAACGGCTGCGGCGGCTGTGGGCGGCGCGGGCTCGCTTATCGCTGTTCTTGACAGCAGCAGCTTTTTGGGTGCGCTCGGTATAACTGCGGCAAAGCTTGCGCTTATGCTGATGATAATTTTTATCGCCTTTCGTCCGCGCGGCATGGCAGGCTATATCAAGCGTTTTTTCGTATTTTTGCTGTGTGAGCTTATTTTCGGCGGGGCTTGCTTTGCATTTGTCAATTTCTCTCACCGAAAGGTACTGCTCATAAAGAACTATACGGTTTATTTCGACATTTCGCTGCCTGCGCTTGCTTTATGCAGCTGTGCGGTCTATGCGGTCATATCCTTTTACGAAAGGATACAGAGAAGGCGCGCCGACAGCCGTACAAATTACCGCGCTACCTATTCGCTCGGCAGATTTGCAATAACATTGCCCGCCATAGCCGACAGCGGAAACAGACTGTGTGACAGCTTTACGGGAGAACCCGTGGTAATTTTCCGCTCAGACGAGCTGTACAGTCATTACGATCTCGATCGTCCCGAACAGCTTGCGTTTTACGGCTTTCACCCGACTCCCTACAGCGCTTTGCAGGAGGACGGTATAGTTTATGTCACTTCCAAGGGTACTGTGGAGATAAGCGGCGGGGGCTGTGCAAAACAGGTAAGCTGCAGTGTCGGCATAATACCGAGCGGCAAAAAAACGCAGTGCGCGGTCTTTGACCCGAAGCTGCTTATATAAGTATGATAACAACAGTAAAGAAAGGAATGATAGGTCTTATGAATATCACGGAGATAATAAGCAATATTTTTAAAAAGCTGTTTGAAGATACCAACGATGTTCTTTACATAGGCGGCTCGGAGGCGCTTCCGCCGCCGCTTAGTAAGGAGGAGGAGCAAAAAGCGTTCGATATGCTTGAAACGGATAAGAAAAAGGCGTGGGAACTGCTTATAGTCCATAATCTGCGGCTTGTGGTATATATTTCAAAGAAATTTGAAACGCCATCCTGTTCGTCTGAAGATCTTATATCTATCGGCGCGATAGGGCTGATAAAAGCGGTACGCTCCTTTGATCCTGCAAAAAATATCAAGCTTGCCACATATGCGTCGCGCTGTATTGAAAACGAGATACTTATGTATCTCCGCAAGGCTTCTCAGCAGCGCAGTGAAATATCCATAGACGAGCCGCTCAATACCGACTGGGACGGCAACGAACTGCTGCTGTCTGATATAATCGGTTCTGACGAGGAATCCATAACCGAAAAGCTTAGCCGCGACTGCGAGCAGCGCTCTTTAATGGAGGAGATAGCGAAGCTTTCTCCGCGTGAACGCCAGATAATGGAACTCCGTTTCGGACTAAAGGACGGCAAAGAACTGACGCAAAAGGAGGTCGCGGACAAGATAGGCATTTCGCAGTCGTATATCTCGCGGCTCGAAAAGAAGATAATCAAAAATATCCGTGCCAAACTTGAAGCCTACTGCTGAATAATGATCCCTTCTATTTTGAGCAGCGCTGATTTTATGTCTGTGCCATGTGCAAATCCGCCGATACCGCCGTTTTTTGCAATACATCGGTGACATGGTATAACTATCAGAAACGGGTTGACATGGACTGCCCCGCCGACTGCGCGTGAGGCCTTCGGCTTTGAAATAGCCGCCGCTATGTCCGAATAGCACCGCGTCTGCCCGTATGGTATTTCTTTTAAGGCGTTCCATACGCTTATCTGAAAATCCGTACCCTGCATAAGCAAGGGAAGCTCAAAGTTTTTTCTGCTTCCTTCAAAATATTCTTCAAGCTGACGGTGCGCCTTTGAGGTAAGCGGGCTTGGGTTTGGCTGCTCAAAGCAGTCATCTAAGGTCATGCGGACGATATGCTTATCGTCCGCCGTTATCGTTATCCTGCCGATAGGGGAGTCGAAAAATTCACAGTACATATTTTTACACCTTCTTATGAAAAAAGCCGCTCTGCGGTAAACAGAGCGGCAGTTGGTCTTATATCATGATTTTTCAACGAATGCTTTGTATTCGGTGTTGAATTCTTTGAGGTTTGAATCTATAGTACCCTTATACATTTCTCTAAGCTGAGTCCATGTATACTGAGCGCCGTCGTCGTTTTCCTTCATAACAGAGGTGTACATATAAGAAATTACAGCCTCTTTGGTGGGGTTGGTAGCGGCATTGTCGTTAGAAAGTTCAACGCTTATGCCGTAGCCCGGGTCAACTATGCGTACCCAGTTGTCGCTCGAAAGTTCTTCATAGCCGACCTGATACATTTCTTCTGTCCAGTTAGGATTCTTTACAAAGAATTTTTCCTTTGAAACTTCTTTATATTCCGGGTCGGTATTTGCAGTCTTGGCACATTCCATCCAGCATTTTACAGCATCGGATTTGTCAGAGCCTGCGCACCACATATAAGCGTTTACTTCAACGGTGGTATACTGAGCGTCTGCGTTAGGATCTTTAGGCATGGGAACACTGCCCCAGTTTGTGCCGTCTGACGGAGTGTGAACATCAGAAGAAGCCCAAGGTCCCATTGCATAGAACAGGATATTCTTCTTGAAGCAATCGGAAGCCTGACCTATCCAATCCGAATAATACAGACCGTTTTTCTTTATATCATAAAGCAAATCGGTAGCGCGGTCAAAGTTCGGATCGTCGATATTGGAAACATATTCGTCCTTTTCCGCGTCATATTCGATAAGGGTGTGACCTGTCGAATAGAAGATAAAGTTTGCAAACCAACCGTTTACGCCAAAGCGTTCCTCGTCGCCCTCGGCGTTGTTTACATATTCTTCCATCATGTCATACCATGTATCCCATGTCCACTCGCCGTCAAGATAAAGCTGATACGGGTCGTCAAGAGCGTTAGCCTCTATCATATCCTTATCGTATGTAAGAACAGAGTTTGCAACAAATTTAACAGGGGCAACATAGTGCTGACCATTAAGCATGAACTGATCGGCAGTACCCTTTACGTCCGCCCACATTGCGCTGTCGAAGTCGACAATGCTGTCAACAGGCTGGAACATTTCTTTCATGCAGTAGTTAGGATAGCACATCGAACTTTCATACCAGAACATATCGGGTGCATCGTTAGAGAG
>CANPYF010000086.1 GCA_947587925.1 uncultured Ruminococcus sp.
AAATCCTTGGGATTTAATGCGTATTATCCCGTCGTCGGTCGGTACTACCGCCGCAATAACGTCAAGCGAAACGCCTGCCGCAAGAACGCAGCCGTTATTATGGTCGGTATGATTTCCGCCGACCTCGGTGCGTCCGGGTGCGCTGAAAAAACGCTCCGGTTTTTTTCCGAACATAGTTTCAAATTCCGCAGCCGCGTCAATATACCGCTGACGAGCGGTATCCTGTGCGCCGTAGATCTCTTTAAGATTATGTTTCATATATTTTCAAACCTCCGTTTTTCGGCGGCAATTCAGCCCCGAATGTTTATCATATCAATTATACTATAATCCGCAGGATTTTTCAAGTACCAAAAGGCGAATTTTTATAAATATTGAATATTATTGCAGTCAAAGGACCATAATATTGGCAAAGCCGCATAAACGGGTCGGCAGCGCTGATCCTTTGCGGAAAAAATGAAAGGAATGGTTAAAATTATGAAGTCGATCAAAGATACAAGGCTTGCACAGCTTCTCGGCGGAAAAGGAGCATACATCACTCTGGCGGCGGCAGTGCTTGCGGCAGGCGGCGCGGGTGCGGCAGCTTATTCCAAGGCGGTCAAGGCTGCCGAAGAAAGCTACGACCTCTCTATCTCGCAAATTGACATACCCGACGCGGCTGAGGCTGAAAAAAAGCAGACAGATATCCTTAAAGAGATCAACAAGACCGACAGTTCCTCCTCATCGTCCAAAGCCGACAGCACGCCATCGCTCGACAAAAAGATACAGCCTAACGTAATGCCCGTAAACGGCGAGATACTCGAACCGTTCAGCTTCGGCGAGCTGGTGAAGAGCAAAACGCTCGGTGTATGGAAAACTCATGACGGAGTTGATATAGCCTCCGAAGCGGGTACGCCCGTCAAGGCTATGAACCGCGGTGAGGTAACAGCCGTTGAAGAAGACCCGCTGTGGGGCTATACGGTGACTATAGACCACGGCAGCGGAATAATGGGATATTATTACAACCTTTCCTCGGCGGTCGCCGTAAAAGAGGGGGATATGGTCGAATCGGGGCAGACTATAGGCGCGGTCGGTGATACCGCAGAGATCGAAGCCGCGGTCGGCTCACATCTTCACTTCGGACTTAAAAAGAACGGCGAATGGATAGACCCGATAAGCTATATAGATCCTATGTCAAATAAGTAATTTTAAAAATATCCCACAGTCTGATGACCAAGGCTGTGGGAGTATCTTTTTTATAATGGTGTTTTGGTTCTCTCCCCCATCTGCGGCGAGAGGAGAAAACACAGAGATCTCTTACTGTAGATCTCCTCTGTTAAATTCGCTGAGTACAAGTCCCTCGTTGCGCTCGAGCGCCCAGCGGATATTCCATTCGCTTGTGAAAAGCAGCAGCGGGTCATCCTTCAGATCGCTGACAAGCTTGGTATCTGAACTTATTTTAAGCTGTTTTGGCTCACAGGGGGAGGAGTCTATCCAGCGTATATGCGAATAACCAAGTCCTTCGCATATCATTTCAACGCCGTACTCGCTCTTCATGCGGTATTGGAAAACATCGAATTGAAGTACGCCGACAACGCCGACTATGACCTCCTCCATGCCGGTCAGCGGCTCGCGGAAGATCTGCACAGCGCCCTCTTGGGCTATCTGCGTTATGCCCTTTACAAACTGCTTGCGCTTCATGGTATCCTTTGAACGCACGCGCATAAAATGCTCCGGCGCAAAGGTCGGTATACCCTCGAACTTTACATTGAGTTTCGGCGAACATACCGTATCGCCTATCGAGAATATACCCGGGTCGAAAACGCCGATTATATCGCCCGCATAGGCTTCGTCGATTATTTCGCGCTCCTGTGCCATAAGCTGCTGCGGCTGAGAAAGGCGCAGCTTTCTGCCGCCCTGAACGTGAAGCACGTCCATTTCCTTATCGAATTTTCCCGAACATACCCTGAGAAAGGTTATCCTGTCGCGGTGGGCTTTGTTCATGTTCGCCTGTATCTTGAATACAAATGCCGAAAATTCGGGGGTAAACGGGTCTATCAGCTCGTCGCCCGATCTTCTCGGCAGCGGCGGCGGGGTCATGTCAAGAAATTTTTCCAGAAACGGCTCAACGCCGAAGTTGGTCAGCGCAGAACCAAAGAACACGGGCGAAAGTCTGCCCTCGTGAACGGCTTTAAGATCAAGTTCGTCACCCGCGCCGTCAAGCAGTTCTATATCGTCCTTTAGATTGACATAATTTTCCTCACCGAGTATCTGCGCAAGTTCGGGATCGTTAAGATCCGCCTGAGTTGCCGAGACCTTGTGGCTGCCGCCTGTCGGGTCAAAATAGATAACGTGTCTGCTTGCCCTGTCAAATACCCCTTTAAACGACTTGCCCGAACCGATAGGCCAGTTTATCGCACAGGTGGGCATACCAAGCTCGTTTTCTATCTCGTCTACGAGATCAAATGGGTTTCTTGCCTCGCGGTCAAGCTTGTTTATAAACGTAAATACGGGTATATGCCGCATAGCGCATACCTTGAAAAGCTTTCTCGTCTGATTTTCAACACCCTTTGAAGCGTCTATCACCATGACGGCTGAATCAGCCGCCATAAGCGTGCGGTAGGTATCCTCCGAAAAGTCCTGATGTCCCGGCGTATCGAGGATATTTATGCAAGCTCCGTTATACTGGAACTGCATTACCGAGGACGTGACCGAGATACCCCTTTGTTTTTCTATCTCCATCCAGTCGGACACCGCGTGACGCGCGTTCTTTTTGCCCTTTACCGCGCCCGCCTGCGCTATCGCCCCGCCGTAGAGCAGGAATTTTTCGGTAAGCGTGGTCTTGCCCGCGTCAGGGTGAGAGATTATCGCAAAGGTACGCCTTCTTTTTATTTCACTAACAATATCTGCCATATTTTTCCTCCGTTAAATTTATAAGTTAATACTAATTTACCATTTTTTAATTATAATTGCAATAGCTAATATGTTAATTTTTAAATTTAAGGCGGAGTATCGTCGATAAATTCGAGGATATCGCCGGGCTGACAATTAAGCGCCTTACAGATAGCGTTAAGCGTTGAAAAGCGCACCGCGCTTATTTTTCCCGTCTTTATTTTAGACAGATTTACATTGCTTACCCCGACCCGCTCGCTCAATTCGTTCAGACTCATTTTTCTGTCAGCCATAACGCGGTCGAGCCTTAATATTATCGCCATTGAAAACCACCTCTAAAGCGTTTCGTCTGACTGCCTTTGAAGAATACAGCCGTAGCGGAAAACCTGTGCAAGAAAGAAAATGACCACTCCGACAAGGGCAATATCGCCGTCCACAAAATCGCGCTCGAACGTACATCCGAGATCGAACGAACGGCGCAGCGACATGACTGCAAACGCCGCAAGGTTCGGCAGAACGGACGCCGATATGAGCATAACAGCTATCGCGTTGAGTTTGTCGGCGCACTTGTCAAAAAACGGCGTGCCGTTAAGCCTTGTTTGTTTGAAAAATTTTGCCGCCGTAAACATTATGCCCGCAAAAATAAAGCTTTTTACCAAAACGGCTGTAAGGTTTGAAACTGTCGTTTCAAAGGATATTATCATATCCTCTTTTTTCATATCCGCATATTTTGAAGCAAAGCTAAGCGTATCCTGCGGATCGTTTTCAAGCCTGTCGAATATAAAAGCTCCGCTCAAAGCGATAACTCCTACCGCGATAAGCAGCATACCGAGCGCCATAGAAAAAGCGCGCGCCGCTCCCGAACTTTTATATATCCTCTGCACGGCATTGTTCATATCGTTCATTTCGTTCATGTCGCATTTCTCCTTTTTATTATTTAAATAACATAAGCTGTAAGCTTTGACAGTTACATTATAGCATGATATTTAATGAAAGTAAATAACTTTTTAATGTTTATCATTAAATTTCGGAGAAATGCACATATAACAGTTCCGATTTCTATACGAATTTCATAAATTTTTAACGTTTATCGTTAAAAATACCTGTCCATAAATTTCTTGCAAAAAATTCGTGTTAAAATCCCGATTGTGTGCAATATTATTATTATACAGATAATTTTTAGCGGAAGTGATGATTTGTCATTCGGTCAAAAAAATATTTTATCAAAGCTGATGAGCGTTTTTATCTGCGGCTGCTTTGCCTACGGACTTGTTGAGATAGCCGCACGCGGCTTTACGCACATTTCCATGGGACTGCTCGGCGGCGCGGCTATGTGCCTTATCCACATAATGAACGAAGGAACGCGGACGCCTTTAAGGCTGTTCGGCGCACTGTGCGTTTCGGCGGTCTTTATAACCTGCTGTGAGCTTATCACAGGCGAGATAGTGAATGTCCGTATGGGGCTCAACATCTGGGATTATTCCATGATGCCGCTCAACTTTGAAGGGCAGATATGTCTGCCCTTCACACTGCTGTGGTTTGCGCTGTCGGCAGTCGGGATAATGCTTGACGACCTTATCAGGCTAAGGCTGTTTTATGAAAAACGCTCGTTTTTAGGTATCAGCGAAAGGACGGCTGCGTAAACGCACGCGCCGTCCTGTTTTGTTCAACTGTCAAATTCTTTAAGGAAAGTAAGGTTGTCTATAGCAAGTATACATTTGCACCGGTTTTCGGCGATACCATGAATGTATTCATGTTCAAAACTCCTTACTCCTGCGCGTTTACAAGTTCAAAAGTGTACCCCTCGTCCTCGAGCAGATCTATTATTCCGCCCTCGCCGACAAAGTGCGCCGCGCCGACCACGAAAAGGGTCTTTTCATCGCGTTCCATAAGTTCCTTGACCTTTTGCGCCATGCCGATATTTCTGTCATAAAGCATTTGCTTGTTGTAATCGTCTATTATCTCCAATTGCTCTTCGGTATATCCCTCGTAATCCTCGGGCGATTCCTCAAACGTATCAACATCGCCCGTTTTCCAGCCGATATAGGATTTTTCAAGTTCATCATTCAGTTCGTCCATATTTTCGGCGCTGTATTCTGACAGCATAATATCATACAGATCGTCGGAAAAATCGGCAAGCAGCTGCATCTGAAAACTGATGGATTCTACCTCGTATATCTCCTTGCCGTCATCATGTGCGCTTTGCAAAAGCGTTATATCAAGACCCTTGCCCGATTCAAGATCGGCGTCAGCGACGGCGTAATTTTCAACGACCGACGATAGATACCACGGCTGCATATTTTCATAATAGCTTATATCTTCGCCGTGCGCTTCGAGATAACTGTCCACATTATTGTACGCTTCCTCGGAAATATGGTCTTTCAGTGTCGTGCCGTCCGAATAATACATCTTGTCCATTAGTTCGACGCTTGCCGAAAAGGTCGCGGAAATATCGGAGATGTCACATTCTACCGCCAAAATATCCGCTTGCTCGTAAGCGTCAGTTACATAATCGGGCAGCGGATAACACTCATCTTTGAGCGCGTGCATAGAACCCATCATATACATGGTATCCCCATCGGGAGAGGTCGCCAGCCACATTGCGGGGGTCAGTTCGGAACTGTCCTCCCCGTCTGACGGCTCGTCCTCAGATGAAGTTTCGCTGTCCTCGGTCTGCGCAGGGCTTTGAGCAGGCGGCAGCGTTACCTTTTCAACGCTTTCGGAGGCGCTTTCGGTACTGCTCTGAGTTTTTCCCGAATCGGAACTGTCCGCGTCAGACGAACAGCCGACTGAAGCGATAGTCATTATCAGCGCAAGAAGAAATGCCGATATTTTTGCTTTTTTCATTTTTTGCTATCCTTTCTTTTTATCAGTTATCGGAATGCTTTTTTCTTTTTCTGCGGCTCGACGTATTTTCCGAAGCCGTAACTATCTTATCGGTGGTGAATATCTTTATCGCGGCAATAACGCATACCATAAGGAATACCGCCTGATATATAAGTCCTCCGACATACAGTGATGTCTTTGAGAAGGTCACGGTGTCCGACGCCATGAACGTATGGGTAAAGGGTATGGCGTAAAGCAGATATTTTATCGCGCCCGGCAGAGAACTTATGTCTATAAATTCAGCCGCCATAAACGGTATTATCGTCAGGAAAAGTATCGGCATAAGAAGCGTCTGCGAGGATTTTACATTCTTGGCAAAAGCGCCGAGTATCATTGCGAGCGACAGCGCGATAATCGTTGAAAGCAGCATTTGTATACCGATAAGCAGGTAATATTTCAGCCCGAAGCTGATACCGAGTTCGGCGGCATATTTTTTGTATTCTTCGGGTACTGCGCCGCTTGCGGCGGTGGTCATATTGTTCATGCCGACCATGTAAACTGCGGCGTTTATAAGAGCCACTATCGCTGCCGCAAGCATTTTCGCACTAAGCACGCTAAGGCGTGAAACAGGTGCGGAAAGCAGAGTTTCAAGCGTTTTATCGAGCTTTTCGGCGGTAACGGCATTTATCATAGACTGCGAACCGAGCAGTATGAGCATATACACCACGAGCGGCAGGAGCAGCGTCTGACCGAAAACAGACGAGTAAAGTATCATCTGCGAGATCTCCGAACTTTTATCTCCGACAATGGTGTTCTCTTTTATCGTTATCGGGGAATTTATCTGCGTTACCTCGTTTTCCGAAAGTTTGCCGAGTTGTACCTTATTTGTAAAAATCGCCGATTTTACGGCAGCTTCGATATACGCAACGGCAGTTTCCGAGCCTGCGTTCATGTTCGACATGGTGGAAAATGAAGTCATTTTGCTGACATAGATAAGTTCTGCCTGTTCGCCGTTATTTATCTTATCCGTAAAGCCTTCGGGGATTATAACAAAGCTTTTTTTGTCGAGCCTTTTAAGTTCTGCGGCGTAGTCGTCGCTTTCAAGCGTGATAAGTTTTACCTCGTTATCGGCTTCCGTTTCCGCGGTCGGGTGTTCAATAAACCTTATTACCGACTTGCTGAAATCGGTGTTATCCTTATCGCACAGGACTATTTCCGCGCTCTCCTCCATAGATTCATCTATCGCCGAATCGACAAAACCGCTCATGGAATACATAACAACGACAAGAAAAACGAGCATAAGTATCATCTGCATATTGAGCATTTCTCTAAGCTCTTTTTTCAGAATACTAAAGAACTTCATTGTTCTTCACCACCCTTTCAAAAACCTCTTCAAGGTTTTGTGCGCCGTATTTTTCAAGCAGTTCCTTGGGTGCGCCCGTTTCAAGAAGATGTCCGTTCGCGATTATGCCCACTCTGTCGGAAACGTATTCTATTTCAAGCATATTATGCGACGAAAGCAGAAAACTCATACCGTCAGCTGCAAGCGTGCGTATCATACGTCTTATTTCAAGCGCGTTGATTATATCCAGACCCGAGGTCGGCTCGTCAAGTATCGCAACGACAGGGTGTGGCATTATCGTTCGGGCAAGCAGCAGCTTTCTTATCATTCCACGCGAATAGGATTCCGCCTTATCGTCAAGTCTGTCACCGAGTGCGCATATCTCCTCGGCACGCTTGACAAATTCAGCCGCCTGAGATTTATTATCCGCATATATATCCGCCATAAACTGCAAATATTTTCTGCCCGTCATATTCTTATAAGCTCCCGCTTCATCAGGCAGATAGGTCAGACATTTTCTCACCTTGTCAGGCTCTTCTGTCACAGAATGACCTCCGACCAATGCGTCACCCTCTGTAGGGGTCAGAAGTGTTGCTATCATTCTTATTGTGGTAGTTTTTCCCGCGCCGTTAGGACCTATAAGCGCAAATATCTCGCCTTTTTTTATGTCAAAAGTGACATCTTGGCTGGCGTAAACGCCCTTTTTGTATTGCTTTGAAAGTCCCTTTACGCTCAAAACGATCTCGTTTTCCATATCTTTTCCTTTCTGTTTATTTTATTTTTAAATATGTGTATATGACCATTTATACAGCAAAGGCGTTCTTTGAGCCTTTGTTATATAATGATATCATTGTGATATCATTATATCATCGTTTGGAATTATTGTCAATTGTCATTTTCTACAAACTTTCTTAATAATAATATAGAAATTTAACAATTTTATAAAATTTACGGCGAAGGAAGAAGGAAAAAAGGATAACTCCCCACACTTGCCGCATGGGGAGTTAAAACTAAAACCCTATCTTCTAACCTCTTACCTCTAACTTCTTACCTCTAATTAGTATACCGCTCCTACAAGCTTCTGCTCGATCCTGAGAGTTACCAGCAGGTAGTAGGCATCATCGGCGGGCGACAGTTCGGTCTCATCTATCTGATCTACTTTGTCGCTCCATTCCTCCATCTGCGACAGCATATCGGCGTAATCGGTCATCATCTCCATGACATCCATTTCGCCCGAACTGTATTTGTTCATAAACTCAATATACTTGTCGTAGAAGGATTCGTAAGAATCCATAAGTTCTTTAAATTCGGGCGTTACAAGCGAATAATCGCCGTTGTTGACCGCCTTTCTCACATCGTCCTCGGATCGTTCGGAGGACGCTTCCGATGTTTCGGGCGCTTCGCTGTCCTTGGCTTTACTGCTGTCCTTATCCTCTTCTTTGTCCTTATCTTTTTTATCCTCCTTGCTTTCGCTTTTGCTCTCGCTCTTTGACGAGTCGGGTTCGGAGTCGGGCGAAGCCGTTGACTGAGCCTGCGAACTGTCGGGTTTACTGTCATTATCGTCAGCCGACTGAACGACCGAAACGGCAGACTGCGTTTGTGCCGACGAACTGTCCTCAGAGGACGAACTGCCGTTGCCGCCGCTCACCGCAAGCATGATGATATACACTATCCAGCCTGCCGCGATAATGCCGTATTTTATCTTGTTGTCGAGATCCTTCTTGCGCAGCATCAATATCGTAAGCGGCACAGGGAAAATGAATATCCAGCCGAGTACCCAAAGTATGGTATGGTTTCGCTTTTTCTTTTCAGATTCCCTGCGCTTACGATTTTCTTCCGCTATGCGGTATTTGCGCTCCTCCTGCTCGTTCCTGTAATCGAGCATTGCTTCAAACGCACTTTTCCGATTATCGTTTATAACGTTTGTCGTATAGCTGTTGTGCGTGACATTGTAATTCTGCACCGCTTTGGACACTACGAACGAAGCTCCGCAGTATTGGCATACGGCGGTTTCCTGAGAAGGATCTACCGTAAGCTCTCCTCCGCAGTTGGTGCATTTTGCCGGAACAAATTGTGTGCCGTTTCCGGGCATTTGCTCATTCATGATGATTCCTCCTTTAATATCACAGTCAGATCGTCTGTGATAAAATTATAGCATAAGGAGTTTCATCATTATAAAAACGGATTCGAGTTTAACGTGCAACGTTAAACCTTAACGTGAAACGTTAAACCTAACGTGTAACGTTAAACCGTCAGGCGGGCGCGTCCGATATCCTGTTTATGGTAAGACGTGAATTAAGTCCGTCCGAAAGCACGGCGTTTGCCGCTGTCGGTGCGCTTACCGTCATATCTATCGTATCGCCCGCATTGAGCTGTGCGATAATAGTACCGCTGAATTCGGTCACTTCGCCCGCGTCGAGAGTACGGTTTATCGTTGCCGACGGTATCTCGGTCGTATTATTTCTTACGGCAAAGGTAACGGTATCGGCGGCGTCGGGAGAAAACTGTGTGAAGTAGCTTATCTGATAAATGCCGTCCTGTGCAACGGTAACATTGTCAGTGCCGAGCGTTACATTATCGGAAGGCTGCGGGGTATCGAGCGGAAGCTGTGACGGTGTTCCCGCCGCAAGCGCTACCGTTTCAGGAGCAGTGTTATATGCTCCGCCGAATGCCGCGGCAGGGGCTGCTCCGGTTGCTCCCGTTGCACCTGTTGCACCTGTTGCACCCGTTGCGCCGGCTACGCCTGCCGGTCCTGTTGCTCCGGTTGCACCGGTCGGTCCTGTTGGTCCTGTTGGTCCTGTCGGT
>CANPYF010000087.1 GCA_947587925.1 uncultured Ruminococcus sp.
TATCGAGCAGATCACCAAGCATTTCCATGCCCTGCGCGTCCTCAAACGAAGCAACATTGAAAATGTAATTATTTTTGACCTCCGAGATCATGTCGTCCTCGTCCATGGCAAGCGCCATGGTAAACCCGTTGTTTGCAAGGGCAATGACCAAGCCGACAAAGAAAACTATCACCTGCGGACAGCCTTCATTGAGCAGTCTTGCGCGTTTCCTCATATACAAAGGCGGGATAAAGACCGCCGAAGGTTTCAGCGCGGTAAGATCAATGCCCTGATCGCGCAGGTAGTTTCTGTCAAACTTGCAGGCTGCGATACAGCTTATTACCGCAAGCGACCAGACGAGTGCGCCGAGCATTATGGAGTTTGCGTATATTTCAATAAACAGTGCCAGAACAGGCACAATGGCGGCATACCATATGCGCGATGAGCTTATCACCTTCTGCGGCTGCTGATATGCGTTGTTTGAGTAGTACGCGCGGTAACCATTGTTACCGCCGTAACCGTTATTTGGAACGCTGAAATCAAATTCGTACATAATTCAGACCTCATAATCAAACGATATAATGTAGATACACAAGTATTATACCACATTATATTCTGTTTGTCAACTTTGATATTCAGTTTATTCATGGAAATCAATTTTTCCAAGAAATATTGGGTTTTTCAGTTTGATCATCATTATAATTACCGCGTTTAAACGCCGGCTGAATTGTGCATTATGCCAAAAAACCAAATATTAGTTGAAAATTATTAAAAATTAGTGTATAATTATAATTGGTTTATGTCATTTGACAAAGACTAAAAAATTTAAGGGGAGAAAATAATGGAAGAAACAAAAAGAAATTCATTTAAAGGCTCGCTCGGGTTTGTACTTGCGGCGGCGGGAAGCGCCGTCGGGCTTGGCAATATCTGGAGGTTTCCTTACCTTGCGGCAAAGGGCGGCGGAGGATTGTTCATCTTGCTGTACCTTATCCTTACCGTGACCTTCGGCTTCACACTGCTGATAACCGAGGTCGCAATAGGCAGAAAAACAAAGCAAAGTCCGCTGACAGCGTATAAGATGATAAACAAAAAAAGCGGCTGGATGGGCATAATCGCCTGCCTGATACCCGCTATCATCATGCCGTATTACTGCGTTATCGGCGGTTGGGTAATAAATTATTTTGCCGAATTTCTTGTCGGTGAAAGAAAAAGCACCGCCGCAGACGGTTACTTTACCTCGTTCATATCAGCCGAGGTCAGACCCGTTGTAACCACGGCGATTTTCCTTGCAATAGTCGCTTTTATCGTAATACTCGGAGTAAACAAGGGGATAGAATCATTTTCAAAGGTGCTCATGCCGATACTGCTGCTGCTCGTTGTCGCTATCGCGGTATTTTCGGTGACGATAAAATATACCGATGATGACGGCACTGTCCGCACGGGACTTCAGGGTCTTGCCGTTTATCTCATACCCGACCTGTCGGGACTTACGGCGGGAAAATTTCTTTCGGTGCTTATGAGCGCGGCTGGACAGCTCTTTTTCAGCCTTAGTATTGCTATGGGTATAATGGTGGCGTATGGTTCTTATCTCAGTGATGACGCGGATCTCGGTAAGTCGGTCAACAGGATAGAGATATTCGATACGGCAGTCGCGCTGCTTGCGGGAGTTATGATAATACCCGCAGTATTTGCCTTTGGCGGCAAGGAAGCTATGAACGCAAACGGACCGGGACTTATGTTTATAACGCTCCCTAAGGTCTTTGATGAAATGGGAAAACTCGGCAGCGTTATCGGCTGTATGTTCTTCCTCATGGTACTTTTTGCGGCGGTAACGAGCGCGGTTTCGATAATGGAGGCGGTCGTTTCAAGTTTTATGGATAAATTCGGCATATCGCGTCTGAAAGCCGTTATCATTGAGCTTGTCATTGCAGCTGCGGCAGCCCTTGTGGTCTGTCTTGGGTATAATAAATTATACTTTGAGTTAAAACTGCCTACAGGCTCAACGGCACAGATACTCGACATTATGGATTATGTCAGCAATAATATACTCATGCCGATAATAGCGATAGCCACCTGCATACTTATAGGCTGGATTGCAAAGCCCAAAACGGTTATCGACGAGGTCGAAAGAAACGGTCACAAAATGGGAAGAAAGAAGCTGTATATAGTAATGATAAAATACATTGTTCCCATAATATTGTTCGTGCTTTTCCTTACTTCGGTGGGGATAATAAAATAAGAACGAAAATAAAAAAATTGCCGTATAAGCGGCGCATGAAACGGATCAATAAACGGCGGAAAATTTGATGTTTTCCGCCGTTTTGCATTTAAAAAAATTACTGCTCTCTGATCGTGATCTTATCGTTATCATCAATGTCGATCAGACCGTTTTTAACGGCATGATCTATTCCCGAATTTACCGAACTTTCGATAACTCCGCCTATGCGGGTAAATCCGAAAAGTTTTGCGGTTTCGCGGATAAGATCGCTTTTTGACATTCCGATCTGGGCGCGGAGGATAATCATTATTCCCTCGCAGATCTCTTGCGCACAAATATCATCCATGCTGCGCTTTTGCCCGTCATAATGTATGCGGCAGCCGTGATATTCGTCAGGCTCCTGACCGTCAGCCCATAAAAATACCGACGAATTTGAAACGGTCGTTTTTATTCCGCAGATGCGCACGGCGTTTTCTATGACTTTTGAAACTCTGCTGCCGCTGCGTGAGATCCCCCATGCTGAAATGATCTTTTTTTCAACATTTTTGCTGCTTATAGGAGCTTCTTTATTTACAACTTTTTTTATGCAGTCGATTATTTTATTTAATTCGGTCGGCTCATAAAATTTTTCGGCTGTTCCCATTACGGGAAGCTCACAATATACATAAATTTCGCCTTTTGGGCGGTCTGTCGGTGCTTCGGTATGTTCAAAAATTATCGGAGCGTTTTTTACTGCCGTTTCGGGAATAATTTCCGCGGAAGAATTTTTACGCTTTTGGGAGGCTTCGTTTATTGCCGAAATTATTTTTTCGATAACACGCTGTTTATTGTTGAGCCAATCGAGTATGTGTACATTGCAGATATTCCAGCCGAGACCTTTGAGTATTTCGGGCTGAACGATATTTCTGTCTCTTGAGGTCGAATTGTCTATGCTGCTGCGGCTGTCACACATCAGAGCAAGCAGATATCTTGACGGATCTTCCGGATCAAATATCCCGACGTCGATCTTATATCCCGAACAGCCTATTCCGCACTCGGCTTTGCAGCCGTGTTTGCGTAATTCCTCCGCAATTGCTTTGGCAAATCCATCGGAATATCCCGACCTGTTTTCGGAATTTACCGCAAGAGCTGTTTTGCCTTTTGCAGCATATTCGATAAACGATCTCAGATATGCAACGCCGTCAGAGCGCGTTCTTGAAAGATCTATCTGTTCAGGTCTGATCACCGAATAAACTATCATTTCTTTTCTCGCACGGGAGACCGCGACATTAAGTCTGCGCCAGCCGCCGTCACGATTCAGAGGTCCGAAATTCATAGAAACTTTTCCGTTTTCGTCCGGACCGTAGCCTATGCTGAACAGTATAACGTCACGCTCGTCGCCCTGAACGTTTTCAAGATTTTTTATAAATATCGGCTCATAATTTTCATCCGCATAAATTTCAAGCTGCGGATCTTTTACAAATTCCTCCGACAGCATATCGTCAATAAGATTTTGCTGAACAAGACTGAAAGTCACAACGCCTATACTTTCTTGGCGCAGCCGCTCATCTTTGAGCCTGCGGACGATCTCGCTGACGATAGCTGCCGCTTCCGCCCTGTTTTGTTTTGTTTTTCCTTTGTCGTAATATCCGTCAACATTTACCCATTTGACCTCCGAGATATTATCCGACGGAGAGGGGAATGTAAGCAGATCGTTGCCGTAAAATTTTGCATTGCTGAAGGCAATAAGACTTTCATGCCGCGAACGGTAATGCCATAAAAGATGACGTTCGGGCATTGCAAGCGCAAGACAATCATCAAGAACACTTTCAAGATCTTCCTTGTCGTAATTTTCTTCATCGACCTGATTTGACGCAAAAAAGCTTGTAGGCGGCATTTGTTTCGGATCGCCGACCACTATCACATTTTCACCTCGCGCTATCGCTCCGACAGCTTCGGCAGTCGGCATCTGCGATGCTTCATCGAAGATCACCAGATCAAATTTCGGGAAGGACGGGTCGATATACTGCGCCACCGAAATAGGACTCATAAGCATACACGGACAGATCCTTCTGAGCAGATTCGGTATGCTGTCAAAAAGTTTTCTGATCGGCAGCATTCTTCCGCCGTTTTTGACAGCCTTCCTGAGCAGCGACAATTCCGATGTTGAAGAGGAAGTTTCCGTTGATGCATCAGGTATTTTTGCCGAAAGCCGCGCGGCAAGTTCGTTTATTGTAAGCTGTCTGAAACGTTCCGTTAATTCCCTGTATTTTTCAAGTTTTCCGTCAAAGCTTGTGCTTTGGAATGAAGCAAGTTCGGGATCATTTGCGAATACGTCCGAGATAAATGCGCTGCTCGCAGCAAATTCAAATGCGGGAAGGATATCCTCTTCTGTTACCTGCCCCGAAATATACGCCTGCGCCGCTTCGGGAGCAAGCTCTTTAAGTTCGCAAATAAGATTTTCAAGCGTACTTCTCTCGCGCAGAAATGCAATTGAATCTATCCAGCCGTCAGCTTCTTTTTGAGCCGTATCAAACCAGCATTGAGAATTTTTTATATTTTCAAGATCAATAAAATATTTATTTTCAAGTTCATCTAAAATATTTTCAAGATTTGTATATACAGGATAATATTCCGCAAGTTTTTTTGAGATCTCCGCTTTTTTATCTGCATTATCCGCCATTGAAATAAGCGCGATCATAATTTCTTCACGTCCGTGAGAAAGCGTATCGAGCATATTTTTGATCTCAAATGATCTTAAAATATTTTTTTCGATAAGTTCAAACTGCGAATTTTCTTTTTGCCACATTCGCCCGAATATCGAAATTATATTTTCATCGGCGCAGTTTATTTTCTCTTTTAATTTCGCGTAATTTTCAAGTTTGCCGCATATTTGGAGAAAATTATCCTGTGTTACAGTACCGTTTTCGCACGAATGGATATTCATTTCTTTTACAATTTTTTTCTTTCCCAAGATCTTTGGGATAAGCCATTTTTGTTCGCAGCGTTTCCATTCAAGTTTTAATTGTACCGCGTCGATATTAAAAACAGTGTCCTCAAAATCTTTAGAAATTTCCTCGGAAATTGCGGCAAATTTTTTGCCCGAATCAAGCAATTGATCTATTTCATTTTTTAAAGAAAAAATATTTTGACTGCTTATTGCCTGCGCAAAATATTCACCGTTTGCCGCTGAAGAAAGTATTTTTACCGCAGCAAAATAATCATCATAATACTGACTGAATGAAGTGTCAAAATATGTGGATAATTCTGAAAAATACGATCTTATCTGCGGAATGATATTCAAAAATTCTTTTGTTATTTTTTCAAAATTATCTTTTATTTCGGGCGAATGATCTTTGCGGTGATAATTTTTCAGCGGGGAATTTTTATACCCGCCGCATTCTCTTCCCACGGCTGATATATTTTTTAATATATCGAGAATATTTTCATATTTATATTTGTCAAGCTGCGAAATATTTTGTGCGGGTATAATTATTTTACTCTTATGTTCGACAAGCGCATCATACCTTACCACCGCATCGTAAAGAGACATACCTATTGAACTGACGCGGTGTATCCGTGTCATTACGGAGTTAAGTTCTTTTCTTAATTTGTAAAGTTTGGCGGCGGTGCGCTCGTGATCTTCGGGGGCTTTTATCCTGCCTGCTGCGAGAGCCTGTTCGAGCTGACCGAGAACGGCTTTTTTCTGTGTTTTATTTGAATGAAGTTCCAGACAAAACGGATCTATGCCTATGGACGCAAGCCTTTTTTGAACGACCGAAAGAGCAGCCATTTTTTCTGCTACAAAAAGTACGGTCTTGCCGTTATACAAAGCATTTGCGATCATGTTTGTGATCGTCTGCGATTTGCCTGTGCCGGGAGGACCGTGAAGAACGAAACTCTCTCCCTGCGCTGCCGCATATATTGCCGCAAGCTGTGATGAATCGACACTCATCGGGACAGCCATATCCGCGGGTGAGATCTCTTCATCCATCTGAGCGCAGGTCATCTCAATATTTTTCGGCTGCCACTCAAGTTTTCCCGAAATTATCGACGCTACGACTTTATTTTGTGCAAGTTCTTTACTTCGGCTGCGGATATCGTTCCACATAATAAAATGGCTGAATGAAAATTGTCCGAGAAAAGCAGTTTCTACGATATCCCACCTTTTTTGCGGCATGACGCAGCTGCGTATCGTGCTGAATATCATCGGCAGATCAACTCCGCTTTCATCGAGCGGCAGCGGATCGAGTCCCGAAATATTTATGCCGAAATTCTGACGGAGCATTTCGAGCAGAGTTATATTTATCTGCGTTTCCTCGTCGCGTATCCTGAGCGAATAGGATCTGTCCTGCACCTTGCGGATCATATCTACGGGAATAAGGACTATCGGTGCATATCTGGGGCGTTCGCTGCGCGGAGTTTCATACCAACGCAAAAGACCTAATGCAAGATAAAGCGTATTTGCACCGTTTTCTTCAAGGCTCACCTTAGCTTGACGATGAAGTTTTTTAAGTATCCTGTCAAGTTCGGCAGGGGAAATAAATGTTCTGAGTCTTTTATTTTTAAATTCCGCGTCTGCAATTGATGTTATAAGATCTTTTTCGTTTTCGATCTCAAAAATTTTGCTGTCCGAGATCTGCAGCGTCATTTCCTGCGGCGCGGGCATTATTTTCAGATCTTCTCCGCAGGCAATATGATCTTCAAGATCTGACAGGCTCGCGGTCATGAATTGTATATTTGAAGAACTTGGACGAAAATTCAGCAGATTGTTTTTAAGATTTATATCCAGAAGTTTTCTTTCCCATATATCCTGACGGGTAATTTCCTTTGTACCTTCTTTGATCTCAAATGTCCTGCCAAGATCCTTAGGCGCGTTTGTGATATCATTTTGACCGCGCTCACCGTGATCTATCGAAGTAAATACGCCGTTTTGCATGATCCTCACGGGCATGGGACGGATACCGCTGACGCGGCAGCGGACGATATCAAGAGCAAATTCAAATTTGTCCGCATCATGAAGATTATGATTAGCGTGTTTAACGGAAAGATCAAATTCCACACTTCTTCCTGCCGTAAAATCGGTGCATTCTATAAGACAAAGCGCGTTAATGCCGTCTGCGGTACGTTTTGTCAGTGCGGCAAGGTCGTCTTCACAGGGTTCTGAAAATGTCTCATCTTCCAGCCACACTCCTGCGAAAGCATGATTTTTCAAAAAAATTATCAGAGGTGAAAGTCCGACATTTTCACAGCAGGCGGCAAACAAAAGTGAAAGATCTATACAAGTTCCGCATTTTTGTTCAAGGACATCATAAGGAAGGCGGACGCGCTGACCGCGTATCTCATAGCTTGCCGGAGGCATCGTGTAAGCGATATTTTCCGCCTGCAGAGCCGCATACAAAGCCGCAGCCTGTTTTTTCACGATATTCGGATTTTTGGTCTGATATCCCGTAAAAGACGGATCGCCCGTCCATTTGTTGAGATACATACTTGCCTTTGCGGTGATCTCTGAAATTTTCGGATGATTCGGCGTAATGAACGCCGCTGTCATTTCGGGAAGTATATGTATTCCGAGCCACTGATCGCAGGCGTAAAGTTCAATGCTTTTGTCCTCGGCAAAAACCGTTTCATCGCCGCATTTTGCTTGGATATGTACATTTCCCGATATTTTTTCGGTAAGCGAATAAAGATATTCTGACAACATAACTATCCTTACCGGTGAAATTTCGACCGGTTTTCCCGATTCGAGCAAATCGACTGAAGTTTCCCACGGTTTTGCAAATTCGGGTTCAAATGTAATGCTTATTTTGATATCTTTGAGCGGATCTTCGGTGTTATTTGTCAGCGTCAGGCTTCTGAAAACCGGAATATAATTTTGCTGCATAGCAAAATTTATTTTTTCTGTCATCTGCGGGTTTATTGTCATAGGATATTCCAAAATTATCCCTCATTTCTTTATTGGATATTTTTATTATATCACATAATTTAACATAATTCAACAGGAATTTTAAAAAATGCTGTTTGGCTCCTGCGCAAATTGTGATGGTATCAAATAAAAAAATATAATGGCGGGATAGAATATAAATACAACAGTGATTTTTTTACTGCAATTATTATGATGTATATTAAATGTGAAAACGTATGAGTTTGATAATATAAAATTAACGTTCACAACATTTCAATTTAAAATTTGGAGATCTTGCAGTAAATAAAAATAAAAGATCTTTGTAAAAATACATTGACATTCTGATTTAAAAATGATATAATTAGCTTTAGAACAGTGTGTTTATGACCGCCTGACCGGGCTCAGCACGAACTGCTTGAATCTCCTGTAAAAGTTTATAACTTTGAGGTTGAAGATCTCCATACTTACTTTGTTGGTGAGTGTGGGGTGCCGGTGTATAATGATCGTACTATTCCTGAATTATCTGATAATTGGAAAGATAATATTACTTCTGATTCAAGTGTAAGAAATGGAACTGACATTCCAAGATCGTTTGAATTAAAAGGATATGAAGTGAATGGCAATAAAGTTGTAGTTCATCCAAATGTAGCAAAGCATATGGCAGAACGTGTAAACGCAGCGAATGGTTCGATATTAGTAGAAAATGAAATGATGATC
This sequence comes from uncultured Ruminococcus sp., assembly GCA_947587925.1. Taxonomy (GTDB): domain Bacteria; phylum Bacillota; class Clostridia; order Oscillospirales; family Ruminococcaceae; genus YE71. Next base: position 8,799 of record CANPYF010000087.1, read on the forward strand.
AGCTTTGAAGAAAGTGTTGCTTCTGTATTGCCTAATGTTAAAGACGGTAGCGACGGTACGGTGTATCATGCTCTTTTGAAGTAGGAGGATGTCATGTTGTTGTCTGTAAAAAAAGTCCTAAATAGTAATGATACATTCACTCTTGGTTTGGATAAAATAGGTAAAGAGTTGCTGTTGGTTTCTGTTAGCAAGAAAAATGAAAAACAAATAATCCCATGTTATTGGAGGTTGAAATTTGAGAATGATTGTCCACCATTAGAAATTGGAATTTCACCGTATTCAGGTGATATTATAAATATAACCTGTTTTATAACCTCAATTGATTTCGGACATTTTGGTCCTAATTTGTTATTTATTTCAAACAAAAGTATTCAGGTAGATACTAAAATATTTACTAAAGCGAATGATTTTAACGACAATAACGGAACTGTCAAATTCTTCTTAAATGACAAAAACTTGTTTTGCATATTTTGTGATAATTCATGCGATTGTAAAGTCGTGGTTAAAGATCAACTTGGCATTATAATTGACAATATGAACACGATGGTTGGTTTTGCTTTATATAATTTATCGCAAGAGCAAATATCAATAATTAACTCTTTGAAATTATATCAACAAGAATGGCGGGAATGACATTAATTGAGTGTTTTATTCATATGATATGCATCCGATAGTAACTATTTTAATGCCGCCTGCAGCTTTGTATCAGCACTGCCGGGTCTCGGCGACGCAATAGGCGCATTCACAAAAGGCGGAAAGGCTTGCAAGATAATTACTGCGTTCCACAAAGCCGGAGCAGCCGGAAATATGATACTCGGCTCTTACACGTTAGGCAAAATAGCGGATAAATACTTGTTCGGTGACGGAAACTATACTTGGGAAGAAGTTGCAAGCGATATATTTACCGTTGCCATGACCGGAACTTCAATGTGGGGCTCGGCTAAGGACTTCGGAACTTCGTATTGCTTTGTTGCGGGTACGCTTGTAACTACCGAGGACGGGTT
>CANPYF010000088.1 GCA_947587925.1 uncultured Ruminococcus sp.
TTTCGTCACTTACATTATATCACAGTTTTCACTTTGAGTCATTCTTTTTTTGTGTCATTTTATTTTACAACTTTCCTTAAATTTTGCAACAGTGAGGGATAAGTTATATCAACATATTTTGGATACAACATAAGCATTATTTTTCGCCGGATCGTTATGCAAAATAATGCTGTGCAATATCCTCCGGCTGCGCTGCGATCTCTTTAAAATCGCAGTTAAGATCGAGCGTGCCTGCCCCTATGCTGCTGCCGCCTATTACATAGCGCACACCTTCGGGGAACAGCGCGTCCTCGGTCTTAGCGTAGAGCAGAAGCCCCGAAACGCTGCCCGTGTTCGCAGTATCCGTATTCTTAACATAGGCGTATATCTGGTAAAGGTGCGCCGAACGCAGCGTCAGCTTGTCATAATTTTGCGCCATTGCCTTACTGTAATATTTAGCGTCAATAATAAGCGTCCTGCCGTCCTTTTGCAAATCTGTAATCCTCCTGTTTTAATATCTCAAAGGCGTAGGACAGCATATAATAAATATTCTGAATAAAAATGCCCTTATCAACGGTCATGCCTGTCACCCAACGCAAGATACAAGATCTCCGACCACTCATTGACCTTTTTATCGTCATCAAACCAATATTCCTCTATAAGCGGAATTATCTCAAATTCAACGACATTTCTTACCCATTCATCATTTATGACAGATGTATCCTTCGGTGCAAAATAGCTGTGACCTATCTCAAATCCCTTGCCGAGGGAGCTGTCATTGCGGACAGCGGCGTTAAGCTCTTTTATTTTAGAAATAACGTTATGATAAAGTTCGCAATTTATATTTTTTGTATAATTTTCAAAACCGTTTTTATCCGCAAATTCAAAGGCAGGCTTCATTGTATAAAAACTGAAACGTCTGCGGAGCGCGTGATCTATCAAAGCAAGGCTTCTGTCAGCGGTGTTCATCATACCTATGATATGCAGATTATCGGGGATATAAAAAGGCTTTCCGCCGTAAACGAGATTTATTTTATACTTTTGACCGCGTTTATCGTTTTCGATAAGCATAAGCAGTTCGCCGAAAATTTTGCTCAAATTCCCGCGGTTGATCTCATCAATAATGAAAAAATAAGGCTTATCGGGGTTCTCCTTACACCTTTCGCAGAAGTTATAAAACACGCCGCTTTGCAGTTCAAATCCGCCGCTGTCATTTGGGCGGTAGCCCATAATAAAGTTATTGGAATAATGCTGTTTTCGCTCCATCTCTTAGCAGCCGGATATAACTGCCGGAAGAATTATCCTGAGCAGGTTTTCCCTGATATAAAATTGTCCGCCATTTTTCATTTTTACTCAGTTCTTTTGGGATAATCAAAAAGCGTTATTCTCTTTCTGAGGAAGAAACAAAGCGGTTTCTCCACCTTATCCGTAACAAGCCGTGGGATAAAGATGTGAAGCGTATCCTAATCGTTCTGCTGTTCACAGGAATGAGGATAGGAGAATGCCTTGGCTTGTCATGGGAAGATATTGATTTTTGATCAATCTGTAAAACCTGATAGTTTTGCAATTACTATATTTCCGCACTTAGGACAGAAAACAAGCTCCTCAGGATCGTTCGTGCCATACAGACAGTGTTTTTGAGAAATTGGAATGTACACCATTCGTTTCTTACAGTCAGGACAGATGTGTTTATAGTGATAAACAACTTCGTCCGGTTCCGGAGTATAATAACAGCCATCATCTCTTGATGATCTATATAGATCCATACAATACTCACTAATTAGTTTATAGCAAGAAGTACATTGATACAGCCGATATTCTGCGTTGACAGACAATTCGGGATCATTATTCAGAAACTCCTGCCACTGTTTTCCATAGTACCCTGACTTTGCGAGTGCAGTTTGGTGTTTTTTTACTTTAGGATATGCCATATTTACACCATACATATAATCGTCTTTGAAAAATCCGCAGTCACATTCAACGGTTATCATTCTTCCCATTTCTTTACTTCCTTTCTATGCAAATAATATGCAAACAAGGCACCCACCATTTTGATGAATGCCTTGAAAAAATTTTTGATAAAATTATCTCTTCGAGAACTGCGGAGCACGTCTTGCGGCTTTGAGACCGTATTTCTTTCTTTCCTTCATTCTCGGATCTCTTGTAAGGAAGCCTTCCTTTTTAAGAACGGGACGAAGTTCGGGATCGAACTGGAGGAGAGCGCGTGAAAGACCATGTCTTATAGCGCCTGCCTGACCGGTAACACCGCCGCCCTTGACCGTGCAGACGATATCAAATCTGTCGCCTGTGTTGGTAACTGCAAAGGGCTGACGCACGATAAGTTTAAGAGTTTCAAGACCGAAATAGTCGTCAATATCTCTGCCGTTTATGGTGATCTTTCCGCTGCCTTCGTAAACACGAACTCGCGCAACTGAATGTTTTCTTCTGCCTGTGCCGTAATAAAACGGTGATTTTGATTCGTACATTTAAATTGCTCCTTTCTGATCAAAGCTCGTATTTTTCAGGCTTCTGGGCGGCATTGTTATGCTCCGCGCCCTTGTATACTCTGAGTCTTGTAGCAGCTTTTCTGCCTAAAGAATTGTTGGGAAGCATACCGTTTACGGCAATAGTCATTGCTCTGTCGGACTGTTCAGCCATTAATTTTGAATACTTGATCTCTTTAAGACCGCCTATCCAGCCGGTGTGCCACTTGTAGGTTTTCTGATCGAGCTTTTTACCTGTCAGGATAGCCTTGTCGGTATTGATGATGATAACGTGATCTCCGCAGTCGGCATGAGGCGCATAGGTGGGCTTGTGTTTACCCTTAAGGATATGGGCAGCTTTTGCGGCAACACGGCCGAGAGGCTGACCGTCAGCGTCAATGATATACCATTTGCGCTCAATGTCGTTAGCCTTGGGCATATAAGTTGACATAAGATTTTCCTCCTTAATAATCAGCCGCTTACAATTTGTGCGGCATTTTCCTTTTTCAAAACAACAATATTTATTATATCATAAAAAAATTTAATGTCAAGCCGAAAAAACCGAAAAATCAAAATATATCCCGCATACGCTTTAATTCTCTTTGTTTTTCTCTGTTTCTCTCGATATCTCGTTTTTCATTTCATTTTTGTACCGCCGTATGCTCAAAGCCGATCCGGACGGGTAAAAAACAATAAAATACAAGGATATCACGCTTGACTTTATTTATGTAATTTGGTATGCTATATTATAGAAAGATAAAAAAACTGTCAAAAAAAGAAAGGACAATAAACCGATCGGCGGGCAATGCCGCACGACAGAGCTTTTTTTACGGCTCATTTGGTCGGCTCGTTTTGCGGTGATCTCACGGTCGGTTCGGACAAAACGGAGGTGCAAAATGAACATCTATCTATTCAGAAAATACTGGAGCAAACACAAGGGCAGGCTGTTTTCGCTGATATTATCTATCGTACTGCTTACGGCTTCGGCGGTTTTTTCGGTGCTTAACGAAAGAACGGAGCTTAGGCGGGGTCTTCATGAATCATATGAGAACTACGGAAATTATGATCTTGTTATCCACGATCCGAGTGAAGAGCTTGCCGATGAAATAATGCAGTATGGTATTGACCATGTCGGTATTATTTCAGCCTTTGCCAAAACAGACGTGGGACAGTCACAATACACACTGGGCAGCTATGAAAATTCGGACGCGATGATAACTGCTCCACTTCGCATGGTAAAAGGACATCTTCCGGAAAAAAGCGGAGAAATAGCTATGCCGGAATTTATGATACAAAGGATATTAGGCGATGCAGATGTTGGCGATACGGTATCACTAAAGATAACCGATCTTGACGGCAATTCAGAAAATGTTGATTATGTTTTGTCGGGCATTATCAATAACAAGAACGCAAGATGGGATAATGAATATGCCGGATATGCCAATTCGACTATTGAAGATCGGTCTCTTGAACGCCCTACGCCGTCAATATATGTTTTTAAAGATGATACGGCAGGATATAAAAAATATTATAATTATTTTACCTGCATGGATGACAGAGCGTATTTTGACGAGGCAAAGAGCAAAGAGCTGTTGGAATTTTATGACGTGATAGGCAGCAAAGCTGCGGCGGAAAATACATGGACAACGAGCGGCAGCAGAAAATTGACAAATTCGTTCTCGTCCGATATGAAAAACAGCGATGTCTTAAAACCGGAAATGACCGACAATATGAAGATAATAAATTTAATAACACTTCTCATTCTTGTTACCGCGACTATCTCGATGTTCTCCGGAGTTATGTCGATAATGCCTCAAAGGATAGAAAGTCTTAGGACATTAAGGACTATCGGTATGACAAAGCGAAAGCTTTTGTCAATGTTTTTGACAGAGTTTTTTACATTCTGGCTTATGGGAAATGCCCTCGGCATACTTTTGGGCTGCGGAGTACATGAGCTTGTTATCGCTTTTCAAAAGCTGCTCGGAATAGCCGCGTACAGAGGATATACCGCCGAATATGCCGTTAATGAGAGTACATGCTCGCCTTTTATAATGCCGCTGCTCCTGTCGCTTGTAATTGCGCTCGTTTCGCTTATTATCCCTATAAAATGTATTATTACAATGAAATTTTACAAAACTCCGAGCGCAAAAAAACTCAAAAGAAATGTAAAGGATCTTCGCGGAGCGTTCTCAAAGATAACGTCAAATCGGCTCATATCCGTTATAACTGCCGCAGCTATGATAGTGGCAGTATTCTCGACAGCTTTCGCATATTGCTATTACACGAGTTCGGGCAAAGGCAAAACATATCTTACCCTCGGCATGAAGAACGTTTCGGAACAGTATTACAAGGTCGATGATATAGACCTGAAAGAAAATAATTTTGACTGCGCCGTCACTGCTTCTATCCCCGGTGCCACCTTTGCAAGCACTCTTTCAGTCTATGACGAGGATAACGGAGTTACCTCCGCTCAGTTAAGCTCACTGGAGGAGCAAGCGGAGACGATAGCATGGGGAAATTATCCGCCTGATGTAGTCTGCTATAAAGCGGACGAACAATTCCCTTCAATGCTCAATGACAAGAAGGGCGTACCCTATACGGGAGAAGAGCATTATGACGAGCTTGACGCTTACAATTTTTTCGGTATAAACCTTGTTTTGCTGAATGAAAATGCAATGGAGCTTTGCGGAGCAAATAAGGACGATATAGTCATGGTGAGCAAAAATTATAATTTCCCGTATAAGACGGGTGATGAAGTGCCGCTTTATACATCTCTGTGCGATAATTTCGGCAAAGTCAGAATAGACACCATGAAGCTGTTCAGCGCAAAGATAACCAAGCAGGTGAGCGTTAATGATCTGGACGAAAACAGCATTATAACAAATGCTTTCAGAAGCGATTACTGCATTGCCATGACCGCCGAAAAAGCGGAGGCTTTAGGCTTTTATCACCCGAATTACAGCAGCGTATTTATGCGCTTTGGCGGACTTGATACCGATGTGAGCGGAAGCGTTTACTATGACGACACGGAAATAACCGCGCTCAACGATGCTGCGCTTGCCGATTTCAGGTTAAAAAACATAGGCTTTGTCTTTCAGTTTTTCGACCTTATACCTGAGCTTACCGCCGCGGAAAACATAACTCTGCCGCAGATGATGATGAAGAAAAAGCGGTCTATCCCCGATGAGCTTGCAGAGCGGCCGGGTATCGCCGACAGGCTGAAGCATTATCCCGATGAATTAAGCGGCGGTCAGCGGCAGAGGGTGGCTATCGCAAGGGCGCTGATAAATGACCCGAAGGTCATTTTTGCAGACGAACCGACAGGTGCGCTCGACTCAAAAAGTTCCGCAAATGTGCTTGACATTTTCAAAGAACTAAACGCCGAACTCGGCAAGACTGTCGTAATCGTTACCCATGACAAAAAGGTCGCGGAGCAGTGTACGAGAGTGATAGAGATAAGTGACGGGGACTGACAAAATAAACGGCGGGCGTTAGTTTACATTAAAATGTTATATATCAGAAAAACCGTGACATAATAATACCGAAGGTACAGCGAAATAACGCTGATTGGAGGTAAAAAAATGGATAAGCTTAATATAGTCAAAGTCACGGGCAGAGAAATACTCGATTCAAGAGGACAGCCAACCGTTGAAGCCGAAGTGACGCTTGCAGACGGAACGACCGCAAGCGGTTCGGTGCCGTGCGGGGCTTCAAAGGGCATATTTGAAGCGCATGAGCTTCGTGACGGAGATAATGACCGCTATTTCGGCAAAGGAGTTTTAAAGGCGGTAGAAAATATAAACGGCACAATAAACGAAGCCGTTTCGGGCATAGCGGCGGCTGACATATACGCGGTGGACAAAGCAATGATAGCAGCAGACGATACACCCGACAAATCAAGGTTAGGCGCAAACGCTATACTTGCCGTTTCCATAGCCGCCGCAAGAGCCGCAGCCGCTTCTCTGCGGCTTCCTCTTTACAGATTTATCGGCGGCATATCGGGAAACCGTCTGCCCGTTCCCATGATGAACATTTTAAACGGCGGAGTCCACGCCGCAAATAATATCGACGTTCAGGAATTTATGATAGTCCCTGTCGGAGCGCAAAGCTTTAAAGAAGCTGTGAGAATGTGCTGCGAGGTATACCATGCGCTGTCCGCTCTGCTGTCCTCAAAAGGATTTTCGACCGCTGTGGGAGATGAGGGCGGCTTTGCCCCCGATCTCGGCGGTGACGAACAAGCGATAGAGTATATCGCCGAAGCGATACAAAAAGCAGGGTATAAATGCGGGAGCGATATTATGCTTGCGCTTGACGCGGCGTCAAGCGAATGGAAAGGCAATGACAAGGGCGAATATATCCTTCCCAAATCGGGGAAAACGCTTTCTTCGCAGGACCTTATCGAACACTGGAAAATGCTTGTCGGCAAATATCCGATAATTTCCATAGAGGACGCGCTTGACGAGGAGGATATTGACGGCTGGCAGCGGCTGACAAAGGAACTCGGCGAAAAAGTACAGCTTGTCGGCGACGATCTTTTTGCGACAAATACCAAAAGATTATCAAAGGGCATATCTCTCGGCTGCGCCAACTCCATTCTTATAAAGGTAAATCAGATAGGCTGCATCTCGCAGGCTATAGAAGCGGTCAAAACGGCAAAAAAGGCGGGCTATACCTCTATAGTGTCGCACCGTTCGGGCGAAACGGAAGATACGACTATCGCCGACCTTGCAGCCGCGCTTAATGTCGGTCAGATAAAAACAGGCGCGCCCTGCCGAGGTGAACGTACCGCAAAATACAATCGGCTTATAAGGATAGAAGAACAGCTCGGCAGTTCGGGCGTTTACCCCGGTGCGGCGGCTTTCAAGGTTAAGATGTAGTTCCTGCGCCCTTGCCGCAGTTTTAAGATTATGATATAAATTTTACCCCGCTTTTTACGGCGGGGTAAGCTGCTTTTATAAAACAAGTATCAAAAAATTATCATCAGCCGTTTGCTATCTTGATATTGACAGCGGGGGCTTCGGTATGTGCGCGGAGATGTGAAAGTTTGCCCTCGTATATTTTTTCCAGTTCGGGCATTTTTTCAATATCCCTCGGATGATAAAGCGAAGCGGGCTTGGTAAGTTTGATGACATTGTAACGCGCAAGCGTTTCGGCAACGAACTGCGAGCAGAAATATTTATTCTTCACTCTTAAAGGTATGCCGAAAAAGCACATCACAGGTCCGATATAGTTATATCCGTACCGCGATTTGTTGAGATACATATGGTGAAGTCTGCTGCGTATCTCGGAGTAAGCCTGCTCGGTGACGTTTATCCTGAAAACGGCGCAGGGCGCATTGGGGCTTAGGCTGAGCAGACCCTTATCGGCGCTCTCTTTCACAAAGCCCGCGGGTATAGCCGTTGCGGTATACAGGCGGGCAAAGCTGTAAAGACATTCGCAGCGCGGGTCGAAACCGATAGACGCGTGCGTGTACCTTGTCTGCGTAAAAAACGAGATCATTCTTGAAAACCACGAGTTTGTTCTAACAAGAAATATGTAAAGGGTACGTTTTTTCAATTTAGAATCGAGCTTTATTTCTGTCATTCTGTTATCTTCCTTTTTACAATTTATAGCTAAAATTTCAATTACTGCTAATTAAAAACGGGCGCAATTATCCCATTCCTTAATAATTATATCACAAAAATTCCTCTTTGTCAATTGTTTTTTAAATATTTATATATATATTTTATTTTTCCTGCGGCGGGGAAACGATACTCATCTCCCAGAAATTGTTAAACGATCGGCTCGCCATGCCGAAATATGTCTGTAAAACAACGCTGCCGCAGGCGCATTTCATATATTTTCGGTTTTTTGTAAATTTTTTTGAAAAAGGGGTTGCATTTTTTTTGACCGTGTGTTATAATATATAAGTAACGTGTGCGAGAACGGCAACGCGTCGATCCGAGATACAGGTGTGCGGGTCCTGCGCAATGAAACACTGTGAACCATGTCAGGCGGGGAACCGAGCAGCATTAAGCAGTTGGCTTCGTGTGACGCAGCTACGCCTGCACGCCTGTATGTCGGATCGACTTTTTTGTATGGAGGTGTACAAAATTTATCAGGCTTTATACAGAAAATGGCGGCCCAAGTCGTTTGATGATGTGGTATCGCAGCCTGCGGTCACAAAAACTCTGAAAAATCAGATCGCTTCGGGCAAGACCGCTCATGCGTATCTTTTCACAGGCTCGCGCGGAACGGGCAAAACTACCTGCGCAAGAATTTTCGCAAAGGCGATAAACTGCCTTGACCCGCATGACGGCGAACCCTGCCTTGAATGCAGCGTCTGCAAAGCGGCTGAAAACGGTGCGCTTTCGGATATAATAGAAATAGACGCGGCTTCAAATTCAAGGGTGGACGACATCAGAGAACTCAGAGAGGGCGTTTCGTTCACTCCCGAAAGCTGTAAATATAAGGTATATATCATAGACGAGGTGCATATGCTCTCCCCCGGCGCGTTCAACGCGCTGCTTAAAACAATGGAAGAGCCGCCCGAACACGTCAAATTCATACTGGCGACCACGGAGGTACACAAAGTACCCGAAACTATCGTGTCACGCTGTCAGCATTTTGATTTTAACAGAATAAAAACAGAGGATATAGTCGCAAGGCTTAACTATATAGCTTCCTGTGAGGGATTTTCGCTCGATGATGACGCCGCGCTTATGATAGCAAGGCTTTCTGACGGCGGAATGAGGGACGCGCTGTCGCTGCTCGACAGATGCTCGGCATATTCGGAGAATATAACCTCGGCTGTCGTTTCAAATGCCGCAGGCATAGCGGGAAGAGATTACCTTTTTTCACTGCTTGAAGCTATCGCCGACCGCGATACGGCAGGCGCAGTCGCGCAGGTCGATGAACTGCACGGAAGGTCCAAAGATCTGAAACTGCTTTGTGGCGAACTGCTCGAAATGATGAGAAATCTTATGCTGATAAGATCGACCCACGGCGCGCAGGAACTTGTGATGTGTACCGCAGATGAATATAAAAGGCTGAGCGAAACTGCCGAAAAAATGCCGCTTGAAAGGATCTTTAGCTGCATAATGCTGCTCCAGCAGACCTCCGACCGATTTGCAAGAGCGGCAAATAAGCGCATAGAACTTGAAATGTGCATGGTGCGCCTGTGCAGCGATAACGCTTCGCCGTCAAAAACAGCGGCGCAGACGTAAAAGAACTCGCTTTTGTCGCCGCGGAAAAGACTGGTGCATCGTGCTCGCAGGTGATGAGCTTCTGGGCCAGACCC
>CANPYF010000089.1 GCA_947587925.1 uncultured Ruminococcus sp.
ACCGTGTTTTTTAGCCGCCGAGCCGATAAAGCGGTGATCGTCCGCGTTTTCAAAACCCGACTGGAGCGTATTGTGATCTATGTAAGCCACACTGCGTTCAGTCTTTACTCTCGGTATACCGATAGCCTCAAATTCAAGATAAGCCATAGTACCCGTTGCGTCCTGAGTCAGCGTCTGATCTATCCTTATCCCGATCTCGCTGCCCTTGACATAATCGCCTTCAACAAGGTGAGCCCTCAATATTTTTTCGGTTAGAGTCATACCCATATATAAAACCGTCCTTTCGTTTCAAAAAAGCTATACCTAAATTATACAACACAACAGTGATTTTGTCAAGGGTTTTTGCGGTGCACGAAGGCTCCGCAAAAACTGAAATTCGCCGAAGGCGAATTTCCCCTCTATTTATCAATGGTTTTGGGCACGAAGGCTCCGCAAAAACTGAAATTCGCCGAAGGCGAATTTCCCCTCTATTTATCAATGGTTTTAAGCATGAAGACTCCACAAAAATGAAGCGCGACAAAAACCCTATTCATCATTTGAGAAGGAACGCACTTGCCCCCTTCCCTTGAGGGAAGGGGGTTGGGGGTTAGGAGAAGCCCCTCCTTGAGGAGGGGTTTGGGGTAGAGTTTTAAATCGCCGCGAAGCGGCAACCTTTTTCTACAAGCTCTAATCACGGCATTAACAGAATATTTGATTTTTTCATAGTATGTTATCGAAAGGTCAACACCTTTCGACAGGATTTTTGATCGGTCACGATTTTTACGGAGATGACAAAAATGGATAATAAAATGGATAACAAAATAGACAACAAAACGGATAACAAAATGTGTAACGAAACGGATAACGCAGAGCGGGATAAGCGGCAATTAAGACAGACAGGGCAAATGCAAAGGCATAAAAAAACCGCGTTCCGCATGGTCTTGACGGCACTTCTGGCTGCGGCGGCTGTGCTTGTCGTGTCAAGATGCTGCTTTTATAAAAACGGCAGCGTTGATTTTACCATAAGCCCTAAACGCAGCGTTTCGCCTGCGGGCGGGATAAAACTTACCGACAGCGCGGCTGATACGGCAGACGGTGTGGCTATACCCGGCTTTGACTCTCTAAGCTTTCCTGCGGATCGCTCGGAGGTAAGCGTTGATCTTTTTAATCCTGCGGAAAACGAGGGGCTTTATTATCTCACCTTTGAGCTAAGGCTTGAAGATGATAACGGCGGTTATGAGAGCCTTTATACCTCCGGGCTTGTTGAGCCGGGCGAACGTATAAGCGCAATGACCCTTTCCCGCCCCCTCGAACGCGGCGAATATAACGCGGTCATCCGCGTTCAGCCCTACCGCATGAGCAGCGGTATGAGCGTTACCAATAACGCGGATATTAAGATAAAGCTTAGCGTTAAATGATTTTTACGGGAGTGATATCATGATAAGATCCTTTTTAGCGGCGGTATTGTCCTTGACGATCTTCACGGCGGATATAACCGAAAGCAGCGCCGAAAAAACAGGCGCTATGAGCGTGGATTATAATGTTGCGGGTTCATATACCGTTACCATACCCGCAAGCGTTACCTTTACAAAAAGCGGCGAAACGGTAGAAAGAGGTCTTTCAGCCAAAAACGTTACGCTTAGCGAGGGCAGCAAGCTGCAGGTACACGTTTCAAGTCTTAACGGATTTAAACTTAAAAATCTTGACTCGTATATCGACTATACCATAACGGCAAATAAAGTTTCCGATATACAAGAGGACAGCGTGATACTGAGCGTCAGCGCGGGCGACACGAGCGGCTGGACGCTGCTTGATTTTACCGCACAAAGTACGGATAACGCGGCATATGCGGGCGAATATTCCGATACCCTCACCTTTACGGTCGAGGTAGTCTAATAAAGCGGGAGAGCCTTTATGCTCTCCCGCTTTAGAGGTTAGAACGCTTCGCTATTAAGAAGTAAGAAGTTAGAAGTTAAAGGTTAGAAGTCAGATCCCTTCGGGGGGTTCTTTTACCTTTATCTCTTCGAGAGAATCGTTGAATGCCGCAAGCACCTTGGGATTGAATACGCCGCATTCGCCGTTGTTTATCATCTCTACCGATTTTTCGTGAGTAAACGGAGCTTTGTAGCACCTCGGCGAGGTAAGCGCGTCGTAAACGTCGGCGACGGCTACCACCTGCGACCATATCGAAATATCGTCACCCGAAAGCGCGTCGGGATAACCCCTGCCGTCATAACGTTCATGGTGGTGGCGGCAGATATCATAGCTGTAATTGTAAATATCCACGTCCATTATGTTCGGTATCTGTGTAAGTATATCGCAGCCGCGCGTGGTATGCTGCTTCATTATCTCAAATTCTTCTTTTGTGAGCCTGCCCGGCTTGTTGAGTATGCCGTCGGGTATTGCGATCTTGCCCACGTCATGCAGTATCGAGGCGGTGACGATTTTATCTATCTCCGCACGCGGCAGGCTGTATTCGGCATACATATTGCTTACCTTTGTCATAAGTATATCGGTCAGCCCGCATATCCTTTTGACGTGTTCGCCCGATTCGCAGTCCCTGAATTCTATAAGCGTTGCGAGCGTTTCCACCATAGAAAGATTGACCTTATTGAGCCGTTCTATCTGTTCGTTTATTATCTCTTCGAGATCATTTCTGTGGCGGTAAAGCTCAATGATATTTCCAATACGGCATTTAAGAAAGTTTATCATAAACGGCTTTGAGATAACGTCCACCGCGCCGAGGTCATATGCGTCCATAAGCGTTTTTTCGCTGTCGGCAGCCGTGATTATGAAAACGGGGATATGCGTAAGCATATTAGCCCTGCGCATATGTCTGAGTACCTCCATGCCGTCCATTTCGGGCATTACGAGATCGAGCAGCACGGCGGCTATTTTAGGTTCTTTTTCAAGCTGTTCAAGAGCCTGTTTACCGTTTTCGGCTTCAAGTATCTCATATTCGTCCTTAAAGCCCTCGGCAAGGATAACGCGGTTTATCTCCATATCGTCTACGATTAGAATAGTGTCTTTCATATTCTGAATATCTCCTATAATTTTCAATAAATTTATATAAAAAGCCGACCGCTCAGTTATTATTTATACAGTCGATTATTGCCTTTTCGACAGGCAAAGTTTTTTGATACAGTTCCGCGGCTTCCTCGCCCTTACCCGCACGCAGCAGCGCGACCATTTCGGTATATGCCTTATAAAGCGGCGTTAAAGAAAGGTTGCCCGTAACGCCTTTAAGCGTATGTGTTTCGGCGATCGCGCCCTCGCGATCTTTTTGTGCAAATTTTTCCGAAGCCTTAGATCCCTCAACGGCTGCCGGATATTTTTTCAACATTCTGATATACAGACCCTCGTTATTCATAAATCTTGTAAGCGCTTCATCAGTATCAACGCCAAGCGTTTGAAGTTCGCTGATAATACTCATTAAAATCTTCCTTTCCCGACCGATATAGTCTAAATATATTTTAACATGACTTTGTTTTTTTGTCAAGGGGGCGGACTCTTTCTTTTGATGTGACTTTTACGTTGCTATGTCCGCCCTGAAGTTTTACTTTGAGGTTAAAAACCTCAATTTCGCTAAAGCGAAACCGTAAAACTTCCCAAACTTCGGTTTGAACTATGGGTGCGGGGTCTCACGTTAGTTTGAGCTTTTCAGATTTGCTCCCCCGCCCTGAATGTTTCCTGTCTGAGCGTAGCTCAGACCGAGGTCAAAAACCTCAATTTTGCTTACGCAAAACCGTAAAACTTCCCCTATGTTGGTTCGGCAACTTTTGTGAATCTCTTTTCATAACTGCGTACCATTTTACTTTTTTATAATAAGATATTTTTACGGACATCAGGTTTTATTTTAAAAAAAATAACCGCAAAACTTCAAGGGCGGGGGCGCTAATGTATAAGCTCAAACCAACGTCAGACCCCGCCCCGCGCAGAGCGGTAGGTGAGAGCCGAAAGGTTCAAGCCGAAATCCTTCTCCCGGAAGGGAGTGAGCCGAATGAGTATACTTGAAGTATTAACGCTGATAAACCTAATAGTCAACATAATCAGCCTCACGTGCAAAAATAAAAAGAAATAACCGCCAGTCCCCACTTGCGGTTATTTTTTTTAAAAAATAACATATGACATTTGGGAGAAACCGCTTGCAATTCGGGCAGCAACCCGAATACGGTCGTCCTTTTCTAATTAATATTATACTACACCTTACCCATTTTGTCAATACCTTTTTCTAAATTTTCCTTGACAAATTTTGACCCATATGTTATAATCAATTTAGGACGATCGCGTACAAGCGCAGGCGGTACAATTCTTTCCTCCGCAAGGGGGTGAGTGAAATGTCTGTTATGGAGATATTAACATTACTTATAGTAGTGATTGAAATAATCGGGCTCAGTAGCAATAATAAAAAGAAATAACCGCCAAAAACCCACATTTTTGACGGTCTAAAAAACCACGAAATTGGAGGAGTACCGCTTGCAATTCGGGCAGCAACCCGAATAACGGTCGTCCTTTTCTAATTAATATTATACTACACCTTACCCATTTTGTCAATACCTTTTTCGAAATTTTCCTTGACAAATTTTGACCCGGTACTCTCTCATGAAAATAGACGCGCAAAAGCCGGCGGACAAACGTGGGGAAATTTGCCAAAGGCAAATTTCAAGGGCGGGGAGAACCTTGCTTTGAGCAAAGCTCAAAGCAACAGAAAAGCTCAAACCAACGTCAGACCCCGCCCGGTCAACCGGGCGCAGCCGTAAAATAATTATTCTTCGCTGACATTTTTCTCCATAAGATACCTTAACAGTTCCAGCATGACCAGTATCGCGCCGCCGCCTATGAAGGCGATAATGCTGAACGTGCTCAGCGTTACGGCGGGCTTGGGTATGTCAAGCGTTGTAGGTCCGTTGAGTATCGCGTAAAGCGATCCTGCCATAAGCCCCAGTACCGTGTATATCGTTTGGCTGCGGTACTTCTCAAGACATTTTTTGACTGACCTTATTATCGCGATAATTCCAGTGAGTACCCCCAGACCGAACACGATAAGCATCGGCAGATACTTGAAATTGAGGTGCAGCAGCTCCTTTATCGAATTGATGACCGAATTGTATATGCCGAAGCAGAGCAGCAGCGTTGAGCCTGATATGCCCGGCAGTACCATTGCCGAAATGGCTATCATTGCCGCGATAAATGTGTATATCACAAGCCATAACGTTACGTTGTCAAACGATTTTGATTCGCCGACGTGCGCATTTATCACCGTTATGGCGATAACAAGCCCCGCGCCGAACAGCGAGAATATCAGATTGTGATACTTGCCTTTCAGCGAATCGCGCTCCTCATTTGCAACGACAGGTATCGCAAAAAGCGTCAGCCCGAAAAACAGCGAACTCAGCACGTAAACGTGCTTTTCAAAAAGCGCCGAAAGCACCAGCGCGGATATACCCATGCCGATTACCCAGCCTAAGCCGAGCTTTATTAGAAATATCAGCGCTTTTTTGCGTTCGCTCATGCTTCCCGAAATAAGCGAATTGAGCGAACCGATAAAGTCGTCATAAAAGCCGAGCAAAAACGCTATCGTTCCGCCCGAAACGCCCGGGACGCTGTCGGCAAGCGCCATACAGAACCCTCTGAACATATTTAAAATAAGCATACGCTGTTGTCCTTTCCGCAGAAATTTTTTGTGATATCTGCCGTCTGTTTATGTATTTTATATCGCCGTGATACCGATATATTTTAACACAGATATATTTCTTGTATGGTAATTTTTTATGTAATAATTATGAATTATTCATAATTCCCATACCGCGCATAAAAGAAAGGAAGCTGTAATGATAGATACGATACTAACGACCATATATTTTTTCGCGGCTCTCACCATGAGCGCAAGCGTTTGTCTGCTTATGCTCCACGCAAGGCACGGCAGCGCGACCTATTCTTTTATCGGCTGTCAGATCTCTATCATCATATGGCTGACCGCCCAGCTGCTGCAAATACAGTCCGAGAGCCTGCGTCAGCTTGAAAATTGCTATCTGCTCGGAAATTTCGGTATCTGCTTTATCGGCAGCTTCTGGCTTTTGTTTGCGGTAAATTACCTCGGCGGACAGACCCGCCCGCCGCTGCTCATTACCCTTTTCGGGTTGTCGCTGCTGTTCTTTGCCGCCGCCGCAAGTACCGATAAGCACGGGCTTTATTACGCTTATTTCGGGCTTGACAAGATAGAATACGGTCCGCTGTTTTATTTAAATCAGGCGTATATTTATCTTTGCCTGCTTGCGGGGCTGTATATGGTCTGCCGCCGCTGTTTTGAGTATAAAGACCGTTCGCGCGGACAGGCGGCTTCGCTCTCGCTGGCGCTGCTCATACCCCTTACCGTCAATCTGCTCACGCTCAATGATGTCATAAAGACCGATTTTGCGCTTACTCCGCTCACGCTTTCTGTTTCAAGCCTGCTCGTGCTGCTTGCGACCTACCGTTACGGTTTTCTCAACGTAAACGCTGTCGCGTTCGAGGACGCGCTCAATGTGATAGAGGAAGGCGCGGCGGTATTCAGCCGAAGCGGCAGGACTACATATTTCAACAGCGCGGCTGTGCGGCTGCTCGGGGTATCCTCTCCGCCTGCCGATATAAACGAATTTTTAAAGGAAGCAAACGGCTTGCCCGACGATTTTGAAAACGGCGAGATAACCCTTAACGGGCGCACGCTCGATCTGAAAAAATATGTCTGCCGTGACGGCAGAGGTGTACCGCTTGCGTTTATCGTGATAATCTCCGATATTACAGGTCTGCTCGAACGCACCGCCGCACTTGCCGCCGCCGAACAGCGGCTTGCCATTGAACAGGAGCGCAACCGCATAGCGCAGGAGGTGCATGACACCGCGGGGCATACGCTGACTATGATAAGTTCGCTGGCAAAGCTTTCGCTTAAAGAAACGGGCGGTATGCCGCCGAGCGAGAGTACGGCTAAGCTGGGCGGTTACGCCGCCGAAACGGAAGCCTTGGCAAGGAGCGGCATAACTCAGCTGCGCTGTTCGATAAACGATTTAAGGTCGGACAAATTTCTTTCCTCGGTCACAAATGCGCTGAATACCCTTGCCGATTCGGTCAGGGATATGAAGATAGAACTTTGCATACGCGGCGAGGAGACCGACAGGTATAAATTCTGTGTACGCGCCGTTTACGACTGCTGCCGCGAACTTATAACCAACTGCGAACGCTATTCGGCGGCTGACAAAATGGATATTATCATTAAATTTGAAGCGGACAGCCTTGCGCTTTATGTTTTCGATAACGGCGGCGGCTGTGAGGAGATAAAACAGGGCAACGGTCTGCACGGTATAAGCGAACGGATAACCGCTCTCGGCGGAACGGTCAGATTTGTTTCCGCAGTCGGCGAGGGCTTCCGCACGATAATCAAAATACCCGTTGACGGTGACAGGAAGGAGGACAGGTCATGATAAAGGTGCTTATTGCGGACGATATACCGCTGCTGCGTGACGGACTGAAAGCTGCGCTTTCCGATTCGGAGGAGATAGAAGTGGTCGGCTGTGCGGGCGACGGCAGAGAAGCGTACACGCTTTGCGGCAGTCTTTCGCCCGACGTGGTGCTCATGGATATGCGCATGGCTGATTTTGACGGCGCATACGGCACAAAGCTGATAAAGCAGAATTATCCCGACATAAAGGTGCTGGTGCTTACCACCTTTGATGATGATGAAACGGTAAAACGCGCGGTCGCGAGCGGCGCTGACGGCTATATCCTCAAAGAAATGGAAACGGAAAAGATAATCAATTCGATAAAGACCGTAAGCGGCGGCATGAACGTTTTTGCGCGGGGAGTTTTTCCGTCCGTCAAGGGCAGTACCGCCCAGACGTCGCCGCTTGCCGAATCGCTTACACAGCGTGAGCGGGATATAATAGCGCTTATCGCCGAGGGCTGCGATAACAAGGAGATCTCCGCAAAGCTGTATCTTGCCGAGGGTACGGTGCGCAACAATATTTCGCGGATGTTGGAAAAGCTGGGTCTTAAAGACCGCACGCAGCTTGCGGTCTTCGCCTTGAAAAATAATATATGTTAATACGCCGCAAAAAATTCTCTCCCCGTCCTAAAACGAGGAGAGATCTTATTATATTATGTTTTTTTGTTTCCTCCCCCGCCTACGGCGGGGGAGGAAAGCGAAATACAATACTCTCCACCGTCCGAAAGAGGGGAAACCCGTATTACTCTTTGCGCGGCAAAAGGTCTTATACCTTCTTTACCGAGATAACGGTCTTTTCGCCGTTTATATCCCATTCTTTGCCGCCCTGTGCGCTGCCCGTTATGATGTCGTCGGCAAGCACGTCCGCGCTTATAGCGTCTTTATTTCTCAGCGCGATCTGCGCTACCTTTTCGCTCTTGTCTATCTCAACGATTATCCTGTCCATTACCTCAAAGCCCGAATCTTTGCGCATGGTCTGTATCTTGCTGATTATTTCGCGCACAAAGCCTTCTTCTATAAGCTCGTCGGTAAGCGTTATATCGAGCGATACGGTCACGTTTTTCTCCGAGAGGGTATAATAACCCTCTTTCTGCATCGTTTCGATAAGCAGGTCTTCTCTGAAAAGCGTTATCTCGCCCGTTGAGATATTCAGCTTTATGCAGCCGTCCGCATTGAGCGCGTCCATTGCGGCGTGTCCGTCAAGTTCGGCGAGAGCCGTTCTTATCTCGTTGATATATCTGCCGAATTTGGGACCGAGCGTTTTAAGCTGCGGCTTGAAGCCGTAATCGACAAATTCGGAGGTATCGCTTACAAATTCGACCTTTTTAAGATTGAGTTCATCTCTGATTATGTCGACATATTTATCCTCAAGCTGCTTTTGCGCCTTTACATACATAACGCTGAGCGGCTGACGGTTCTTTCTGTTAGAGCCGTTTCTTGCCGAACGTCCCAGAACGACCACTTCGAGCACTTCCTCCATAGACTGTTCGAGGGCGGTATCTATCAGCGATTCGTCCGCGGTCGGGTAATCGCAAAGGTGTATGCTTTCGGGCGCGTTTTTATCCGCATTCCTTACGATATTCTGATATATCTCCTCGGTGATGAAGGGTACCATCGGCGCGGCGCATTTGCACAGTTCGGTCAGCGCGGTGTAAAGTGTCATATAGGCGTTTATCTTGTCTTGGCTCATGCCCTCCGCCCAGTATCTTTCGCGGCAGCGTCTTACATACCAGTTTGAAAGTTCGTCAACAAGATCCTGCATAGCCTTGGCGGCTTCGGGTATGCGGTAATTTTCCAGACAGTTATCCGCTTCTTTTATGGTGGAATTGAGCCTTGAAAGCAGCCAGCGGTCCATAACGCCGAGTTTGGCCGGGTCAAGTTCATACTTGGTCGGGTCGAATTTGTCTATTTCGGCGTAAAGCACATAAAACGCGTAGGTGTTCCACAGCGTTCCCATAAACTTGCGCTGACCTTCGATAACCACTTTGTCGTGGAACTTGTTGGGCAGCCACGGCGCGGAGTTGGTG